>JAZRXX010000055.1:0-76851 GCA_045600485.1 Bacteroidales bacterium
CATGCCTTCCGACAAGTTGGAAATTTGATTTTTATTGATTTCCATTCATGGAGTAAAAAAGATGGGGCTTGTTTTGCAAAATAGAAAATAATCGCATGGAGAATGGCTTGTTTCTATGATTTTTCAAGCAATATAACTTTCCCCGGACAGCAATATAATTTATCACAAAGGGAATCAAGTTCACAAAGGCATAATGCCGCAGGCCTTTGTCTTCTTTGTGTCTTTGTGTCTTTGTGTGAGTTATTATTTAATCTCGTCGAGATGATACACTAGAAAGCAAGGATATAATCTGCTTCATCATCATGATCTGCGTGAACTCATAATTCGACTGCGCAAGAAACGCAAACTTTTGACTTTGTTGCGCAAAAAAATCCATCTTGGTTTTCGCCAAGATGGATTGAAAATACAATGGGTTACTTGAATAGGTTAGAAGTTCAACGTCAGACCGAGACCGAAGTCCTGGTTGTCGCGTGTATAGGTATCTTTCTTGCCGTCGATGGTGGCAGAGTAATCAGAATAGAAGGTGCGGAATACAGCGGCATCGAGAGTCCAGTGCTGGCTGAACTTATAGGCAATACCCAAACCGGCAGAGAAAGAGTTGGTCACGAACGACATGTCGCTCATATACTCGTCGGTGTTAGGGTAGTTGGTGCTCTGACCACCGCAGCTCACGGTCAGCTTGTCGGTGATGTCGTACTCAACGCCGAAGAGTACCTCCCAGGTGTTTCCGTCCAACATCTTCTGCTTACCCATGAACTTATGGGCATCTTTGTCGAAGTACTGATGATAGGCAGCATCGATGCGGAGCTTCGAGATAGGGCTGTACTGAACACCTGCGGCAGCGATGGCAGGAATGTCCTCACGAACTTTGCCATGGTTTTCGAACTGCTTCAGGTGTTCGATACCCTCACCGCCCTCGTTGGCGCTGCGGTTGTGGAGAGTCATCTTTGTGCGGAACTCATACTTCACACCGAAGTTGAACTTGTCGTTCAGGATGTAGTCGAAGCCAATGACAGGAGCCCAACCGAGACCTTTCTGGTCACAGTTCAGCGAGATGTCGCCCGTCATGTTGACTGCAGTCTGCAGCATTGGCAGAGCACCCTTGGCTTGAGCCAACTGTGCGAAAGTGGCCTGCATTGGGTGTGCCTCGTTGGCGGCATTGGCCAAAACAAAAGCCTCGGCAGTCTCGAAAGGAGTGCCTTCGCCCATCAGAGCCTGAACCTGACCGATGCCTGCATTGTATTTCGATGTGTATTCGCCCAACAGCGACTCGAAGGTTGCCTGAGCAGGCAAAACCTGACCACCCATTTGGATCTTGATGTCATTGACTGTACCGTAGTACTGGCAGATAGCCTGAGTGGCACGTACACCACCATATACTGAGAAGTTGTCGGTAATCTTGTAGCCGGCACCCAGCTGGTAGCCGATGTAGAACTGCTTGCCGCGCAGGTATGAGTTCATGCCGTAGCCAGTTACGCCGAGCTTTTCGCCCATGCTGCAGATCATCGAGCCAGCCTGTTCCAATGAGCTCAAGCCATTTTCGAATACACACTTGCCGCCACCGCCGACCAGACCGGCCATGACCTGAATGTTCCAACGCTCGTGGTTATACGAAGCCAGGATGCTTGGGATGACAGGCGCGATAGCCTCACCCTCGATGCTTCTGGTTGTTGTTGGATTCTCGATGTTCTTGGCAAAAGGTGCATACTCGGTGTCGATGTTACGATGCTGGAAGGCAGACTGCCAGTTCACCTGGATGTGGAGACCATGCTCCAGAAAAGTGACACCAGCAGGATTGGAATAGACACCATCGATAGCGATAGCGCCTTCGCGGGCAGGATTACGTTGGAAAGTAGAACTGAGATTGGTGTTGGTCAAATAACCACCAGCCATAACACAAGCAAAGGCCATGCTCATTGCGGCCGAAATAATAATTCTTTTCATCTTTTATTTAATAATGTATATAATGGGAAGCTTCTTGGGCTGACTCTTCCCTACCTCAAATAAACACGGTGCAAAGATACAATAGTTTTTGTACACAGTTTCATGCAATGTGTGCATTATTCGTCTGTTTTATGATGATTTGTTCGTTTTTTGCAACAATGATAATTGGTGTTTGCAATTATTTACTATCTTTGCACGCATAATTTACGAATTGTCAGTACAAAAAGAAGCTAATTATGAAGATCATTGCGCATATTGAGACAGATTTCGAGAGCAAGTTTGGCATTCCGAGGCAAAGTGGACTGGTACCGGAACTGAAAGGACGGATTGTGTTCGAGCCCGAATACCGAGTGGCAGATGCCTTGCGAGGTCTTGAGGGGTTCAGTCATCTGTGGTTGATCTGGGACTTCAGCGAAGCGCATCGCGAGGAGTGGAGTCCTACGGTCCGTCCACCACGATTGGGGGGTAACGTGCGCATGGGTGTTTTCGCCACCCGTTCCCCATTCCGTCCGAATCCTATTGGGTTGTCGAGCGTCGAAATTGATTCGATCGAGCTCAACACCCCCGATGGTCCTGTCATTTGGGTGAAAGGGGCTGACCTGATGAATGGTACTCCTATTTTCGACATCAAACCCTATCTGCCCTTTTCCGACAGTCATCCCGAGGCTAAGGGTGGTTTTACAGATCAGACGCGCGAGCAGCCGGCGCTTCTGGTCTCGTTCGACGAAGATGTTAAAGTATTGTATTCGAGCGAAAAACTTGAAGCCCTGCGACAGGTGTTGTCGCAAGACCCAAGGCCTCACTATCAATGCGATGATAATCGTGTCTATGGTATGGAATTTGGTGGCAGAAACATTCATTTTTCCGTCAAAAACGATAAAATTCGGGTGTTTTTGTAAAAAAGTGTGCATTTTTTTGTGACATATAAAAAATGTCTTTATCTTTGCATTCGATGAGATTGAGACTTTTTACCCCAACCACTGTGTCAAGTATTTTGTTCTTGATATTGTTTCCTGTTCTGTGTCATGCACAAGGGCAGGAGGTTATTTCTATTCCCTCAGTCTCAGCCTCTCCTTCTGCTCAGTGGGGTGTCAAGACCAACATGGCTTACAATGCGATATCGTTCGTCAACCTCGGTTTCGATGTCGGTTTTGGCAAGCATTGGGGCTTCGAGGCAGAATTGACCACCCCCTGGTGGGACGCCCCCGATCATCATAAGACTGCCAAGATGCTGAATCTCGGACTCGAAGGTCGTTACTATTGGCGAGGTTGGCAGGACGGCAAGACGTTGCTTGCCGGACCCTATTGTGGCTTGCATGCCAATGGAGGCATCTACGATATTGTTTATAAGAACAATGGTGTGCGTGGTGACTACTTTGCAATGGCGGGTGCCGTGGTCGGTTACACCCTTCCGATCGAGAAGGCATGGCGCCTGAATTTTGCCGTTGGTTTGGGTGGTATGTTCACCGACTATGAGCATTATCACGTCTATCATCATGCTCGCTACGGAGATCTGTTGGTCAACCACTATTCGGGCAAATATACCTATTTCGGTCCGACCAAAGTCGAACTGAGTGTTGTCTGGTTGATCAGCGAGAATCTGAAGAAATAATAATAAATTATCGAAATGTTCAAGAAAAGCCTGCTCTTCGTGCTTAGTGCCTTGACGTTGGGGTCCTGCTCCTTCTCGCACATCATGTCGGAAGATGAGTATAATGGTCTCGACAAGGCTACGCTTGACTTCGATATTGATTGGAGCGAGTTGGATGAAAAGCCTACGGGCATGACGCTCTACTTCTTTCCTTGCGACGACAATCCGATTGATACTACCATCTATCATTATAGCTACAACAAGGTCGATCATGTGCGCGTGTTTCTGCCAGAACAGGACTATGCCGTAATTTGTATCAACCGTTCGGAGAGTGAGTTTGCCGACTTGAAGTTCGATTTCTCGTCGTTCGAAGACGCTTGTGTCATGGCCAAGGAGGAGAGCGAGATTGTTAACACCAAGTTGCGTAATAATATGAATGGAACGCGAGCCTATAATGCAGGTGCAACTTTAAAACCGCCCAGCTTTGCATCTGCCTCAAAGTCTTCTGTCCGTACTGCCACTCGAGCTTATAATGCAGGTGCTACACTCAAGCCGACCACGCCAATCAAGGGCATGTCGCTGACCGTCCATGTATTCGGTTTGAATAAGGGTGTCACCGTTTCGGGTTCGATATCCAACCTGAGTGCCGGTGTTTCGCTCAAGAACCAGATGCCACTCAAGACGACACTCAATCAGAAACTGGATGCCGATAACTGGAAGATCAACCTGCCTGTTGCAGATTCCTTGCCAGGATCCATCGAGTGTTCGTTTGGTACCTTTGGTGTACCGTTGGGCAATAAGTATTCCGATCTCTTCTCAACGCGAGGCGACGCTGACACGATCGAAGTCTTCGAAAAGAACATCCTTGAGTTGGTGTTCAAGCTGCCGGATGGCGATAGTGCCGTCTTCCAGAAGGATGTCACCGAGCAGGTACGCAAGGAGTTTGTGCGTGTAATAGAGGAGGAACAGAATGAAATTCAGCCAGAGCCGGGCCATGAACCCGAGGAGATGGAGGTTGAGCTCGGCAAACCCGATGATCTGGGTGGCTCGAACGATGCCGAAGAGGATGGCGAGACTCCAGATGGCACTTTGATTCTGCACAAAACCATGGCAGGTTTTAATGTCAAGATTGATAAATGGGAAACCAATACGATTTCTATAACATTGTAATTCTTTTAATTAATCATATTATTCATTAACCACTTTTTTATTAAGTTATGAAAAAGTATTATTTTATGGCTGCAAGTGCAGCTTTGGTGTTGAGCAGTTGCTCGAACGAGATTGATCAGGTTTCTAACCTTGAGAACAGCGGTAAGAAGGAGATTAAGGTTTCTACCTACACTCCAGGCATGACTCGTACTGCTGATACAGGTGCAACAGACGAAGAATTGGCTGAATATGGTTTCACCCTTCAGGCTACTTATCCAGTTGAAATTGAAGGTAAGCAGGAAGACGAGACTCTCGTCTATGCTCATTTTGCACAACTTGATGGCGAAGCTTGGGCTCCTGCTACTTATGATGCAGAACAAGGCGGATTTGTAGCAAATGACGCTGTAGAGATGTTCTGGCCAGAGAATCTCAATACAGAAGTTAGTTTCTATGCTATGTACAATGAGACTATGGATGATGTTGAAATTAGCGAAGGTAAGACCAACGTAAATTTGTCTCAGTACACTTATGATTATGATACATTATGCCGTCCACAGGTAGATTACATGGCTGCCAAAACTATGACTTCTTATAGCAAATCTAATGAAGGTAGTGTAGAACTTGACTTCAATCACATCTTGGCAAAGGTTACCACACAGATCAAAGCAGAAGTTACCGATTATTATGCTGGTATTAATGTTCATGAAGTTAAGATTAAGATGCCTAATGGCGGTACCTACGATTTTAATGATGGTACATTTGATTTCAGTACAGGTGTAACTGAAGATATCGTTCTGTACAAGGGTGGTATAAGTGTTTATGCAGAATATGGCGATCTTGGAGATGATACTTATGCTTATGTAATGCCTGCTGAAAACGCAGAGTTGTCTGTTACTTTTGTTTATCTTGATCAAGCTTATAATGCAATTGGAAATGAAATCACCAAGACTGCTTTTATCAGCCTCACTGCTGGTGTTTATAACCAATATCAGATTTATGTCCCAACTCCAGAGCGCAAGGAACTTGTTATTACAACCAAAGTTACTTCTTGGGAAACTTCTGATCCTGTAGAAAAAACACTGGAATAATCTATGCGCCACATAACGATAGCTATTATACTGCTATCGCTTGTGGTCAATACACAGGCCCGGCAGGTTTTGGATCTGCCGGGCTTTTGTTTGGCATCACAGGCGACGGCACCTACGGTTAACACCGAGTGGACTTATGTAAAGTACAATGACGTTTTCTTCAAGGATAATCGATTTGCACCTTATCGGACCGATACGTCTTGTCTGATGCCCTATTTTCTTTCTCCACGAAACTATTATGTGGGCGAGGAGAGCCGAATCCAATTGGTCCAGACGCCAGCCGATTGGTCGGAGAAGATGTTGACGTTGGAACTCGAACGAGTTCACATCATCAGTCATGTCTATGTGAATGGTGTCGAGGCGCAGTCCCTCTGTCGCAATAGTCAGGTGGGCAAAGGTTCTCGCAGCCTATCTACTCCCCACCTGTATGATCTGACAGGTCTGCTCCGTCCTGGATGCACCGATACCTTGCGTCTTTCGATCGACAATCGTCTGGATTCCGTTCCTGTCGGCAATGGCGCGTACAGCGTGAGTGACAATGACCAGGGTAATTGGAACGGCTACATTGGCCGTGCTCGTATTGTGGCGCAGCCAACCACCCGATTGTTGGTTGATGGTATTCAGGTCTATCCCAACGTGCAGGCCCAACAGGCAACTGTCAGACTGCAATTGGGCAAGCAAAGCCCGAAAAACGAAAAAGTCAAACTCCGTCTGCAGTCCGAAGCAGGTACCGTTGATCAGCCTGTCACATTGACTGCCGACAGCCAGCAGGTCGAAGTCTCACTCACAGGCCTGACCCGGTTGTGGAGCGACCGGACGCCCGATCTTTATCATCTCACCGTCCAGTTGTTGGACAAGAAGGGCAAGCTCCTCGACCATCAGTCTTTGTCTTTCGGTATGCGTCAGGTCAGCACCGACCAGCATTTTGTGCTCGTCAATGGCGAGCGTGTCTTTCTGCGTGGCACCGTCGATGGTGCCCAATTCCCCCTTACGGGTTATCCACCTATGGATGTAGATTTCTGGGTGGATTACTTCCAGAAGCTCAAGGTTTGGGGTACTAACCTGGTGCGATTCCACAGCTGGTGTCCACCCGAGGCAGCTTTCATCGCTGCCGACAGTGTGGGCATGTTCCTCCAGCCCGAAGGCTCGGTGTGGCCTAATCATAACATCCAGATTCAACCGGGCGATGCTACCGAACAGTACATCTGGGAGGAGACCGACCGCATAGTGCGCAGTTATGGCAATCATCCCTCCTTCCTGCTGTTGGGTGCCGGCAATGAGCCGAAGGGCAGGGCTTGGATCTCATTGGCAGACGAATGGGTGAGTGTCATGAAAGAGCGAGATCCACGTCACCTCTATTATGCCTTTGCGGTGGGTGGCAGTTGGCCATGGACAAAAGGAAACCAAGTCCACGTGCGTGCCGGTTGGCGTGGTGTCGATTGGGATCGCCGTCGTCCGGAATCAGCCTCCGACTTCAATACTGGCATCGATACGCTCCAGGCTCCCTTCATCGGACACGAAGTGGGACAGTGGGCAACCTTCCCGAAACTGAGCGACATCCCGAAGTTCTCGGGCTTCATGCAGTCGGGTCACTCTATCATCTGCCGCGATCTATTGGTCAAGAGTGGCATGGCGCATTTGGCCGATTCCTTCCTGTTGGCATCGGGCCGCATGCAGGTTTTGGCTTACAAATTCGAACTTGAACGCATCCGCCGTACCGGCAACTATGCAGGCTACAACCTGCAGGCTTTGACCGACTACACAGGACAGGGTACTGCCAACGAAGGCATCCTCAACGTCTTTGCCGAACCGAAGGGTTACATTGAGCCCAATGAATGGCTCCAGTGGGCTGGCGAGGTGGTGGTGCTGATGCGTACCAAGGTGTTCACCTACATGAATCGCGATACGTTGCGTTTCCAGCTCGAACTCTCGAACATGAGTCGTGATGCATTGTCGCAGCAGCCATGTTCCTACACATTGTGTGATGCTGAGGGCAGGGTATTGGCCGAAAAGCATTTCCCTGTGCGCGACTTCGCCTGGGGTGGCTGCCAGTCGTTTGCCGACGAGGCGATTGCCTTGCGTGACCTTGGTCTGACTGATGCCACACAGCTGCGACTCGAAGCGCATGTGGGCGATTACCACAATGACTGGAACTTCTGGGTCTATCCGACCGTTGTTCCTATGGATAAGGGGGATATCTACGTGACGACTGTTCCCGACGAGAAAGCCCGACAGGTGCTGGCTGCTGGAGGTAAGGTGCTGATGCTGGCTCATAATCAGTAAACATGGGCCGCAACATCAAGCAGAATTTCCTGCCTGAGTTCTGGAATCCACTCTTCATGTTCCGTTATTCGTCACGCACCACCGGACTCTTGATCCGTGATCAGCATCCGCTGTTCCGTCATTTCCCAACTTCGTTCCACAGCGATCTGCCCTGGTGGGATTTGGTGAACCGTACTTATCCTGTCTGGCTGGAACAGTTGCCGGAGGTGACTCCGCTGGTGCAGACCATCGACGATGCCTACTGCAACCGTCGTCTGGGCTGTCTGTTTGAGGTTCGTGTCGGTCCGGGGCGTCTGGTTTTCTGCAGTTGCGATTTGCAGAATAAGCTGAACCAGCGTCTGCCTGCCCGCCAGCTTTATTCTTCGATTCTGCAGTATATGCAGACTCCGGAGTTTCAGCCTTCTGCCGCTGTGACGTTCGAGCAGATTTATTCGCTCTTTGCGAATTTCAAGCACATGCCACTCTAGTGCATCATCTTGATGTGATTAAATAATAACTCACACAAAGACACAAAGAAGACGAAGGCCTGCGGCATATTGCCTTTGAGAACTTAATACCCTTTGTAATAAATCGAGACCACACAAAGATGACTAAGGGGGAAAGACTTTTTATCTTCGTGCCTTCGTGTGAGTTTATATACAAGTCATTGAGACGCTACACTACTTACTACTTTTAAGTTGAACTTTCGATCCTTGAATTTATTTATTGTATCGAACGCTAAAAGAGCGAAAATAACGAATTATATTCTCAAGAAGAATTGAAGAATAGAAGTTATCTGCTAAAGAAGAATCTTCTTCTCTTCTCCTCTTCTTTGAGTTTTATATACAAGTCCATGTGGCGGAACAGTAGTTATTCCCTCAAATTATTCGGACATTCAGGATAATGATGCCAGATTATTTGAGATCCTTCAGACCTTCGTATTCGTTGATGAACTGTTCCTTCTCGCCTTGCTGCAACAGGCCGTAAGCTTTGAGCGCTGCGTCGCGATAGAGGGTCATCTTCTCCTGATTGCCCTTCTGCTTATACAGTCGGGCTCCGGTTTCGTAGAGTGAGAATTGGTCGTAATTGTAGATGATAGGATCTTTCTTTATTAGTTGTTTTAAAAATCCTTCTGATTTGAGGAAGGATTGTTCCGACGCTTCTAGCTCATTTAGTTCTAATTGAGCATTTGCCAAATTGGAATACGCAATATTTATAAAATATAAATAAGCTTCAGGGTTCTTTTTGTAAAGTTCTTCTGTTATATCAGCATACTCTTTTTGTGAATCTACAAAATCGAGCCAATTTTTGCTCATATAACAAATTTGACCCATACTTCCCAATGCGACAAAGATAGGAGAAGAGGTCTCTTCGTTATGCTCATATATAGTACGTGCAATTTCAACTGCTCGTTTGCCTGAAGTGAGTGCGTTTTCAGTCTCCCCTAAGAACTGGAGAACACGACAGTTGGTGCTATGCAGATTGACTAACAACTCGGCATTTTCAGCAGGTTCGGCCTGATAACGAGTCTCACATTCCTGAACGGCAGTTGTCAGGATTTCTTGGGCTTTTTCAATCTGGTTGGTCCAGATGTAATTGTTTGCCAGAATGTATTTGAGGTTCAGCAGGTGAGCGGCAAATCGTTCCGGCTCCTTCTCTGCCATAGGTTGCAGAATCTGGAACGCCTGCTGATAGGCTGCTTCTGCCTTCTCGGACTCATGCTTGAGCATATAACCCTGGCCCAATCGGGAATAGGCACTTGCCTTCAGTTCTGGATGCTCCTTGCAACCACGGATATAGATGCCGAAATAGGTTTCGCTCTCAGTATAGAGATTCTGGGCGAGGGCGTGATCTGCATATTGATAGACAGCCTCCAGATTGGTGGTGTCTGCATCGGCAACGGATTTCATAAGGTCGGTAACCTTCTGGAAGTTCTCACGTCCACCTGCCAGACGATAGGTGGCAATCTGACGATGGATGGCCTGGAAGACCTTTTCGCGTTCGCTGCGTTTTTGGGCTTCGACAACTGCCAGCTGAGCTTGGGCGCGATCGATCTTGGAAATCTCTTCGCATTGTTTCTTGTACTGTGCCTGATAGTCGGCTGACTCGTACTTCTGGATGGCTTTGTCGATCTTGCCGTCTTGCACAAGTTTGATCAGTTCGTTCTGCTGACTGGTAAGTTCGGAGAGGTCGATGCGGGCAAACTGATCGACGTAGTTCTCAAGATCTTCCAATTGCTGCTGGTACTGGTTCTCAAGGTCGAGCATCTTCTGCTGATAGGTCTCTTCGAGCATCTTGGTCTTCTTGCGCTCGGCAGCCAAACGAGCCTGTTCTGCTTTGTACTGCTTGGCGTAGCTATCGCTGGCAATGCGGCTGTACTGGTCGCGCAATGCCATGAACTTGTCGCTGCGGCACAGCACAATCTGGAACGGACGCTGTGGCGATACGCTCCATTGCTCGATGGCTTGGCTGTTGAAGATCTCGAAGCCTGCCTTCTCGATGCGGCGCACGGTGACGCGGTCGCCTGCATGTAACGTACGGAACTTGAGGATGGCCTCACCTTTGTCGTCGGAGAAGGCTGCGCCAGCATTGAGTACGGTGACACTCACCTGCGCCAGAGGAGTCTTGCTCTCTTTGCCGTTGTATTCGAGTACGGTGACGTGCTGCTCACTTTGCGCCAACAGTGTTTCTGTTCCACAAAGAGCCATGCCGATCATTGCTCCGAAGATGTATTTCTTTATTTCCATAACCTTTTTGTTTATTTCCGATTGAATCGCCATGTGGATCCTTATAATAATCTCAGGAAGAATTGAAGAAAAGAAGCTATCTGCCCAAGTGAAATCTTCCTATCTTCACCACTTCTTAGAGGTTATAAATTATTCTCAAGAAGAATTGAAGAAAAGAAGCTATCTGCTAAAGTGAAATCTTCTTATCTTCACCTCTTCTTTGAGGTTATTTATTATTCTCAAGAAGAATTGAAGAAAAGAAGCTATCTGCCCAAGTGAAATCTTCTTATCTTCACCACTTCTTTGAGGTTATTTATTATTCTCAAGAAGAATTGAAGAAAAGAAGCTATCTGCCCAAGTGAAATCTTCTTATCTTCACCACTTCTTAGAGGTTATAAATTATTCTCATGAAGAATTGAAGAAAAGAAGCTATCTGCCCAAGTGAAATCTTCTTATCTTCACCACTTCTTAGAGGTTATTTATTATTCTCAAGAAAATTGAAGAAAAGAAGCTATCTGCTAAAGTGAAATCTTCCTATCTTCACCACTTCTTAGAGGTTATAAATTATTCTCAAGAAGAATTGAAGAAAAGAAGCTATCTACTCAAGTGAAATCTTCTTATCTTCACCACTTCTTAGAGGTTATAAATTATTCTCAAGAAGAATTGAAGAAAAGAAGCTATCTGCTAAAGTGAAATCTTCTTATCTTCACCACTTCTTAGAGGTTATAAATTATTCTCAAGAAGAATTGAAGAAAAGAAGCTATCTGCTAAAGTGAAATCTTCCTATCTTCACCACTTCTTTGAGGTTATTTATTATTCTCAAGAAGAATTGAAGAAAAGAAGCTATCTGCCAAAGTGAAATCTTCTTATCTTCACCACTTCTTTGAGTTTAGTTTTGAGGTTGCTGCGCCTTGACACCCTCCATGAAGTCGATGGTCGCCTTGAGGGAGTCGCGGGCAATAGCCTTTTCGTTGCGGATGACCGAGAGACTGTCTTGTGTGGTGCGGATAGTCTGAATCTGCTGACTGGCCTGCTGATACTTACCAAGCAGATCCATCTGCTCATAACGAGCGATAGCTGCATCAAGCTCACCCTTTTGCACGAGTTCGATAATTTCCTGCTCCTCTTTACTCAACTCCGAGAGGTCGAAATGGGCAAACTTCTCGACATAAAGGTCGAGGTTCTCCAACTGCTGTGCATAGAAATCTTCGGTCTTCTGGAGTTCTGCCTGATATTCTGCCTCCTTGAGCTTGCCAGCTTTACGCTCTTCGGCCAAGCGAGCTTTCTCCTGTTGGAGCTGACGGCTATAGCTGTCGCTTGCAACCTGAGAGTATTGGTCGCAAAGGGCACGGATCTTCTCGCTCTTGCAAATCACTAATTGGAACGGTACCTGGGGCGAGACAACCCACTGCTCTACAGCTTCGAGATTGAAGATTTCGTAGCCAGCCTTCTCCATGCGACGGATGACAATAGGATCACCTGCATGCAATGTGCGGAAGGTAAGCGTCAGGAATCCTTGAGCATCGCTCATGGTAGTTCCTGCATTGTTGACCGAGAGTCCGACTCCTTGTACCGGAGTCTTCTCTTCTTTGCCATTGTACTCGACAACCTGCACTCGCTGTTCGGACTGCGCCCATGCCGATATTGCAAAGATGGCAGAGATTGTAAATGATATGATTCTTTTCATGATTCTTCCTTTACTTAAAACTCTAAACCTTAAACTCAAAACCCTAAACTCAAAACCTTAAACCCTTGTCCTCCTACCCCCAGGGGCAGAAGGACAAGGCTATTTACTTATGCAGCAAGAAGGTCAGCTCTTTGGCAACGGTCTCTTCCGGACTGTCGAAAAGCTCGTAGCCATCGCACGAGATAAGCACATTCTTGTATTCACGCTGACGCTCCTCCGGAATGTCGATCAGGAAGTTGCCATCGGCATCGGTAGTAGCGGTGAAATCTCCACCATCGATGCTGACTAAAGCACCTGCTACCGGCTGTGTGGTCTCGAAGTCCAGTACTCGTCCGCCAAAGTAACGGAAGGTATCGTCGCGCTTCAGGTCAAGGGTCATCTCGGTACTCAAACCAGAACCCAACAGAATGCTGGTGGCAATAGAGTCATAGTAAGGAGCCTTGAACGAAACTTCGATTGAACCCATGCGATGGAATCCGGCTACGCTGTGCAGTTGAATGGTGGTATCGAGCTTGGTGAGCAGATAGTCGTTGCCATTGACGGTAAGCGTTCCGCCGTAACCATCGTTGGTTGTGCCGTATGGCAACTGGTGCTTGGCATCGTTGATGGTCATGGTGAGCTGTACTGGCAATGCGAACCAGTAGAGCAGGAAGGTAGCAGCGATAACCGAGAGTGTATTGACGATGATGCGACGACGACGCTCACGCTCGTGGCGCTTCCAGAGGGTATCGAACGAAACGCCCAACATCTTGGATACAACACGGATGAAGGCCTTCTGCTGACCGACTTCGGCAATACTGACACCGAGCAACTCGGCTTCAGGATGCGACTGGGTATATTCCTTCAGGTAGCGAGGGAAACACTCGAGGTCTGGATTGTAACAGTTTGGCTGACCATCGACGATAAGTGGGATGATGCAATCCAAACGTCCCCATTCGATGAAGGACTGGACCTCTTTGCTCACCCATTCAGATTTGGCTGAATTAGGAGAACAGAGTACGATGAGATACTTGGAGGCTTCGAGATTGTCACGAAGCACATTGCCGAGCACACCGGTGTTCAAGTCGGTCTGGTCACGGAAGACCGGACGGATGAACTTGCTGTCCTCGAACTCGTTGTGAATCTCGGTAGGCAACTTGTAGCCTTCGAGGTTCTTCTGAAGCCATTTGGCCCACTTTACGTCCTTGTGGTTGTAACTGATGAACGCGAAATTTTTTCTTTCCATAGTCTCAATATATGTTTAGTTTTGTTGTTGTTTCTATAGTTTCTATAGTTTCTATAGCTTCTATAGCTACTATAGCCTCTATAGCCACTATAGCTTCTATAGCTTCTATAGCCTTAAAAGCAATAGCCTACGTTTAGCATGAGCTTGAACTCTTTGGTGCGCTCGCTCCAATAGCCGAACAGGGAGATGGGACCAGCCATGCTGCTGTAGCTGTAGCCGAACTGTGTGCCCCATGTGAAGCCATCGTGACTAAAGAAGCTGTCCCATTGGCTGCCGATGGCGGCAACATCGACGCCACCTTGCAGATAGTGGCTCTTGCCGAGACGCTGCTGTAGTGCCATGCCTGCCGAAGCATAGGCATTTTCGGTTATATACTCGAGTGTCGGCAAGCCTGCCATGGTGAGCTGGTGATCGACCTTCATTCCCTCGGCAAAACCTCCGACCACATTGCGAAGCGAAACTGGAACCTCGCTGACGTCATCGTGGATGATGATGCGTCCGTTGGCATGCGGAATCATTGTGAAACGCTGACCGTAGGTGTAGGCAGAACTCCAGAAGAGGCTTGCGATCGGAATACCGGTCTTGCCGTTGAAATCGACCGTATTGTCGGTGATGATATCCAGGTTGCCGACCACGCGAGTGCCTTCGATCGGGAAGTATCGCGAATTCTGTGTGTTGAACTCCGCATGGGCGTAGTACGAGAAGTAGCGGATTCGTTCCCCCTCCAACTCCGGCGCCATGTCAGCCACCGAATTGCGTACCAGCATGTCGGAGTAGTAATGCCAGTCGTACTTGAGTCCGAACGTGTAGAGCACATTGTGCCAGGTCTGTCCGAAATAAACGGCCGTGCGCTGGTGATTACTTGTCACATCGGCAATACGGCTGCCATGATTGAAATACTGTATGTCGGTATGTTCGTACATGTAGGACAATCCGATGCGGGCATTGTTGATGAAGTTGTGACTCACTTGTATGCCACCACGCAGGCGCTGTCCTAAACGGCCATAGATGCTTGCCGAGAAGTTCCGGTTGGTGGGCAGATTGACGTTGGCTCCAAAGTGAACCGAAGCATACTCGTCGTTGTCGAAGCGTGCACCCATGCTGACGGCACTGTTGAGATAGTTGGTACGGATGCGCTTGAAGAAATGACCGCGTTCGCTCTCTTCCAGTTCGTGCTCGTGCCTCAGAAGTGCCTTTTCGGCCAATTGTTCCTGACGCAAAGCCTGAGCCTTCTTATAGGCTAACTCAATCGGCCCATATTGCTGTTGCAGACGGGTGCGCAGCGAGACAATCTGTGGCAGACGCTGACGGGCGCGTCGTTCTCCACGGACGATGAGGGAGTCGATGTCGGTAGCGCCAAAGCTGGCCGAACTATACTCGGTAACATCGATGTCGATGTAGATGTCACTCTGTCGGATGTTCTCCTCGTACTGATGTGTACTGCTCACATCGATCACATGGGTGACAAGTTCCATGAGGTTGTTGTAGCGTTCGGCAGGAGGGGTGTTGCTGACCAAATCGCAGCCAATGATGATGTCGGCGCCCATACGTTTGGCTACATCGACCGGGTAGTTGTTGGTCACGAAGCCATCGACGAAAATCATCGAGTCAATCTGCACAGGAGTGAAAACGCCCGGAATGGCCATCGAAGAACGCATGGCTTGTACCAGATTGCCACTGTGAAACTCATAGACCTGACCGGTTATTACTTCGGTTGCATTGCAGGCAAAGGGCATCGGCAAGGTGTTGAAGTCTGCTGAATCGGGAGCTGTTTCGGTAAGCCGTTTCAGGAAATCCTCGATGTTTCGCCCCTGAATGATGCCTCCTCTGCCAGTGCGGCTGAACTGACGTTCGGGGTTGAGGCCGACACGCAACTGATAGGCTTCGCTGAGCTTGCGCGCTGTGAGCAGGTTGTTGCCGAAGTCGGGCGTGTCGAGCAGAAGTTGTAGCCAGTCTGTGCTTCGGGCTACACTGTCCATCTCGTCGGGGGAATAGCCCAGGGCATAGAGACCACCGACAATGGAACCCATCGAGTTGCCCACCACAATGTCAATCGGAACGCCTGCCTCTTCCAATACCTTCAGCGCTCCGATGTGTGCCAATCCTTTGGCTCCACCACCTGCCAGTACCACAGCCACTTTGGGCCGTTGTTGTGCGGCAAGGGGGGATGAAAAGGCAACGGAGAGGAACGTCATGACGGACAGCAGGAGGGCTGTCTGCAAGGTCCGGAGCGTTTGCGTTTTGTATTTATTGACTGATTTCAATGCAGAGAGTTTAAAAAGTCCTGAATGTGCTGGCAATAACCATCGAAGTCCTTGTGGATGGAACTGGCATGTCGTGCATGAGGTACCTCCCAGAGGTATTTCTGTCCGGGATGGGCATCATAGACCTGATGAACCATGTGGAATGGAACGTAGTCATCCTCGACGCCATGGATGAACAGCATCGGCTTGCGGCATTTGGCAACCTGTGCGACCGCATCGCCGTCCGAGAACCACCAACCATGCCAGATCCTGTTGATCAATGAGCCAAAATAAAGCATCGGGAAAGGGGGCAGACCGAACTGGTCGTTGAGCTTGTGGGCAAGCAGATCCCAGGTGGTGGAGTAGCCACAATCTTCGACAAAACCTTCGACTTGAAGGCTGTCGGCTATCTCGTCGCCCGACAGGAGCATGGTGGTAGTGGCGCCCATCGAGAGTCCGTGCACCACAATCGGCTGATGCCAGGCCTGATGCATGAAGTCGAGCCAGAGGTGCATGTCCTGGCTGTCGAGCCAGCCGAAGGTGATGTGGTCGCCTTCGCTCTTGCCACACCAGCGACGTTCGGGCAAGAAGACATTCTGGTGCAGAATCTCGTAGTCGCAATAGGTATAGCGCATCATGACAGGCGCATCGTCGCAATAACCATGTATCAGCATCATCGAGCCACTGACAGGCACGGTGTCTGTGTCGGGGTGTTCGAGCATCAGTCCGTGCAGGGTGATGCCTTCGCTATTGGTGATATAGACATCACGGCAAAGGTTGTTATCGACCAGACTGTCAAACCACGGTTTCAGTTCTGGGTAGCGATTGTAAACCATTGAGAATGCGACATCGTAATTCTGTCCATAATTCTCGTCCGGAACGGTGGCAATACGTGCCACCTGATAGCCACCGGCAAAGCAGAAAGCTATCAGCAGAACGATGATGGCAAGGAGAGAATAATATATCTTTTTCATCTATATAGTGCGTTTGTGGGCGCAAATATAATCATTATATGTGAAACAAAGTAGAAAAAAGATGAATAATTATCAAAAAGGGCCGATTTTTGTTGAAAAGTTTGGCGTTTTGTGTAAAATTAGTTATCTTTGTGCCCGTTTTTTATGTATTAGATGATTATATTTAAAAACCGTCCGAATCTATTTTTATTAGTATAAACTATTATAAGATGAACAAGATTGTAAGTAAGAAAATGTTCTCTGAGAAGGTAGCTTGCCTTGAGGTAGAGGCTCCTCTCATTGCCCGTAGCCGCAAGGCCGGACATTTCGTCATCGTCCGTCTGGATGAAAAGGGTGAGCGTATTCCATTGACCATCGCTGATGCTGATGTCGAGAAGGGTACCATCACACTTGTTGTTCAGGCTGTGGGTGCAAGCTCAACCCGTATCAATGCTCTCCAGCCAGGCGACATGCTTGCTGATGTGGTTGGTCCTCTTGGTCACGCTACAGAAATCGAGAAGTTCGGTACTGTTGTCTGCTGTGGTGGCGGTGTAGGTGTCGCTCCATTGCTCCCTATCGTCAAGGCTATGCACGAGGCTGGTAACCGCGTTATCGTTGTTCTTGCTGCCCGTACCAAGGATCTGATCATTCTTGAGGATGAGATGCGTGCTAACTCTGATGAGGTTATCATCATGACCGACGACGGTTCTGCCGGCAAGCAGGGTCTCGTTACTGCTGGTGTTGAGGAGGTAATCAACCGTGAGCAGGTGGACAAGTGCGTCTGCATCGGTCCTACCATCATGATGAAGTTCGTGAGCCAGTTGACCCAGAAGTACAATGTGCCTACAATCGTCAGCCTCAATACTATCATGGTGGATGGTACCGGTATGTGTGGCGCTTGCCGTGTTACCGTCGGTGGCAAGACCAAGTTCGTCTGCGTCGATGGTCCTGAGTTTGATGCTCACCAGGTTGACTTCAACGAGATGATGATGCGCATGAAGGCCTACAAGGCCGAGGAGACAGAGGCTCTCAATGCGCTCAATAGCAAGTAATATTACTCTCCATCATTATTATTTTTCTCCATCATTCTAAATCAGTGGTAAATCATTCTCTTCCCAACGGACCAACGGAATGATTTTTAGAATGATTTCAACTGGTGGAGTATATTTAGAAACAGTTATGACTTTAGAAGAAATAAAGGCTCTTCGTAATGAGCCATGGCGCGAAGAATTGCGCAAAAAGATGAGTCCAAAGGATCGTGGCGCTATTGAGCGTGTCAAGATGCCAGAGTTGACTCCAGGATATCGTGTAACCACCTTCACTGAGGAGGTTCAGCAGGGTTTGACCAAGGAGCAGGCTGTGCTCGAGGCTCAGCGTTGTTTGGATTGCGCTGACCCATCTTGTATGAAGGGCTGTCCTGTTGGTATCAACATTCCAACCTTCATCAAGCATATTGAGAAGGAGGAGTTTGCTGAGGCTATCCAGACCATCAAGAAGACCTCTTCTTTGCCAGCTGTGTGTGGTCGCGTTTGTCCACAGGAGAAGCAGTGCGAGGGCAACTGTATCAAGCTCAAGATGAACCAGAAGGCTGTTGCTATCGGTTACTTGGAGCGTTTCGCTGCCGACTACGAGCGTGAGTCGGGCAATATGGTTGCTCCTGAGTGTGCTCCAAAGAATGGCAAGAAGGTGTGCGTCGTTGGTTCTGGTCCTTCAGGCTTGGCTTTTGCTGCCGACATGATCAAGTTGGGCTACGACGTTACTGTTTACGAGGCATTGCACGAAATCGGTGGTGTATTGAAGTATGGTATTCCTGAGTTCCGTTTGCCAAACAACGTCGTTGAGGCTGAAATCAACACCCTCCGTCAGATGGGCGTGAACTTCCAGCCAGATGTAATCGTCGGCAAGACCGTAAGCTACGAGCAGTTGCACGAGATGGGCTTCGATGGTATCTTCGTCGGCTCAGGTGCAGGTCTTCCTCGCTTCATGAACATCCCTGGTGAGAACGCTATCGGTGTCATGAGTTCGAACGAGTACCTCACCCGTATCAACCTGATGGGTGCTGGTCGTGGCCAGGGCTTCGATACTCCAGTCCTCAAGGGCAAGAATGTTGTAGTCTGTGGTGGTGGTAATACCGCTATGGACTCTGCTCGTACAGCTAAGCGTATGGGTGCAGAGACCGTTACTCTCGTTTATCGTCGTGGCCTCGACGAACTTCCAGCTCGTGCAGAGGAGGTTCATCACGCTATGGAGGAGGGTATCGACTTCCACGTACTCCACAATCCAATCGAGTATCATGCCGACGAAAACGGTCGCGTTTGTGAGGCTGTTCTTCAGGTTATGGAACTTGGTGAGCCAGATGCTTCTGGCCGTCGTTCGCCTGTTGCTATCGAGGGTAAGACCGAGACCATTCCAGCTGATCTTGTTGTTGTCGCTATCGGTGTATCACCAAACCCAATCATTCCTTCTGCCTTCCAGGGTCTCGAGATCTCGAAGAAGGGTACTATCGTGGTAGGTGAGGAGACTATGCAGTCGGCTGTCAAGGATGTATTTGCCGGTGGTGATATCGTTCGTGGCGGTGCTACTGTGATTCTGGCTATGGGTGACGGTCGTCGCGCTGCTGCCAACATGCACGAGTATCTTAACAAGTAATCGTTATGGAAGAGGCTCTCGTCTGGATCCTCGACCGATTACATACTATTGGCCTGTCGCCGGACGCTGAAAGTCTGGCGGCAGGCCTTCTTTGTGGCGAGAAGTCGCTCTTCTCTGCCGAAACAATCCACGATATGCGCGAGGCTGGCATGAGCCATCTGCTGGCTGTGTCGGGCCTCCATATCGGGTTGCTTTGGACGGTGCTTTGGCTGGCGCTACGCCCGGTATTACTCGTTCCTTATCATTTGAATCTATATGAGATTCCCTGGAATCGAGGCTTGCGTTTGGCATCGGTTGCGATTCTCTGGCTTTATGTGTGGATGATCGGCTTTCCACCATCGGCAGTGCGTGCTGCGACGATGCTCTCGGTGGCACAGATTTCTCCCTTGTTCGGTATCGACAGTTGGGGATGGCAGAACCTGGTGATTGCTGCCTTGCTGATGTTGTGCTGCGATCCGGCGCAGATGGGAGAGGTGGGCTTCCAGTTGAGTTTTGCTGCGACTGCCGGTATTCTTGCTTTTCATCCTCTGTTTGAGTCGGGTGATGATTATATACTTCATCGCCTCCGAAAGACTTTCTGGGATCGACTTCGTCCCTTGCGAAACCTTCTGCTACTGACCTTCTCTGCCCAACTCTTTACTTTACCCCTGACGGCCTACTATTTCCACCATCTGCCTCTGCTGGGCTGGGTGCAGGGTTTTCTGGTGGTGCCGGTCATTGCTTTCCTGATTTATGGACTTCTGCTTCTGCTCCTTTTCCCCGCATCATGGGGCATGATCCAGCTGGGAACAGAAAACCTCTACCATTGGCTTTCGCTTCCGGTAGAGGCTCTGTCGTGGTGGGTGATCCATGTCGCCCATTGGGTGTCACAGTTGGAACTCTGGCTCGTGGGTGGTCGCGTGGAGTTCTATCCCTCGCTTGGGGAAACCGTGTTGCTCGAACTTATTCTCATTGGTCTAAGTTGGAGTTATCTGAAAATCAAAACTCCCACTTGAAGCCGGCGTGGACGTTGAATCCTTGAGCTGGAATGCCAGGCCAGAGTTCATATTGCTGGTTCAGGATATTTTTGGCAAAAGCAAAGACGCGGAGGTCTTTGTTGCATTGCCAGTCCAGACGGAAGTTGAGATCGGCGGTAGTGCCAAGATCATACATCTTGCCGAGATAGAGGACTTCGCGCATAGCACCAAGATCGAAGCCAAGATCCATCTTTACCTTGCCGGGGTTAGATAAAGCATGCAGCGAGAGTTTCATGTTGGCTGCTCCGGTGTTGATGTAGTCGCTCGAACTGGTCTCTAAGTCAAAACTTGCTTTGGCTCCAAAATACTTGTTGTATTCATAATCGACGTGAGCATTCACGCCGAAGTTGAAACTGTCGTCTTGTGAAAGTCGGAGGTAGAGACCATCGAATCCAGTTGAATCGGCAGGCATTGCCTCAGTTCCCAGATCATCTTCGACATAGGCCAACTTGAACTCAGCTCCCCAGCGCAGGTAACCCTGTTCGTTGTCTTCGTAGCCAAGGGTGAAATCGATACAATCTACCGAAGGTTTGTATTCGTTCTCCATATAGGCAATCGGCATCTGGTTCATCACGTTGTAGATTGATTCGCGACGACGGCCAAAGCCCAGGTCTGCATAGAAACGACGCCACTCCAGCGCATTGGGCATCACGCTGACATGCAGGGTAGGGTGGATGATGAAGTAATTCTTCTTGCCGAACACACCGCCCAAGTCGAGATCCAAAGAAGCCTGCCAGTTGTCATGGTTGTAGATGCCATAGGTGCTGGAGAGCATCAATGAATTGTTTCGCCAATTGCCTGGCAGGGAGTCGATGGTAGTTGAAATGGAATCTGCAGCTGAAAGCTTATTGAATTCGTAAGCAAACTTGATACGGAAGTTATCGTTCTCGTAGCTTGCATCGCCCAAGATTCTGCCCCAGCTCTGATGTCCGGGCTTCTCGGAAACCATCTGGAGGGTATCGGACGAAAGTCCGTAGAACTGATAGTTGAAGGTCTTGACCGAAGAGCCAGCGGCACCGAGATGAGCCTCGAACTGTGCATCGTTGGCGAGTGTCACGCTATAGGTGCCCATGATGTCGCCATTCAAGAAGCGATTGTGCCACTTCTTGTTGCAGAGGCTGTCCTGCATTGGAAAATAGACAGGGAAGGGGAGCTTGGGTTGACTTTGAGTGAAGAAGCCCTTGGCGTCGATTGAGAAGTCATCAATTTGAATGCCTGCCTTGAGGTCGGTATTCCAATAGTTGCCAGCGCTCAATTCTACATAACCCATGCGATCCTCTTTGTCGGTGGTGATGACTTCGCCCGAGGGTACGACTCCGATGGCAGAACTCTTGACAGGATCGACCTTCCAGTCGATGTAGGAGGCGTCGCTCTTGTTCTGTTTGATCTCCTGTTGTGCTGGCTGGCGATCAATCTTGGTCTTCTGTTGCACGACTGGAGAATAGTCGCGAGCCAGACGAACGGATTGGTTCATCGTGCTGTCGGCAGTCTCCTGTGCGTGCAAAAACAAAGGTAAGAGGAAAATGGAAAATGGAAAGATTACCTTTGCGCGTATATATATATTATTGAATGTATTCATTTTGCTAGAGATCATTTTTCTTCAGTTTCGACGGTCAGGCGCTGCTGTATGAGCGTTTGGATATCGTCAGGTGTTGTATAGTTCTGTTGCAGACTCTTCAAATACTCGTCGGCCGTGAAGGTCTCACCTTGACGACGCAGAATATCGCTCATCAGTATGATGCCACGGGCCAGCCAGTACATGTGAGGTGTGCCCGATTGGATCAGTTCGTTGTCGAGCGAGGTGGCTGCCTCTATATCATTGCCATCGAATGCAGCTTGTGCCAACAGATACTTGGCCTCGCTGCCAGATGCGGTACGCAACTCTTCGGAGGCTTCGTGCAGCAAGTTGACACCAATCTGAGTCTCACCCAACTTGAGGTGCGCCTTGGCTGCAAGTACCTTCATGGTCTGAGCATCACGGAAATCTACATTCTCGGACTGCAGCTGCTGATAGGTGTCGAGCAACTGACGATATTCGCCAGCCTCGTAGAGGGCAGGAAGGCTCTGGATACGAGTGAGAATCTCGAGATTTTTGAGATCTTCGGCTGCAGTCTGCGCTTCCTCACTGTTGGGCCAGCGGTCTGCTACCATTTGGTAGATCTTTTGGGCAGCTTCGGCCTGTCCCATATTGTTGTAGGTCATGGCCAGTTCGACGGCTGCTTGTGGAGCGATAGGACTCTCGGTATAGTTGTCGATTACTTGCTGGAAACTATGAATGGCAGCAGGTGCGTCGTTCTGGAGCAAAGATGTGCGACCTTTATCCAACCAGGCATCGTCCAGCAAGGCAGACTCCGGACAATTGCTGAGCATCTCGTCGAGTTTGGCCTGTTTTTCGGCATACTTTTTCTGCAGACCAAGCATGAGTCCCTCTTGATAGAGGGCATAATCCTTCTGCTTTGATTCGAGGAGCGAGGCATTATGGTAAGTGCTCTCGCCCAAAACGAACTGACGTGTGTAATAGTAACAGTCAGCCAGTCGGAGCATACCGTCAACGTATGACTCGGTGCCTTGTTCTGCAGGTTGTGAGATATAGCTTGAGAAGGCATCGATTGCGGAGTTGTAGTCTTCCAACTTCATTTGGGCATAGCCACAGTTGTAGAACGAAGCGGCGAACAATCCTGGCTGAATGCCTTTTTGGTTCAGTCGATTGAACATCTGATAGTCGCTTACAGCTCCTTTGTAATTGTTCAGATGATAGCGAGCTTCACCTCGCCAGAAGTAACTCTCGGCATAGCAGACCGGTTCAAGACTGCCCAACTTGACGCTCTGGTCAAACTGATGTACGGCTTCTGAATAGAGCGCGTTCAGATAGTTCTGTATGCCCCATTGATAATGCAGTCGCTGTTTGGCTTTGAGGATCGTCGCATTCGGTTTGTTGATCTTTCCGATAGACTTCAGCGCCTGATCGTAGTTGCGGGTAGTGGAATAGACCTCGACAAGATACTGGCTCACGCGATCTGCATACTGCGAGGTTGGGTAGGTGTTGAGGAAGGTCTCAAGCGTCTTCACTTCGTCGCCCCACAATGAGGTGGAGTTATGGGCAATGGCGCAGACGTTGTAGGCAGCAGCCTCCTGTACCGAGTTGTCGCCGTTCCCGATGGCAGCAACCTGTTCGAATGCCATGCGTGCCTTCTGGTTTTCGGCTTGCTGCAACGACGATTGACCAACGAGCATATAGGCTAATTGCTTAAGTTGAGGAACTTCGGTTTGAGTGGCAAGACCACCATCGGCAATGGCGGCATTGTACTGTCCGTTCTGAAATTCGAGCACACCAGCGTTGTAGGCACTCGAAGCAACCGGCTTTCCAGTTCGTTTCAGGTAACGACGGAAAGAGGAGAGGGCCTCGTTGGTCTTTCCGCTCTGCAACTGGCATTCAGCCTTGATGCGCAAAGCCTCAATTTGGAACAGTTCGTCGCTTGGGGTGTAGATTTCTGCCTCACGAACAGCCTCGTCCCATTTGCCCTGCACATAGAGAATCAGCATGCGGTAAAAGGGGACAGTCTCCATGTATTTGTCGTCCAAAGGCAAAGCATTGAAATGTTTCAGAGCGCTGTTGTACTTGCCTTCTGCATAGTCCAGATAGCCCAGATAGTATTCAGCCTCGTGCTTGTAGGCAGGATCGCCCTGAGCATAGAGGTTCGTGTAGCGCTTGCGCAATGCCTTGATCTGTTCGCTTGTCAAGCCATTGTTGCCTAAGTCTGCATCGAAAGCTTTCTCCAACTCGTTTTGTCCGTCGAAGAAGTATTGCAGATATTCCTGACTTGAACGCAACTGGGTGAGTTGTGGCGCACGGAATGGAGTCACGTTGTATTTGCCGTCGATGGCAATCTGATCGTTCTCGAGCTGGAGCAGAACGTCACCACGCTCGGCACTGGTTGGATTCTGAAGCAACCAGCGATGTACTTGCGGATCAATGTCCTGAGCCTTGAGCATATTGCCCAAGGTCAGCATCAGACCAGCACTCAAATATATGATTCGTTTATTCATTGTTCACTTTTCATTATTCACTGTTCACTTACTTTCGCTTTTCGCCTTTAGGAACTGGATTTTCTTGCCAGCCACTTTGCTTTGCTGAGAATAAAGCAACTGGGCTGCAAGAAGCTGTCCAAGCTGATAGGTCATGGCAATGGCTGTGCGATCCTGATTCGAGATCTCGACCGAAACGCTTTTGGCTCCATCGTTGTAGAGCAATGCAGCGCGGAGTTTGGTGTCGTTGGAATGCATGTCAACATACGCCAGGATAGGGTCGTTGACGTAGGTGACCGATTCGTGGCACAGTCCTTGGTTCTTGAAGTGGTAGTTGGCCCCATCGTTTGAGAGTGGAACAACAGCACTTGTCATTTCGCTTTTGTCGAAACCGATCATTTTCATCTGCGTATGGTTGATGTAGGATCCACCGCGATATTCGCTGATCAGATGAGTGATGCCATAATCGTTGACTGTGGCATGGATATAGTTGCGATTGATGTTGTTCTGTGTGTCAGTTCCTTTTACATAGAAACGGCCCAGCTCATCGTATTCTCCCTTTTCGTACTGGAAGTTGCCTCTTTCGACCATTTCGTTGATCATGCGTGTTATGGCAACTAACATCGAATCGGCACTTGCCAACGAGTCTTGCTGAATGGCCAACTGTACCTGGTAGCCGAACTGATGACCAGCCTTGCGCCATTCGATGGCCTGCTTGCAATTACTCTCGATGCTGTCAAGCAGAGCAATCGCCTTGAAGTGATTACCTTGAGCATAGGCTTGCTCAGCCTGTTTGTAGTACTGCTCGGCCTGCTTCTCTTCCTGACTTGTGCACGAAGCAAGCATAACAACTGTCACAAGGATAATAAATATCTTTTTCATCATTCAACTCAAAACTGAAAACTTAAAACTTAAAACTCAAAACTAATTCACTCTCTCCACCTGCTTGACTCCTTTTATCTGGTTGATCTTCCTGATCAGGGAAGTGAGAGAGGAGAGATCCTGCACGACGACCGTGAGGTGGCCTTGGAAGAGTCCGCCCTCGGTGTCGATGTTGATGGCACGGAGCAGGGTGTCTTTCTCTTTGTTGATGACCGAAGAGATGTTCGACACAATGCCGATATCGTCCTGTCCGATGACACGAAGCGTGATGCTGTACTGACTGCCACTTTTGCCACTCCATCGGGCATTGACAATGCGATACGGATATTGTTCTCGCAGATTTCGGACGTTGATGCAATCGGCACGATGGATGCGAATGCCGCCATTGATGCTCACGAAACCGACAACTTCATCGCCATAAATCGGATGACAGCATCCGGCAAGACTGTAGTCCAATCCTTTCAGGTCTTTGTCGATCACCAGTACATCACCGTTGCCGCCATGCTCTTTGTTGTTGGCTTGGGCCTGTGCGATGCGCAAATCAAACTCTCCGGCACTATGAGACTCGATTTCCCCCTGAATGGTTGGCGTCTGCATGGCGTCGTAAGTCTTCAGCACGTCGTCAACATCGATTTCGTTCAAGGCCAAAGCGTGGAAGAACTGTGTCTGCGTCTTGAATCCCAAGCGCAAGATGATTTTCGAGAGTTCTCCCTCTTCCATGTCAATCTTGCGGTTCTTGAAACGACGTTGAAGCAGCTCTTTGCCAGCCTCTGCCTCTCGGTTTTCGATTTCCTTCAATCCTTGACGGATACGGTTCTTGGCTTTGGTGGTCTGAACGATGTTCAACCAGTCAATCTTTGGAGTCTGCTGGGGCGAGGTCAAAATCTCAACCTGATCTCCACTATGCAGTTGGTAATTGATCTTGACGTTGCGGTTGCCGACTTTGGCTCCGACGCAGGAGTTGCCTAACTTCGAATGGATCTGGAATGCAAGGTCCAGTACTGTGGCACCTTTGGGCAACTTGAAGACATCGCCACGTGGGGTAAACACGAAAATTTCCTCCTGATAGAGTCCTAACGAGAGATCTTTCATCATCTCGTCGGGCGAGGTGTTGTGTTCGAGGATGTCACGGATCGAAGCCATCACCTGATCCACAGCACCCTGGCTCTTGATGCCTTTGTATAGCCAGTGAGCAGCCAGACCACGTTCGGCAATGTCGTCCATTCGCTTGGTACGGATCTGTACCTCCACCCATTTCTTGTCCGGACCGGCCACGGTGATGTGAAGCGACTCGTAACCGTTCGATTTCGGGATCGATAGCCAATCCTTCAGTCGTTTTGGGTTCGGCTGATACATGTCGGTCACAATGCTGTATGCCTGCCAGCAGTCGGCTTTCTCTTTGCTTTGGTCTGGTTCGTCGATGATGATGCGGATGGCGAACAGATCATAGATCTTATCGACCGAAGTCTGCTGTGCCTGGAGTTTGTGGTGGATGGAACTGATGCTCTTGGTACGTCCCTTCAGGTGGAAGTTCAGATGAGTAGATTCGCGCAGTCGTTTTTCCAATGGCTCGATGAATGCCTTCATGTAGGCATCGCGAGCAGCCTTGGTCTGTTGCAATTGTCGGGCAATGCTGTCGAACGACTCTCGGTCCTCGTATTTGAGCGTCATGTCTTCCAGTTCGCGCTTGATCGAATAGAGACCCAATCGGTGCGACATTGGAGTATAGAGCAGTCGGCAGGTTTCGGTGACGCGATGACGATACTCTTTGTCCGGATTGTGATTCAGCAACTGCATCAGCACGTAACGGTTGGCAATCAGACAGATGACAACACGGATGTCTTCCGCCATCGAGAGCAGGAGTTTGCGGAAGTTTTCGTCCTCCAGACTGTCGTGCTGGTCATACATCTGCATTACTCGGCTCATACATTCGATGAGGTGCGTCGTATCTTCGCCAAAGCAGGTGTGGACCTCATTCCTGGAGATGATGTCTTTGGCGGCAAGAGGATAAAGCAGCACGGTAAGCATAGAGGCCTGACGCAAGCCTGCATCCTGGTTTACACTTCGGCAAGCCATGAGCGAGAGCAATAATTGGCTGACACCATGTTCGTCGCGACCGAAAGCTCCGGCACGTATGCCTTGATGCACAAAACTTCGCAGGTCCTTCTGCTCTTGTGTCGAGAAGAGGGATCTGGCCTCGTGGTACAAATATGACACCACGCTTTGAAGCTGTTTTTGTTCTTCGAGAGTAAAGTTCTCTTTGTAGCCTGTCATTACGGATCTTTTTGCCAAATTTAGCCCAAGTTTTTGGGTTTCGCATCAAAAAACAGGGCAAAAGTACAAAAAAAATAGATGCGATGGTACAACATATCGAAAAAAACTGTACTTTTGGGGCAAATTTTACAGTAATCTTGAAAAATTATACTTAATTCATACACATTTTTAAATTATTTACTATGTTCACACAAGAAGATCTTGAAGTGCTGGCAAAGCATGGTATCTCGGTCGAGAAAGCGCAAAGCCAGTTGGATTCGTTTGCGACAGGTTTTCCTTTTCTGACGCTTAAATGTGCTTCGTCCCTCTCGTATGGCATTATGGGAATCGATGAAGATAAGGCTGTTTATTATCGTGACCTCTGGAACAAGTACCTTGCAACCAATAAGACCATTTTGAAGTTTGTTCCTGCGTCTGGCGCTGCCAGCCGTATGTTCAAGAATATGTTTGAATTCCTCTCGGCTGATTATGATGTGCCTACAACCGATTTCGAGAAGAAGTTCTTTGAGGAGATCGGAAACTTCGCTTTTGTAAAGGAGTTGGATGCAGCTTGTCAGAAGAACGAGGGTGACGGTATTGTTGCCTTGTTGAAGGCTGGTAAGTATAAGGCTATTGTTGAGAATCTCCTTTTGCCAAAGGGCTTGAACTATGGTCAGTTGCCAAAGGGCCTGCTTTCATTCCATCGTTCGGGCGATGGTTCTGTCCGTAAGGCTTTCGAGGAGCATCTTGTTGAGGGTGCACTTTATGCTGCCAATGGCGAGGGTAAGGTAAATCTTCATTTCACGGTCAGCCCTGAGCATCTGCCTTTGTTCGAATCGTTGGTCGAGGAGAAGACTCCAATCTACGAAAAGAAATATGGCGTCAAGTATAACATCTCATTCTCTGTACAGAAGGCATCGACCGATACATTGGCCGCCAATGCCGATAATACACCATTCCGAGATGAGAAGGGACAGCTTTTGTTCCGTCCAGGAGGTCATGGCGCATTGATCGAGAACCTCAATGAACAGGAGGCTGATGTTATCTTCGTCAAGAACATCGATAATGTTGTGCCTGATTCGCTCAAGCCAACTACTGTCAAGTATAAACAGATTATCGGTGGTGTGCTTGTCAGCCTGCAGCAGAAGATCTTCAGCTATCTCCAGCTGCTCGAGTCGGGCAAGTATGGTCATGAGCAGTTGATCGATATGCTCTATTTCCTGCAGCAGAGTCTCTATATAAAGAATCCGGAGACCAAGCAGCTCGACGACACAGAGTTGGCCATCTATATCAAGACCAAATTGAACCGACCATTGCGTGTTTGCGGTATGGTAAAGAATGCAGGTGAGCCTGGTGGTGGTCCTTTCGTGGCACAGAGTCCAGATGGTACTTTCCAGGATCAGATTCTCGAGTCTTCGCAGATTGATATGAACAATCCAGAGGCTGTGGCAATGTTCAAGCAAGGCAGCCACTTTAATCCGGTAGATCTGGTTTGTGCCGTGCGCGACAAGTCTGGTCATTCGTTCAACCTCCTCAAGCATGTTGATCCAATGACGGGCTTTATCTCTAGCAAATCAAAGAATGGCAAGGAGTTGAAGGCTCTCGAGCTTCCTGGTCTCTGGAACGGTGCTATGTCTGATTGGAATACAGTCTTTGTTGAGGTCCCTATGGAAACCTTCAATCCTGTCAAGACCGTCAACGATCTCCTTCGTGCAAGTCATCAATAACGGTTTTGTATGAATATGAAATTCCGCCTCATCATCATGAACCTTCTGGAGTTCGCGGTGTGGGGATCTTATTTGACTTCGATGGGTGCCTATCTGGCCAATTGCAATTTGGCGACAGATATCGGTAACTATTATGCCTTGCAGGGTATTGTCTCGATTTTTATGCCAGCACTCATGGGTATCGTGGCAGACCGCTGGATTCCAGCACAGCGCCTCCTGTCCATGTGCCATTTCTTGGCTGCTGTTTTCATGTTGATTGCCTCCTATATCGGCTTGACTGCAGGCCCTGAAGGGGTAAATGGAGCTGCATTGTTCGGCGCTTATGCCATGAGTGTTGCCTTCTATATGCCAACTCTCGCCTTGAGCAATTCGGTTGCCTACAATGCTTTGGATAAGGCTGGATTGGATACGGTCAAGGCATTTCCTCCTATCCGAGTGTTCGGAACGGTCGGTTTCCTTTGTGCCATGTGGTTGGTCGATCTGGCTGGCTGGCAGAATACTCCAGTTCAGTTTGTCGAGTCTGGTGTCTTCGGATTGCTGATGGCTGCCTACTCTTGGTTCATGCCTGATTGTCCGTTGAACAAGGGTGAGGGCAAATCGTTGGTCGAGGCTTTGGGTCTCAAGGCCTTCGCGTTGTTCAAGCAGAAGCGTATGGCGTTGTTCTTCATTTTCTCGTTCATGCTGGGCGTTTCGTTGCAGATTACCAATGGCTATGCCAATCCGTACATTCAGTCGTTCGGTGATATGGAGGCTTACAAAGGACTCTTCTTTGTTGAGCATAGCAACTTGCTTGTTTCTTTGTCGCAGATCAGCGAGACACTCTGCATTCTTCTGATTCCATTCTTCCTGAAGCGTTATGGTATCAAGATTGTGATGCTGATTGCCATGTTGGCGTGGGTGGGCCGTTTCGGCTTCTTCGGTTGTGGCGATCCGGGCAATGGCGTATGGCTTTTTATCCTTTCGTGCATTGTCTATGGTGTGGCTTTCGACTTCTTCAACATTTCAGGCTCACTCTTTGTCGATAAGGAGACGGATCTTTCTATCCGTTCGTCGGCACAGGGACTGTTTATGCTGATGACCAACGGTCTGGGTGCTACAGCCGGTTCGTTTGCAGCTAAGGCTGTGTTCAACAGTTATGTCTTTGCCGATGGTCTTGATGCTATTCAGCAGAATGAGGGTTGGCGTACCTCCTGGTATATCTTTGCTGGCTATGCATTGGCGGTCGCTGTTGCTTTTGCTGTCTTGTTCCAATACAAGCATCAAGAAACTGATAATCGATAACCGATGGTCGATAGTCGATAACCGATAATCGATGGTCGATAATCGATAGTCGATAACCGTAAATCGTCAATCGGCAATCGTTAATCGTTAATCGTTAACCGTAAATCGTTAACCGGACTTTATGATAATATTCTATTGTGAAAATATCCAGTCGTGTCCTGAACTCTCGGAAGAGGATTCAGGACATGCTGTTCGTGTGCTTCGACACGTTGAGGGCGATCAGATCACCGTGGTCGATGGCCAGGGTACTTTCTATCGTTGTGCCATCACGGCAGCCCATCCTAAACATTGTGGGTTGCAGATTCTTTCGGTTGAGGAGGAGAAACATTGGCCCTATGGCGTCGAGTTGGCAGTAGCTCCTACCAAGAACCTGGACCGTATGGAATGGTGGCTTGAGAAGGCAACGGAGATGGGATTGGATCGCTTCGTTCCGCTCAAGTGTCGCTTTTCGGAACGAAAGGAACTCAAGACCGAACGAATGCGTAAGATTGCTGTTTCGGCCATGAAGCAGAGCTTGAAGGCAACGCTGCCTGTCATCGAAGAGATGACTGATATCAAGTCGTTCCTCAAGGAGCCGTTCGATGGACAGAAGTTCATTGCCCATTGTATGGACGATCAGCCCCGAAAGCTATTATCGCACGAAGTGAAACCCGGTTTGGCAGTTCGTGTGTTGATTGGACCAGAGGGAGACTTCAGTCCCGAAGAGGTGGAGCTGGCATTGGCCAATGGCTACGTTCCTGTCAGCTTGGGCGACCAACGACTCCGTACAGAGACCGCTGCGCTCGCATCAGTTCATACAATTCACATAATTAATGAGTTGAAAATGTAAGGTAGAGGTTGAAAATTAGTTCGATTCTTTCGAAAATAGGCAAGAATCTTAACTTTTAACTAATAACTTATAACTTTTAACTCAAAAAATATCTATCTTTGCGCGCTGATTCCGAGTTGAGGCTCCATAAAGCAATACCCGATGTTTGGGGATTCGCCTCGCGGAGAAACTATTAAAAGTTTTATAGAACAAATGTTCGCAATTGTAGAGATTCAGGGCCAGCAGTTCGCTGTTGAGCCAGATCAGAAGATCTGCGTTCTTAACATCGCAGATGCAAAGGTTGGTGACGAGCTCACTTTCGACAAGGTGCTCCTCGTAAACAACGACGGTGCTATCACCGTAGGTACTCCAGTTGTTGCTGGTGCTAAGGTAGTAGCAGAGGTATCTCAGGTAGAGGTACGCGGTAAGAAGATTAAGGTGTTCCACAAGATCCGTCGTAAGGGCTTCGACAAGCTCGTCGGTTCACGTCAGCACTTTACCGAGGTGTTAATTAAGTCTATTGTTGCATAACCAAGCGTTTTCGCTTAATTAAAAGAAAGGAAAGAAAGCACTATGGCACACAAGAAAGGTGTAGGTAGTTCTAAGAACGGCCGTGAGTCTCATTCAAAGCGACTCGGTGTTAAGAAGTTCGGTGGCGAAATCGTTAAGGCTGGCAACATCCTCGTTCGTCAGCGTGGTACCAAGCACAACCCAGGTCTCAACGTAGGTCTCGGTAAGGATGATACCCTTTTCGCTCTCATCGACGGTAAGGTTGTTTTCACCCGCAAGCGTGAGAACAAGTCTTATGTTTCAGTTGAGCCATTGTCATAAATAGACCTTCCCCCGGCCCCTCCCGTAAAGGGCGGGGAGTGTTTACTATTATGACTCTTGATTGAAAGAGAATTTATAGGGACAATGGGCATCTGTTTTTCAGTTGTCTGTTGTCCTTTTAATTTTTTTCATACTTATTCCGTTACCATCTCGCGGGAAGTAATATCATTTGATATTTCTCCCTCCTTTTTAGGGGAGGGTTGGGGTGGGTCTCTATGTTAACATTGAAATTGATTACCGAGCAGTACGATCGTGTTATTGCCGGTTTGAATAAGAAGCATTTCAAGGATGCAAAGGAGGCTATTGATGCCGTGATCGCTAAGGATCAGGAGCGCAAGGCTACTCAGCAGAAACTCGACGATACTTTGGCAAAGAGCAATCAGCTCGCTAAGGCTATCGGTGGTCTCATGAAAGAGGGCAAGAAGGAGGAGGCTGAGGTTGCTAAGGCTGAAGTTGCTGCCTTGAAGGCTGCCAGCAAGGAACTTGACGACAAGAAGGTTGCTCTTGAGGAAGAAATCGTCAAGATGCTTTGCCAGATTCCTAATATCCCTTACGATGAGGTACCTGAAGGTTCTTGTGCAGAGGATAACTGGGTTGTTAAGTCCAATCTCAAGGAGTGCGTGCTCGGCAAGGATACCGTTGGCAATTGGGATGCAAATCCAGATGCACAGTACCCTGATGCCAAGCTTCCTCACTGGGAGTTGGCCAAGAATCTCAACTTGATTGATTTCGATCTTGGTGTCAAGATTACTGGTGCAGGTTTCCCTGTATATCGTGGTTTGGGTGCTCGTCTGCAGCGTGCCCTCATCAACTTCTTCCTCGCCGAGGCAAGCAAGGCTGGCTACGAAGAGATCATGCCACCTACAGTCGTAAATCAGGCTTCTGGTTATGGCACTGGTCAGTTGCCAGACAAGGAGGGACAGATGTACCACTGCGAGGTCGATGACTTCTATCTCATCCCAACAGCCGAGGTACCTGTTACCAATATCTATCGTGATGTAATCATCGACGAGAAGGATCTGCCTATCAAGAACTGCGCCTACACCCAGTGTTTCCGTCGTGAGGCTGGTAGCTATGGCAAGGATGTTCGTGGCTTGAATCGTCTGCATGAGTTCTCGAAGATTGAGATCGTTCGTATCGATACTCCTGAGCATTCTGCCGAGAGCCACAAGGAGATGCTTGCTCATGTTGAGGGTCTTCTTCAGAAGCTTGGTCTTCCATATCGTATCCTCCGTCTCTGTGGTGGTGACCAGTCATTCACATCTGCTATCTGCTATGACTTCGAGGTTTATTCAGCAGCACAGAATCGTTGGTTGGAGGTTTCTTCAGTATCTAACTTCGATACCTATCAGGCTAACCGCTTGAAGTGCCGCTACCGCAAGGCTGCCGACAAGAAGATCGAACTCTGCCACACCCTCAATGGTTCTGCTCTTGCTTTGCCACGCATCGTTGCTTCTATTATGGAGAACTATCAGCAGGCAGATGGCAGCATCAAGGTTCCAGAGGCACTCGTTCCTTACATGGGCGTTGATGTCATCAAGTAAGTTTGTGCAATAGATATTCCCATTACGATTATGGAACAGAAAAAGCTTACTCGTCCAGTTGCCGGCAGAACATTGTGCGGGGTATGTGCAGGTTTTGCCAAATATCTCAACGTTGACGTAACCATCGTTCGTTTGCTTTTCGCTATTGGTTCCTTATTGACAGCTATTGTCACAGGACTTATCATTTATCTGTTATGTGTCTTGATTATGCCAGAAGAGGCATAACGTGATAACTGTTTGCGTATAGAGAATAATATATTATAAAGAAAAAGAGAATTGCTGGATTGTCCAGCAATTCTCTTTTTCTTTGGTTTGTATTGTGATTGCGCCTTATTTCACGATGGCATCCAACCAGCCAATGAACGAGAAGAGACCAGCCTGCCAGTTGATGGCAATCTCGTTCGAGGCATAAGACTCAGTCTTGTCGAGATATGACTCGTCGGGCAAGTTCGATGGATAACCTTCGCAATGATCCTGCTGCCCGGCATTTGGTCCACCAGCCAGGAAGCCAGGAATCGGATCTTCGATACCGTCGGCGGCAGAGATACGGTGATGAGGGTTCATGACAGGTTTCTGTCCGAAGCTGGTAACATAGCAATAACCGGTAGCATTACGTCCGAGGAGATAATCTGCCACCTTGAGCGCACTCTTCAGATACTTGTCCTCGCTGGTCATGCGATAAGCGAAGAGGAGGGAGAGTCCCTTGCCACATCCAGACTCAGCCAGACAACCCCAACCGAAATCCTGAGGGATATTTCCGTAAGGAGAATCATAGCAAGAGGTCTCCTGCATAGCAACAAGTGAGTCGCAGTAGGCGAGAATCTTGTTGGTGAAACGGTTGCCCAGACGGTCAGCATCCTGCGAGAATCCGTAAGTCTGCTGTACGAGCCATCCCATCATGCCAAGGCCATAGACGTTGCCCCAGGTCGGAAGCGTATATTCTTTGGGAGCATAGCTGGCAGCCGCATTGAGGTATAGCGTCTTGCCAGTGGTGAAATAGAGTTCGGAAGCCGCCCAGAAGAATTCATCCTTGAAGAAGCCGTCGCCATACTCACCGGTGCTGACTTTGGGAGAGAACTTTTCGTTCATGTCTTGCTGTCGATAGGCCACTTCTGGGTGTCTTTGTGCCCATTTGTAGGCATCGATGGCTGCCTTCTGTGCCTGTTCTGCAAAATCGGCATATTCCTCATATTCTTTATATATACGCGAGGCGAGAGCCATTGTTGCTGCAAAATCGAGAGAAGCGGCAGTTCCTTTTGCGACAACGTAGCGTGGCTGATGGCATTCTGCCGGCATTACAAAGGCTTCGAAGTTGGGGGTTGTCAGCTTGTGATAGACACCTCCATCCGAAGGATCCTGCATTGTCAGCATCCACTTCAGGTTACAGTATATTTCGTCCAATACATCGGGAGTTGCATTGTTGCTCTCGGGGATGTTGAGGTTAAGGGACTTGAAATAGTCAGGGCACAACTGGTACACGGTCAGCATCTCACCGATTGTGAAGCCGGAATTGACGATATACTTGTTGAAATCGCCGGCGTCGTACCAACCACCAGCCGAAGAGATGACTGTTCCTTCTGGACGCTCTTTGGTGGCAGCACTTGCATGTACCAACACTTCAGTGTCTGGATGAGCTGCCGGACGAGTCCACTTGCCGGCATACTGTCCTTCGATCGCTTCACCTGTACGTTGGTAGTAGAACGACTTGATGGCAGCAATGGCAAGATTGTGCAACGGACGTTCAGCAATTACAAATTCCTTGCTATATGGCTTGGCATCGATGATATACCTGCCAGGTTGGGTAATAGAACTGAAGTCGATAATCTGACGAGGATTCGGGTTCCAGATACCGGTGCTGGTACGGATAGCTTCGCCTTCCCAAACCACCTCTTTGGTATCGGCATTCAGGATGCGGTAACTGGAGCGAGACGCTTCGTCTTCGATGGTCGCGGTTTTAGACTGGGTGGCATAGTAACCCACCTGATTGATGCGGATTGGATCTGCATCTGGATTGAACGGCTTGTCCGTAGAGCATGCTGTAAGCAGCACAGCGCTCAAGGTAATTGATAAATTTTTCATGTTTAATATGATTAAATTTTGTAACCCTAGCGATAAGCCCTCGGGTGACCCCTCGGGAACGGTGGCGATAGACAATAAACGATAATCGCTAAATCGAGCATCGCTAAATCGAGCATCGCTAAATCGTGCATCGCTAATCGCCATAGGTCTCTTGCACCCATTGGAAATAGTCTTCGAAAGTGCGGCCACCCAAGAGGGCGCGGAAGTTTGGTTCGTTGATGTCAATCTGAATGATACCATCCGGCAGATCCAGCGTCTGTGAACGGTCCATGCGGTCATGATAATTGAGTAGCTCATCCAAGTTGTTGAATCCACGGATCACGAGTACCGATAGACCACCACCCGTATCGATGATTTCGAGGTCGAAGTCTCGTACCAGATAGTTTTCGAAATTGAATTTGGCGATTTCGAAGAGCAGATCGTTCTGGTTGAGACTATCGGTCGGGAAGGTGAGCAACAGCAGGTGAGGGGCATTGTCATCATCCACAAACATCTGTGTTGTGTCGATGGCAGAACTGTCGCTGGCCAGATGGAGAGAGGCACCCCACATCATACCACGTGTCACTTCGCCCGATTGTACGTTTCGGCCTTCGTGAAGACCTTTGACCATCAGGCTGGCCAATGGTGAAACATCGCTTTCCGGATAGGTAGCGGTGAGTTGTTCCAACGTCTCCTGAAATGCCTTTGTGTCACCCTCTTGTACGTAGCTGAGAGCATGCAGGAAAATGAACTTCGGCATCAGGTTCGAAAGTGGCCATTTGTCGTGTACAAAGAAGTAGGAGTTGTGGACCTGCTCTGCCTCTCCTTGCAGATAAGAGGCGTATGTCCGGATGTAGAGAGAGTCCTGTCCCTTGACCATATCACGCATGTTCTGCAGGTAGTTAGGATCGGCCAACGCAATACCGTAGGCAGACTCCGGGAAGGTATCGATAAGCTTCTTCTTGTAGATTTCGGCATTGGCCAGATCGTTCATGCGCATATACATCAAGAAGATGGCGTAGTAGCTCTCTAATCTGTAAACGGACTCCGGATAGCGTTTCTCCATGTCGAGGAAGGTTCGGATCGAGAGAGGGAAGTTTTCCAGCTTTTCGTCGATGATTTTTGCCTCGTTATACAATCCCTCTTCGATGAGTTGGTTGGCATTGGCAACCTCCTCTTCGGTGCGAGGAATCTGGCTCAGGTAGTATGCGCGTTTGTGCGGGTCTTTGGCCTCCTCCTCGTTGTAGGCAGGGGAGGCCTCGGTCATGGAGGTGCTTTGACCCTCGGGTAACCCCTCGGGAACGGTGGCATTCAGACCCTCGGGAACGGTGGCGATTGTCGATTCGCGATTAGAGTTGTTCCCGTTGGTCACGTCCCCTTCGGGGTTAGGGTTATCGTTAGGGTTATCGTTATCGTCTTCATTGTCGTCATTGAAGGCAATGGTTTCCGTCTTGTTTCGACGACGCCAGTTGTCTTCCGGTTTACGCGAGCCCCACTTGCGCTGGAACTCAGATTTGCCCTGACTGATGACGCTTGGGTTGTAGAAATACCACGATTTGTCGGTTTGTCCGACGGTTGGAGCAGTCTCCTTTTGTGCCAATGGATCCACATTTTGTGACTTCCGGTCCTCATAGGCAGCGAGAGCCTCCTTTTCGGCTTCCTCCTTTTCCTTTTTAATCAGTTCCTTGATGATATTATCAATCACCTTGTTCAATTCCGTTTCGGACAAGGTTGCCAGGTGGAGCAGGCTGTCTTGCAACTGTACCGTTTCGGCATGTGTCTGCAGTTCGTCCAATACAGCCGAAAGTTGTTTGATCTCTTCGTAGCCCTTGAAGTCATCTTTGATGATTCCCATGGCAACCGAATAGGCTTTTTGCGCACGGACATAGTCACCACGACCGAAAGTGAGTTCGCCCAATGCCAGCGCGGCAGTAGCCTTCTCCATTCCATTGCGGGTGCTCTTTTCGATTGCCTGTTCGTATCGTTCGATGGCTTTGGCAGTGTCTTTGCGCATCAGCGATACTTCGGCCAAAGCGGTGTAGATCTGGTCCTGATACTCTTCGTTGCGCGCCTGATGACGCAGGAAGTTCAGCTTTCGCTCTACCTGGCTGAGTTGCTTGGGCGAGATGCTTTTCCCCTCTTGCTGGTGAGTCAGGACACGGATGCGTGCCAGTCGGGCATTGAATTGGGTCTTGTAGTCGCGAGCCTGACGGACAATACGGTTATAAGTCTTGGCAGCATCTGTATAATGGCCGTATTCTTCGTTCAATTGAGCAACGAAGAAATCGGCGCGTATGCGCTGTACTTTGGTTTGGAATCCTCGGCGAGCCTTGTTCAAGTAGGGGATAGCCTCTGCTTCGCGACTTTCGTCGAGCAAGATAATCTCGGCCAAAGCCAGGCTGAAGAGTCTTTGCAAGCGCAAAGGCAACTGGTAGTAATAATCCACTCTTGAGAGTTCTTCCTGATTCTTGTATTTTTTGCTGGCGATGACCTGTTCCAGTTCCGTTTCGGCAGCAAAGCGATTGCCTTGTACCGCCTGGATTCTGGCCATCCAGATATGGCTTTCGTCTATTGCCAACTGTTTCCACCAGAAGTGGCGGACAATATAGTTGAATGTAGATTGGGCTCCGTCGAAGTCACCATTGTAGAACTGGGCACGTCCTGACAGGAGCCAGGCATTGTGCATGTAGGGATTATATTCCTCACGTTTGAGCCATAGTTTGTACTCAGGAGTAGCCTCTTTGTGTCGTTTGGGTTTGGCATTGATGCTTTTCGTCTGGACACACTTCTTGCATTTCTCGATGGCAGCGTCGAATGACGAAGTCGGTTGTTTGCCGACCAGATCATAAACAGGATGGAGTTCGAGCCGATGCGAATAATCATCTTTCGTGGTGTTTTCCTCCATGCTCTTCAGGCTTTGCTTGTAGGCCTCCTCTCCATTGAAGTGGATGTTGTACTTGGTCGTCAGACCAGCAATGCCACGATTCAGTTTTGTGTTCGACTTGCATGCCGAAAGCAGTCCTACCGTTAGCAGGACAGCTCCAATCATATATGCAAGTCGGAATTGTTTCATATTTTTTTCGATAACCCTAACGATAACCCTAACCCTAACGAAAATCCTAATCGCTCATCACTCATCGAGCATTGCTAACCTCTTACCTTGTCATTTGAGTGATCTCCTTCCGAAGTGACACTTTGGAATCTGCGTTCACGAACCACCAGCAGCACCTCGTCCTTGAGGTCCTCCGGAAGTTCAAGTCCACGAAGTTGCAGCGAACGGCACCAGCCTGCCACTTCCACCTCTTTCAGTTCGTAGAAGATTTGTGCGAACTGTTCTGTCTGTTCAGGAGTATATTCATCGGATGCAATTCCCTTGAAGGCATCCAGCTCTTCGTCGTCGTAATAGATAATATCTTTCGATACAGCTGCCAGGAGCGAATCTCGTTCGCAGGTGGCATGTTGTCCGCAGCATTCTTCAGGCACCTCTTTGGTCACTTCGAACGGCGAGGTTTCGTCGGGTTTGGCAGTTCCCTCTTCCACGCGTTTTTCGTAGCGTTTGTGTCCGATGAGAGAGAGGCCGAACACAAGCAAAGCCAGTCCTCCAAGAAGCACCAACAGATAAAGCACGATAACCATAAGCGTTGATTAGAAATAGTGTATGAATGCCAGGATGACGAGTATGATCAAAGAGGCAAAAATGATTAACAATGTATTGAGTATGATCTTGGCCTTGTGTCGGGTGTAGGCTGCGCGGGCAATCGACTGCTGTCTGCTCGTACGGAACTCGGCTGGCTCCTTGTCGATTTGAGAAATGTCCATTAGGGCCAGTTGCATATCTTTCCAGAAGGTAGGGTATGACTTGCTCACAACCTCTGGGCGGTTGATGTAGAGCACATCGCAGTCGGCTACACCACCTTCCAGTTCCATGCCGTAGGTCTTGAACATTGTGATGGCAAGAGGAGCAAAGGCCATGGCCATGCGATGGTCCTCGTAGGTGTCGATGATGGCAGCATCCTCCTTCTCGCACCTTTCTCCCTCCCAGTACATCTCGTCGTCTCCCTTGGCTTGTACAATGAAGCCACACTTCTTCAGCTCGTTCTGTAGCGCCGATATACGGTCGGTTTCCTTGATGCGTAGCGTGTGCAGTCCTTTGATGCGGAATGGGATTTCGAGAGCACATAAGGTGACAACGAGAGTTTGTGCCAGGTCCGGTTGGCTGGCCAGATTCCATTCGATGCGTTTCGGTATCTCTTTATCGACCAGAGTCAGTACAGCCCCTTCGCTGTTGAATGTGGTGCAGACGCCCAGTTCTTCGAAATACTTGGCAATGGCACAATCGCCTTGCAGAGAATTGGGTTGCAGTCCCAATAGGGTAATCTTGCGCAGCGTGTTGTCGTCCGTTTCTGTCTTGGTACGGTTGAGGGCTATCATCTCGTACCAATACGACGAGGCGCTCCAGTCACTCTCGACAGCATAGGATTGAGCGCGATAGCTCTGTGGTTCTACTTCGATGAAACTGTCTTTGAAACTGCTCTTCACACCAAACTGCTCCATCATGGCAAGTGTCATTTCGATATACGGACGGCTGGTGACCTGTCCGGCCAGGAACAGCTGCAGACCTTGGTTCAGAGTTGGTGCCACCATCAGCAAAGCCGAAATATATTGGCTCGAAGTGCTGCCGTCGATGGTCAGTTTTCCACCCTCTAACTTCTTGCCTCTGATGCGTAGTGGTGGATAACCTTCGTTTTCGGCATATTCGATATCTGCACCCAACGACTGCAGTGCCTCGACCAGGATCTTGATCGGGCGTTGTTTCATGCGTTCGCTTCCGGTCAGGAGGATATCAGCGCCCGGACGGGTGGCATAGTAGGCCGTCAGGAATCGCATCGAGGTTCCGGCTGCGCCGATGTTCACCTCGCGGGGGGCTTCGGCGGACGCCGAAGGAACGGTGGCTGGAGCGAAGGCATTGAGCATCACGCGGGTGTCATCACAATCGCTGAGATGCGATAGCTCACAATTCTCCTCGCATAGTGCCTTGAGGATCAAAGCGCGGTTCGATAGACTCTTGGAGGCTGGTAGGTCAATACGCACCTCTTCTGCCAGATTGCCTGCAAATAACTGATAGATCATTTTCAAGTGAAAAATGAAAAGTGAACAATTTAATAGAAAAGTGAAAAGTGAACAATGAACTCACTCAACAGAAAACTTCATCAATCAAGAGAAAAGAGCAAAGTGAACAATGAACCCACTCTGCAGAAAACTTCACTAATCAAGAGAAAAGTGAACAATGAACTCACTCTGCAGAAAACTTCACCAATCAACTCAAAACTAAAAACTAAAAACTCAAAACTAAAAACTGCAAACTAAAAACTGCAAACCACCAACTTGCAGATATTTACCACGGTCATCATGGCCTTCTCCATGCTCTGGATAGGTACATACTCAAAACGACCGTGCATGTTCATGCCACCGGCAAAGATGTTCGGGCAAGGCAGTCCCTTGAACGAAAGCTGAGCGCCGTCGGTGCCACCACGAATCGGCTGGACTTTCGGAGCAACGCCAGCCTCAAGTATTGCCTGCTTGGCGAGTTCAATGATGCCCGGCAAGTTCTTCTGCTTGTTGGCCTCGTCTGCCTCCTGTACCTTTTCGAGCATGTTGTAGTATTGATCTTTCAATACCACTTCGCAGCAACCGGGGTGTTGTGAGTTGATGTTCTCGGCAATGGCAAGGATGTTCTGTTTGCGAGCCTCAAAGAGTTCACGGTTGTGGTCGCGGATGATGTACGACAACTGGGCCGACACAACGCTGCCCGACATGCCGATCAGGTGGTAGAAACCTTCGTAGCCTTCGGTGTGCTCCGGACGTTCCTCTTCTGGCAACTGCTTGGCAAACTCCATGGCCAACAGAGCTGCATTGACCATCTTGTCCTTGGCTGTGCCTGGGTGTACGTTGGTTCCCTTGAACGTAATCTTGGCCGATGCGGCATTGAAGTTCTCGAACTCCAGTTCACCCACTTCGCCGCCATCCATGGTGTAGGCCCAGTCGCAACCGAACAGTTCGACGTTGAAGTGATGTGCACCCATACCGATCTCTTCGTCAGGATTGAAAGCGATACGCACCTTGCCATGTTTGATTTCTGGATGTTCGCGCAGATAGAGCATTGCAGAGATGATTTCGGCAATGCCAGCCTTGTCGTCGGCACCGAGCAGTGTAGTTCCGTCGGTTACGATCAAATCTTCGCCTACGTGGTTCAGCAGTTCAGGGAAGTAGCTGGTCTGCATAACGGTGTCTGCATTCAGCTGGATGTCCTTGCCGTCATAGTTCTTGACAATGCGAGGCTTGACATTCTTGCCCGATGCATCAGGGGCAGTGTCCATGTGGGCAATGAAGCCGATGGTTGGTACCTGTTCGCAACCAGGGGTGGCAGGCAGAGTGGCATACAGATAGCCCAGTTCGTCGAGGACTACCTCTTCGAAGTTCAAGCTGACCAGTTCCTCTTTCAATTGTTGGGCAAAGAGCATCTGGGTTGGGGTACTTGGGGTGACCTCAGTTGTTTCGTTGCTGGTAGTTTCTACCTGCACATATCGCATAAATCTTTCGACTAAATCCATATTTTTAGAGAATTGTTTGTTTAATTCGTTTTTTTTATCTACTTTTGCGCCGTGATTATTCTTCACGTGCGCATATCATTTTTAAGAATAACGCGCAAATTTAATGATTATTTCTCATTTAAGCAAGTTTAACGTGACAAAAATCAAGAATTCTCCCGCAAAAAAGACATCGAAAGGTCGAAAAGGTGGTAAAACTGGGCAAGTCAGTGGTGCTGTTTTGCTCATTGTATTGGTTTTGTTCGTTGTTGCCTACATCTCGAAGAATATGATGGACAACGAGGTCACACAACCGGAAACTTCGGCAAATAAAGAAATTCCGACTAGTCCGGAACCTTCGGAAATTCCTGAAAAAAAGGCTCCTTCGATAAAATCAGAAACCCCGGTCAAACAGACAAAATCAACAAAATCGACCACTCCAACCGCTAAGGGCGAATTTCCTTATGTGCCCGAGCAGGATCTGTTGCCCAAGCTGGAATTCAAATACACCTCGCAGCTCATCAGGCATCTGGGTTATGTGGTTTCGTACAATGCCGACTATAAGGTTCCGAATTGGGTGCTTTACGAGTTGAACTATGCCGAGACCTTGGGCAATATCCCACGCAACAATGCCTTTGCAGTCGATCCTGAGGTGCCGGAGAAGGAGATGGCACAGCTGACCGATTACCGCAACTCCGGCTATGACCGTGGACACATGGCCCCGAATGCCGACCTGAACTGGTCTGTCCAGGCGCAGAACGAGAGTTTCTATCTCAGCAATATGACACCACAGGGCCATGACTTCAATTCCGGCATCTGGTTGGATCTGGAGAATCAGGTACGCAAGTGGGCCGAACGTGATAGTGCCATCACGATTGTGTGCGGACCTGTATTGCCTAAGTCCAAAGCCGAAGCCGACAAGATGAAGAAGATCGGCAAAGGTCGTGTTCTGGTGCCGGAGCAGTTCTATAAGGTGATATTGGCTCCTTTCCATGGCAAAGTCCGTGCCATCGCCTTCCTGATGCCGAACCACAACGAAAAGGTGGGACGAAAGAATCGTCCGTTGCAGGAATATGTTGTTACGGTCGATAGTATCGAGTCCCTTACAGGCATCGATTTCTTCCCTGCTTTGCCCGACAAGATCGAAAAGAAGATCGAGTCCTCCTATAACCTCAAGGATTGGTTCTAATGTTTAACTTGAATATAGATTATTTTCATCATCATAACTATGAACAAATTATTTCTCTCTCTCTCATTATTTATGCTCACAGCATCTGCCATGGCACAAAGCACCAAGACAGAGCGTCAGTATTTGAGCGGTCACGGATGTGACGATATGGTACAATGGGATTTCTTCTGTACCGACGGAGCCAATAGCGGCCAGTGGACCAAGATCGGAGTACCATCCTGCTGGGAACTTCAGGGCTTTGGTACCTATCAATATGGCATGCGATTCTATGGCAAAGAAACCCCAGCCGGCATTGCCGACGAAGAGGGCAAATACCGCTACGAATTCAAACTTCCGAAGGAGTGGACCGGTCGTCATATCGAACTGGTCTTTGAGGCAGCCATGACCGAATGTGTCGCCTATATCAATGGCCGAAAGGCAGGTAATGCCCATCAGGGCGGATTCTCTGCATTCCGTCTGGATGTGAGCGACCGTATCCTTTGTGGCGATAAAGTCAATAAGTTGGAGGTGACTGTCAGCAAAGAGAGCAAGACCAATACCAAGACCAACATGGCAGAACGTCGTGCCGACTATTGGAACTTCGGTGGATTGATCCGTCCTGTCTATGTGGAATCTCGTCCCGCATTCAGCATCCAGCGTGTGGCTGTCGATGCCCAGATGGATGGCACCTTCAAGGCCGACCTCTATCTGACACACAGTTTGTCGGGTGCCAAGGTGATTACCACCATCGTCGATGAAAAGGGCAAGACTGTAGCCAAGGGGGAGACTGCTGTGTCCAGCGACATTGCCAAGGTAAACCTCAAGGTCGAGAAGATCCAGACCTGGAGTGCTGAGACTCCGGTACGATATACCGCTCGATTCGTGCTCCAAAACAAAGAGGGCAAGATTATGCACGAGGAGGAGCAGAAGTTTGGCTTCCGTACCATCGAGTTGCGTGAGAACGATGGCCTCTACGTCAATGGCAACCGTATCAACGTCCGTGGTGCCAACCGTCACAGCTTCCGTCCAGAGTCAGGTCGTACGTTGAGCTACCAGAAGAACCTCGAGGATGTGCAGTTGATGAAGTCGATGAACATGAATGCCTGCCGATTGTCGCACTATCCTGCCGATCCGGAGTTCCTCGATATCTGCGATAGTTTGGGCCTCTATGTGATGGAAGAGTTGTCGGGCTGGCATTGGGCTCACGATACCATGAACGGTAAGAAACTGGTCAAGGAGATGGTGACTCGCGATGTCAATCACCCATCCATCCTCTGGTGGAGCAACGGCAACGAAGGTGGCTTCAACTACGAGCTCGAAGATTCCTTCTACGAGTTCGATCCACAGCATCGTTCCGTACTCTATCCTTGGTCCAATAAGAATGGCTACGAGACCAAACATTATCGCTCGTATGGTGAGAGTCAGGATTATATGCGTCTGCCAGAACTCTTCATGCCAACCGAATTCCTGCACGGCCTCTACGATGGCGGTCACGGTGCTGGCCTTTATGACTATTGGCAGATGATGTACCCTCATCCACGTTGTGTGGGTGGCTTCCTCTGGTGTCTTGCCGACGAGGGTGTCTTGCGTGTCGATCGCGATGGCTTCATCGATAATGTCGGTAACTTCGGTGCCGATGGCATTGTGGGTCCTCATCACGAGAAGGAGGGTAGCTACTATACCATCCGTCAGTTGTGGTCGCCTGTCTATGTGGAGAGCGACAAGAAGGGCAATCTGACGGGTTTCAAGACCACAGACAAGGGATATGAACTGGAGATTGAGAACCGTTACGATTTCCTGAATCTCAATACCGTTCAGTTCAAGTATGAATATCTCGCTTTGCCTCATTGTTCGGCAACCGCCAGCCAGAACGAAGTCAAGGTCCTGAAGTCAGGCAGCCTCAAGGGTCCCGATGCTGCTCCTCGTAGCAAAGCTACGTTGTCCATACCTGCCTTCTCAGGCGAGGCAAGCATGTTGCGTATCACAGCCACCGATAAGTTCGGACAGGAGTTGATGCAATGGGGCGTTGCTGTTCCATACAAGCATGGCATCAACTTCAAGGTTAATAAGTTCCAGGCACATATCGATGCCAAGTCTGGTCTTCTGGAGGGTGTTGATGTCAATGGTAAACATATCTCCCTCACCCATGGTCCTCGTTTCGTGGCAGCTCGTCGTAGTGACCGATCTCTGGATCAGTTCTATAACCATGATGACAATCAGGCAGAGAAGAAAAAGACACTCTACACTTCGTTCGACGATGCCGGAGTGTTCGTCAAACTCGATACCGTGGCCGACAACCAGCTTGTTGCCCGTTATAAGTTAGGTTGTATGGATTCGATCCGCTATACCATCGATCCTGCCAAGGGTTGCATCTTCGTCAACGCCTACTATAACTTCCAGGGCGTAGTGGATCTGATGGGCGTGATGTTCGACTATCCGGAGGAGAAGGTTGAACACAAACAGTGGGTAGGACAGGGTCCCTATCGCGTATGGCAGAACCGTATGCATGGTCCACAGTATGGCTTCTGGGAGAATGATTACAATGACCCTGTGCCAGGTGAATCGTTCGAGTATCCGGAGTTCAAGGGATATTTCGCCAATACCAGCTGGATGTCGCTTCGTACAGCTGAGGGTCATATCATGATTGCCAACTTGCAGCCACAGGAGGATTATGTCGGTATCTACGAGCCACGCGATGGCCGCGACCAGTTGCTCTACACCCTTCCGAAGACCGGCATCTCTTTGATGCGTGTCATCCCTGCTGTCCGCAACAAGGTGAACACGACCGACCTCAACGGCCCTTCGGCTCAGCCTTATTGGGCGATGGGAAGCTATCACTCGAAGTTCATCTTGCACTTCGAGTAAGTGTATCCATTGATGCCAACAGAACACGGACTTGCTTTGTTAAGTACCCCTACAAGGAATTTATTGCTGTCCGGGGAATAATTTACTCCATGAATCGAAATCAAAAGAATTCAATCTATTGCTAACGCACCATTTTGCATGGCAAATCCAGCTGTGACGCGAATCTAAATCAATAAAAATATGGTGATGGCAACTAAGATTAATTTCCATTCGTGTCACAGCTGGATTTGCCATGCCTTCCGACAAGTTGGAAATTTGATTTTTATTGATTTCCATTCATGGAGAAAAAAGATAGGGGTTGTTTTGAAAAACGAGAGGGCTGTCAGCATCACTGCTGTCAGCCCTCTCTTCTTCATTAAATCATAACCTTATTTCCGTTTTTCATTTTAATTCCAAAGCGTAGATCGATAACTGCCGGATTCGAACTCTACATCATCGACATCATCGATCTGAGAAAGTTGAACACGATATGCACCACTGGTGCAGATTGTTTCTGTTGCGTCAATATCTATGACTGTTATTTCTGGACAAATATATTTCTTTTTCATATTTCTTTCTTTTTTTTAGTTCCCTGCTGATCTCACAGAGAAACACAGATTAGAATTTACTCCACGCAGATCTTGCAGATTCAGCGGATTATCTTCCATATTCGTTTATTTCGTTAGTTTCGTGTTCGTGAAACAAATCTGCTTCATCTGCGAGATCTGCGTGACACAGTACTTTTCAGTGGAAGTCACAGCAAACAACTGAAAACTGTAAACTCAAAACTGAAAACTCAAAACTGAACCCGTTGACCATCGATGATGTAGGTGCCCTTAGGCAGACCCTTCAGACAGGTGGTAGGATCCACCTGCGAACGAATCAGTTTGCCATCGAGCGAATAGACATTGACTGGTCGTTCATTCAACTCCGGATCGGAGAGTGAGATGACACCAGTGGTCTCCTCGTCAAAGGATAGTGTCAGTCGGGCAGCTGAAGCCAGGGCATCCCCCGTTACCTCGATCCACGCACGGAATGGATTGATCGTTGCACCCTTGGTGGCACCCTCGTCTTGGCTCTTCTGACGTACAAACTGTCCGTTTGAGTAGCCATAGATACTCCTGTCTGCGTCCGAGAAGAGTGTCTGCTTGGTGTAGGTTCCTACCATCGAGGCTTTGCCTGCTTCTGAGGTGTAAATGCTATCTGTGATGGGTTCAAATTCATAGAAGTTACTGTAGCTAGAGATAGCCTCCTTGAGCAGATTCCCCTCCTTGGTATTGGTCAGCAGATAAGGAGTGTTGGCGAGAGCTGTTCCTTCGACTGCCGTGAAACTGAGTGTCTGGCCATCGAATCCGCTCAGCTCATACACCTTACCATTGATATTCTCTACTGGCACATCGAATGGCAACATGAATGTCACGGTCTTATTGGCTGCCAGCTCTCGCTTATAGTTGACCGAGCTTGCACGAGGCAAGTTGTTATCTTCACCTATGTAGATTGCCGAATTGTCGTCGAGGAAGAGGTTTACCACCTTGCCATCGCCTGAGAACTGGGTGTCGAAAGAACCTTCTGCCAGATAGGGTAATGACTTCATCGTGAGGGTGTCAAGGGCATCGCAATTATCAAACATCCAGCGAATATTTTTAACACTCTGCATATCGAAGTTGCCAATGGTAAGTTTTTTGAGTTTTTCGCAAGAGTAGAACATCCAATACATATCCGTTACACTCTTCGTATTGAAACTGCTGAGGTCAAGGGAGGTGAGTCTATCGCAAAGCTCGAACATGCTGTTCATGTTCGTCACCTCCTCTGTATTTAGATATTCGAGTCCAGAGATGCTTGTTAGGTTCCTGAAACCTTCAAACCAATAGCAGCAAGATGTAGGACGTGCTGCGGCAAAGCTGGCGTCGAACACTACAGAGGTTATTGATTCAAGATCTGCATTCCAATACCAATCAGGGGCGTTGTAGCCTGTATTCAACGAATAGGTTTCGCCATCATGTTCCAATTTATCGAAGTAGAAGGTGAGGGTGTTATCTGCCAATACAGCTTTCGCGATTAGACGACCAAATTCACATACGGTGCAGGCACCATCTTCATCCAACTGGTGCTCCGCCAATTCACCATAGGCGAAAGTGTGATTATCGTCGTGCTCGTTTTCGTCACATCTTGAACAACTGAAGTAGTAGCGTGCCTGTTGGGTACATGTGGCAGCTGAACATAGGAACTCATTCTCTGCCTTCTCTTGGGTGAAGTCATGACAGGCAGCGATGGTTGGGTATGAAGCCCATTTCTCTGTACCATCTTCGTCCTTGAAGTATTTGTCAGCACAGCAAGGCTTAGAGCAAGTCCAATACTCTTTGTTACCATCTGTGGTGCAGGTTTCTGCAACGGCAGGGTGGTGAGTCATTTCGTGCTCACACCAAGTGCTTGGGTCAACACCTGTGATGGAGATTTCAGAGAGCTGCATGAGGCCGCTGTGGGTGAACTCCATACGGAAACGCTGGTAGGTAACTTTACCAGGCTCTGCCAACTCGAAGCTGTATTCCGTTTCGTTCATTGCCTGAAGGGTGTTGTCGTTGGATTTGGTGTCGAGAACGCTCCATGCCTGCTTTTCCTCAGACCATCCCTTCAGTACCCAATTCTTGGGGTTGCGGCTCGGATCTGACTCTGTATCGTTGGCAGTAGAGAGCTTATAGCCTGTCACGATGACAGACCATGCTGTCTGGAATTCTACCCAAGGATTGGTGGTGTTATGACACCACTTCGTAGAGGTTTTGCCATCGAAGGCTTTGTCATAGGTCTCATTAGTGAATCCATTAGAAACATTCGTGGCAGTGCATGGGATAGTTTCGCCCACCATACCATGATAACATACGGAACAAATACCATTGGCATCCAAGTGGTGTCCCAATGCTGATACTATATTTGTTTTGTCGAATAAAGAGTTGCAATACGAACAGATGTAGCCATCGTAACTCTCTTTGGTGCAGGTGGCATCGACATGCACTATCGTTGGATTGTAATGGTTACAGTTAGTGATGGCAGGCAGATGGTTGTCGTCGCCTTCGTAGATGATAGAATTCTCGTCAAGAATGAGGTTTACCACCTTGCCATCGCCAGAGAACTGGGTGTCGAAAGTACCTTTTGCCAGATAGGGTAGTGACTTCATCGTGAGCGTGTCAAGGGCATTGCAATTACTGAACGTAGCCGCAATAGTATTAACACTCTGCATATCGAAGTTGCCAATGGTGAGCTTTTTGAGCTTCTCGCAAGAGAGGAATATGTATCTCATATCCATTGCACTCTTCGTATTGAAACTGCTGAGGTCAAGGGAGGTGAGTCTATCGCAATGCTCAAACATGCTGTTCATGTTCTTCACTTTAGACGTATTGAAGCCACTCAAATCGAGCGAAGTCAATTTGTTGCAATATGAGAACATGTAGTACATAGACGTTACCTCCTCTGTATTCAGATATTCGAGTCCAAAGATGCTTGTTAGGTTTTTGCCGCCAGAAAACCAACTGTGGCAAGATGTAGGACGTGCTGCGGAAAAGCTTTGATCAAAAACTACAGTGGTTATTGATGCAATTTTTGATTTCCAATCAGGGTCGACCTCTCTTGTATTCAACGAATAGGTTGTTCCAGTGTGGCTTTTGTCATCAAAATAGAAGGTTAAGGTCCCATTATTGTACACTGCTTTTGCCTGGTGATTACATCCTGATCTTGTACATTGGCTTTGGTCATTAAGAATATGGCCCCCTAGCATAGTGCCAGTTTCAGACCAGAAGGTTTCTGCCTTCTCTGCACATCGGCTGCACTTGTAGAAATAGACAGCATCCTCAGTACAGGTAGCTGCGGACTTCAGATAAGTATTTGTTGCTGTCTGGCTGGTAAAGTCGTGACCGAGGGCAGGGATCGTGCCTGTCTTGTTAAAGTGGCTGTTGCAGTATGAGCATACCTTTGCGTCATAACCTCCTTCGGTGCAGGTGGCAGCGACATGCACGGGTGTTGTCTGATTGTAATGGTTACAGCTGGTGATGGTAGGCAGATAGTTCGTGCCCTTGTAGATTACCGACGATGCACTGAGAGTGAGGTTCACATTCTTGCCAGTGCCAGAGAACTTGGTGTTGAACGTTCTGTCTGCAAGGTATGGCAGGGACTTGAGGTTGAGTGTCGTTAGCTTGGTGCATCCGAGGAACATATCGGATTTATCCGTTACATTCTGCATATCGAAATTGTTCACCGTCAGCGATGTGAGACCTGCGCAATCATAGAACATCAGGTACATATCTGTCACCTTTGCGGTATTGAAGCTGCTCAAGTCGAGCGAGGTGAGACCTGCACAACCACGGAACATACTACTCATATCCGTCACATTCGCAGTATTGAAGCTACTCAGGTTAAGCGAAGTTAGTTTTGAGCAGCCATTAAACATGTATCTCATATCTGTCACCTTGCTTGTATTCAGATACTGTAAGCCCGTAATATTGCTCAAACTAGTACAGTTGCTAAACCAATCATAGCAAGTTGCAGGGCGAACAGCAGCAAAACTGGCATCGAACACCACGGTGGTAAGTGCTTCGCCTCCTGCCCAACCAGGAGAACCCGTAACCTTGTATGTAGTGCCAACATGAGTATCTGCATCGCAGTAGAATGTGAGGGTGTTGCCACTGAGCACCGCCTTAGGCTCACCGAAAATGGCTGTGAGGGTCTGGTCTTTATTTACAGTCACAGTGCGTGATGCATTGGTGTTATCGTCACTCCACTTCACGAAGTAGTAACCGCTTTTTGGTGTGGCGGTGATGGTAGCCTTGTCGCCATAGGCATACGACCCGCTGCCGCTGACTGTGCCGAAGTTAGCGTTGTTGGCAGTGACAGTGAGGGTGTAATGGTTATCGAAGTTGGCTGTGAGCGTGATGTTGCCAGTAAGAGCCTCGGTGCGAGTCAAGTCTGTGACGTTGTCGCCCCACTTGGTGAAATAATAGCCTGTAGTAGTGGCAGCAGCTTCCAACTTCAGCTGTGTAGCAGTGGTGCTGGTTGGGTTGACGTAGGTCTGGTTTACCTTACCGCCTGTGCCAGCGGTCACGCTGATGGTGATGGCTTTGTTGCTTGCTGGGATGCTTGGGCCATCGGTGTTGCAGGCACGGGTTGCTATGCCAGAGAGGTAGGTGTTGTTGATTGTAGTGGTTGCTCTGGCACGGATACGACCTACGATGGCATTGACATACTTGTAATCACTTGTGCCGAAACTGAGTGTACCGCAGCTGTAGCAGTTCTGCACGCCGCCGAAGTTGTTGCTTTCGTCATTGGTATAACCCAAGATTCCGCCCATCGTTGGGCCTGAAGCTGATGATGAGAGAGTACCATTGAAGAAACAGTTGGTGATAGAACCCGAGCAACTTGCAGGAGCAAAGCCAACGATGCCACCAATACAGTCTGTAGTTGGACCTGCACTGAGCGTACCTGCATAGGTACAACCCTTAACAATGGTAGAGACTTCTATCGCACCAACTACACCGCCCAGATGCTTCTGCGCCTTGGTGAGCGTTATGTTGACGTTGCTGACGATGTCCTGAATGGTAGAACTGCCCCCTGCACGGCCTACGACAGCACCAGAGCAGTCGTTTTCTCCACCGGTAATCTGTGTGGATGAAGTCATCGTGCCACTCAGGGTGAAGTTCTTGATGGTAGCATCCTTGACATAGCCGAAGAAACCAGCATTAACAGTGGTGTAGGTCATGCTCATGCCCGAGATCTTGTGACCCTGACCATCGAAGGTGCCGGTGTAGATCTTGCTACTGTTGCCGATAGGAGTCCAGGCACTGGTGAGGGTGATGTCGGCAGTAAGCTTGGCGCAGATGCTGACGCCTGTGCCTGTACCGGTGTTAGTACCATTGACTGCATCGCGAAACCAGATGAGGTTCGCTTCGTTGGCAATCTGATAAGGACTACTGGAGGTACCACTGCCCGAAGAAGGCTTGGTTCCTGCTGCCCATGCCCCTTGCGGCACAAGCATGGTGATCATGGCTATGACAGCCAAGAGGAGAAGATGTTTTGTTTTGCCCATGTGTGTATAGTTTATGAATTTAATTTATCCTTTGCGAGGCCACCTTTGCGTCCATAGCGTCCTTTGCGAGAGTGCCCAAATACCCTCCACCATTCTAAATCATTCATGAAATCATTCTTTCCCTTTGCGAGGCCTCTCGCCGCGATATACTCAATCTTCCTTATTTGCTGCGAGGTCCTTTGCGTGGGTGCCTAATTTCTTCTGGCGAAACAGATCATTCCAGATGATGAGTCCGCAGAATGCCAGCAGCACGACGATGATGCCCAATATGAGCAGGACCGTTGCCAGATCGGAAAGTGGAAGTGTATTCTGATTCATATAGCCTTTTGTTTTTTCGATTTTGTGGGTGCAAAGATACAGAAAAGGAACCGTACGGGGTGTACGATTCCTATCGGTAGGTGTAAGATTCCGTCTGTTTGGGTGTAAGATTCGTGGGGAATCTTACACATAAAAGGAAAATGCCTGCCTAAAACAGTAAGCAAAGCTTTGGAAAGCAACTCCACCTATAGTGAAGTTCGAAAACAAAGCTTTGGAAAGCAATTCTACCTATGGTGAAGTTCGAAAACAAAGATTCGGAAAGCAATTTTCGTATGGTGAAGTTCGAAAACAAAGATTCGGAAAGCAATTTTCGTATGGTGAAGTTCGAAAACAAAGATTCGGAAAGCAATTTTCGTATGGTGAAGTTCAAAAGCAAAGCTTTGGAAAGCAATTTCCGTATGGTGAAGTTCAAAAGCAAAGCTTTGGAAAGCAATTTCCGTATGGTGAAGTTCGAAAACAAAGCTTTGGAAAGCAATTTCCGTATGGTGAAAGCCGAAAGCAAGGCTTTGGATAGTATTTTCCCTTATCCTTTCTCTCCTTCTATTTGTGTTTCTCGATCTACTCTGACGGAGTGACGCCTGTGGCGTCCTTGAACTTGTTCTGGAGATAATTGCGTGATGAGAAGCCGCAGGCCTCGGCGATGTTCTCGTTGCTGTAATCCGGATGTTCGAGGAGCATGCGCTTCACCTCCTCGATGCGGAGGTTGGAGAGCCACACACGGAAAGTGGTGCCCAACTGTTGAGCCAGATACTGCGAGAGGATACGTTTGGGAATGCCGATGCACTGCGCCATGGAGGTGGAGGTCAGGTTCTGGACATTATAGCCACGATCGGCACGCCAGCGTTCGATGGCGGCATCGACCTGCTGGATCTGTTCGGGAGTAAGCGGGTCCTTGGTCAGTTCTGGAGTCGAGGCAACAGGTGTCGCGAGGACAGGTTCCTCCTCAGTCGTCTCGTCATCGATCAGTTCCTCGTCGTCGATGACTTCGCTGATGGTCGTCACATTGGCACCCAAAGAGATGAAGCTCACAACATAGAAGATAAGCGCCAGGAAGACAAAGATACCCAGCAGAACGATAGCACGAGTCGAGATGATCGAGACCACGGTTAGCAGGCTGGTGCCATAGAGGACCATGGTGCCGGTACTCATGTAGAGATCATAGCCCTCGATATCGCCCGAAGTCTCGTTCTCGACCTTGCGGCGCACACGACGCAACTCGCGGTAGGTGTGGAACACGAAGAAGACGCGCGTCAGGGCATGCAGCGTCATCATCGTATAGAGCGCCCAAGGCATGTGGAGGCTCCGGTAATGCCAATAACCCGCCACAAAGACTATCATGATCAGTACCATACTGCCAATGCCGATGACCGAATACTCGCGCAGATAGCGCTTGCCACTCGCCATACGGACCGTAGAATAGACGATCAGATATGCCACGGGTGAATAGAAGAGGATGTTGACGACTGCACCGACATCAGCCCCTTGCGCACGGAAGCCGAAGATCATCTGCAACAGATAGTGAACGGCAAAGAGGAGCATGGCGGCAAAGAGAATCCAACGGGCAGTCTCGTAGCTGCGACAGATGGTCCTGACATGTGCTCGCGACATGAGCAATATCAGAGCCAGCATCAAGGTGATGGTAAAGCAGCCTACTTGTACTAATAATAAACCTGTATTGGACATATTGTGGGGGAATTATCTTCGTCCGGCACACAGCATGATAATTGTAGTGATGCCTTCGGCCAATGGTAAGGCAAGCCACAATCCCGGAGTGTCCAGATATATGGGTAGGAATATAAAGCAGGGGATCGAGAAAATAAAGCCGCGAAGCAAGGTGTACACCATGGCCGATGTGGCTCGTTCGGTGCTCTGCAGAATGCCGATCAGGACAATGTTGATGGCAACGAAAAGACAGGCCACCGAGAAAAAGGGGAGACCTTCGCAACAAAGTTGGTAGGCATGGCAGTCAATGGGCAGGAAAGTGGCAGAGATCCATCTGGCACCCAACCACAGCAACAGCAAACTGACCACACCCGATGTGCCGGCTGTGCGTAGTGCTATGCGACGAGCTTCGCGCAGTCGTGTCGCATTGCCGGCACCATGTGCATAACTGATGATCGGCTGAACACTCTGCACGATGGCATTTCCCATCATGAAAACAATCGGCAGACAATAGCAACCGACCGAATAGGCAGCGACACCATCTTCGCCCAAATAACGGATAAAGACATAATTGCCCAGGATGACTACGGCAGAGATGGCAATCTCGCCCAAGAAGGCCGAGATTCCGATGCGTGCCTGGTAGGTGAGGTTGCGGAGCGAAAGCTTGAGGCTTGTCATCGACGCCTTGAGCCAATAGAGATGAACCTGTCGGGAACGCTTGAGCAGGTAATAGAGTACCGGAACATTGCCGATGCTGAAACTGAAGGCTGTAGCGATACCGGCACCCTCAAGTCCCATCTGGCAAGGGAAGATCAGGATATAATCGAGCAGAATGTTCAGGAGAGCCATGCTGCAATTGATGATCATGGCGAATTTGGGTGCTCCATCCAGTCGGACCATGAACATGGCTGTCATGCCGAACAGGTTGAAGGGCGTCATCAGCGAGATCCACTTCATGTAGGAGCAAGCCAATGGAATCAGGGCGTCCGAACACCCGAACAGACGACAAACGGCTGGCTGGTTAAAGTATATGATTGCTCCCATGACGAAGCCACTGATCACACTGGCCATGATGCCTTGTGTCAGGTTGATGTTGGCCGCCTTCTGGTTCTCTTTGGCCAAGTGGATGCTGGCCACCACACTGCTGCCAATACCGAACAGAAGACCGATGCCACCCATCAGCATAAAGAGGGGGGCTACGATGTTGACCGCAGCCAAGGCATCGCTGCCAGCGCCATGTCCGACGAAGGCTCCATCGGAAATGTTCAGGATAACCATCGATACCATGCTGACCAATGTGGGCAGGAACATCTTGCGGAAAAGTTGCCCAATCGGTTCGTTGGCAAAGTCTATCGAATCTCTATTGTCGTACATAATCAGCTTATTAAATGATTTTAAAGGGAATAAAAAGGGATTTTAAAGGGATTTTAAAGGGAGTAAAAGGGGAGTAAAAGGGGAGTAAAAAGGACGTTTGATTCAGTTGTTACAACCTTTCACCTCCTAATCTCTCACCTCTAATCTCTAATCTCTCATCTCTAAGCTTTCACCTCTCACCTCTAAGCTTTCCCAAATCACATTTTTTTGACAAATTATGATGCCTACTGTTGCAGGTTCGCATCAAAAACGGTGCAAAGATAATCATTATTTTCGAATTTTATTGTCATTTTATTATTTTTTTATTATATTTGCGCCGCATTTTTATATTCAAGTTTCGCAAGTTCAACTTGAAAGTAGTAAAAAGGCTTTTAAGAGGAGTAAAAGTGGAGTAAAAATGACGTTTGAACCATACATTAAAACGTTTTTATCCCAGAAAAGACGCGACAATCATTTGTGTTGTCCCTTTTACTACTTTTTAACTACCTTTTTACTCCCTTTAACTACAAAGAGTAAGCAAGTAACTACTTGCGAAACTCGAGTTTAATTTTATATATTGAAACAATGAAGAAATTGTTCGCTTGGATATCTCTGTTTATCCTCTCTCTCTCATTTGTCGAAGCAAAGCCAAAGAAAGCCTCTGTAGCTGCCACGCCGTGGGAGCGCGCAGACTCTATCGTCAATGCCATCCAGAAAACCAATTTCCCCGATCGTGTGTATTGTATTACCGACTATGGTGCACGTGCCTATCGTCCGGATGCTCCTATCGATCTGGCTCATGATGCCATCAATCTGGCAATCACAATCTGTAGCCAGGAGGGTGGTGGAACTGTGCTTGTTCCGGACTCTATCTATCTGACAGGTCCGATCACCTTGATGAGCAATGTCAATCTGCACTTGGAGGATGGCGCCATCCTGCGTTTCTCGACCAATCCGGAGTTATACTATCCCGCTGTCCGTACCTTTTGGGAGGGCATCGAGTGTTTCAATACCCATCCGCTCATCTATGCTTATGGCGCTACCAACATTGCCGTAACGGGCAAAGGTGTGCTCGATGCTCAAGGTAGCAACGACACCTGGTGGAGTTGGTGTGGTGCCAGCCGTTTCGGTTGGTTGCCGGGCATGATCAGTCAGAGCGGCCGTCATGGCGACAAGACCCGAGGACCTCGTGCCCAGCTCCTGCAATGGGGCGAGAAACAGGTTCCGGTGCACGAACGAATCTTTACGATGGAGGATGGTATGCGTCCGCAGTTCCTCAACGTGTTCCGCTGCAATTCGGTATTGATCGAAGATGTCACCTTTCTGGATTCTCCCTTCTGGAGTCTGCATCCATTGTTCTGCAACGATGTCATTGTGCGTGGTGTGACGGTCAATAACCAAGGTCCTAATGGCGATGGCTGTGATCCGGAATGCTGTAACCGTGTATTGATCGAGAACTGTGTCTTCCATACTGGCGATGACTGCATTGCCATCAAGTCGGGCCGAAACATGGATGGTCGCAAGTGGAAGACACCCAGCCAGAATATCGTGATCCGCAAGTGCAAGATGGAGGATGGACATGGCGGTGTCGTGATCGGTTCCGAGATTTCGGGTGGCTACCGCAACCTCTATGTCGAGGACTGCGAGATGGACTCTCCACATCTGGACCGTGTGATCAGAATCAAGACCAACAACTGCCGTTCGGGCATTATCGAGAATGTCTATGTACGCAACATCAAGGTCGGCGTCTGCAAGGAGACGGTGCTTCGCATCAATCTGAACTACGAACCGGGAGAACAATGTGTGCGTGGCAACAATCCGATTGTGCGCAACATCAATCTCGAAAACATCACTTGCCAGAAGTCGCAGTTCGGCGTTATCTTCAATGGTCTGGAGGATGCCTGCAACATCCGAAACATAAGTCTGAAGAACTGTACATTCAATGGCGTGAATCCGTCGAAGCGTTATGGCGGAACGGTGGTTGGTGTGACGGGTAAGTTCCAGAACATAAAATTCGAAAACGTCATAATCAATGGTAAAGCTGTTGAAGCTCCAGCCGATCAATTGTAACAATTCAACATAAATGAGAACATTTCTATTAGGTTTTAACTTATTCATCTTGGCCTGCTCTTCGGTTATGGCAGGCGTTATCAAAGGAAAAGTCGTTGATGACTTGAAGGAGCCACTGGAGTTTGTCAATGTGGCACTTTATCAGCAGGGTTCTGCTACACCGTTCAAGGGTACAATCTCGGATGAAACCGGTCGCTACGAGATCGAAGATGTAAAGGATGGTACTTATGTTGTCAAACTCACCTTCATGGGCTACGAGGAGCAGCAGCGTACCGTCACCCTGAATGCATCGAACGGTCATGTCGTCAACATGCACACCATTACCCTCAAGGAGGATCGTGCTGTGTTGCAGGAGGTAAGTGTTGCCACTCAGAAGGCAGCCATGAAACTGGACATCGACAAAAAGGTGTTCGACGTATCGCAGAACATTGCAACTGCTGGTCTGAGCGCCTCGGAGGCTTTGGAGAACATCCCATCGGTCGAGGTCGATCAGGAGGGAAACATCTCGCTGCGTGGTTCGGAGAGTGTGACAGTCTGGATCAACGGCAAGGCGCAGGGCATGACTTCGGACAACCGTGGTGATATTCTGCAGCAGCTCCCTGCCGAGAGCATCGAACGTATCGAGGTTATTACCAACCCATCGTCGAAGTATAGTCCTGAGGGTTCGGCAGGTATCATCAACATCATCCTGAAACGTGACCGCAAGGCTGGCTACTATGGTGGCGTACAGCTCAATGCAGGCAAGCAGGAAGGTGAAGACTGGGGTGGCCGTTTCGGTGCCAACATCAACTATTCGAGCGGTATTTTGGAGGCATACGCCAATGTGGGTGTCGGTCGTCGTGTGCATGGCAACGGTAACTGGACCGATCGCGAATATATTGATGAGGAGTCGGGCAATGTGTATGGTTTCATGAACAGCCGTACGCGAGGTCATTCGAAGGGCTTGAACATGTTTGGTCGTACAGGTCTGACCTGGCACATCACCGAGAAGGATGAGATCTCGGCTGGCTTCATGGGTATGTTCGGCTTGCAGCAGGGCAAACGCAAGAACTTTGTGAACGAGACAAGTGGTGTGTATGAGGACTATGTGGATTGGGCTAAACTCAATGGCTTTTTCTTCGATGACTTCACCCGTAGCCGTAACAGCTACACCAACGATAAGCCACAGATGGTGAATGTGAATGCCGGCTACAAGCATGAGTGGAAGAGCGAACACTACCTCGATATTCAGGCAAGTTACGGTACATGGAACGGTGAGAATGAAACCGGTTATGACCAGACCCGTACGACACAAGGTGTGGATCAGGTAGCCTACCAGCGTCAGGAGGTAACCTTTGGCAATGAACATTATGAACTCCAGATCGACTACACCCAGCCTTTGGGTGGATCGGCCAAGATGGAGGCAGGTTATAAAGGTAACCGTTCGCACGAAAACAGTCCGACTCAGACCTGGAAGCGTTTTGATTCTTCGGCCGACTGGGCAAACGATGAGGGGCTCTTCAATCGTTTCATCTACGATAGTTACCAGCATGCAGCCTATATGAACTATCAGAATCGTATCGGCAAGAAGTTCGGTTATCAGTTGGGCTTGCGCGGTGAGTATTGGCGCACAGAGTCTGAGTCTTATACCTATGCCCAGGAGCAAGGCACATCGCCTAAGGACCCCGTTTATAAAAAGGATTTCTTCAAGGTCTTCCCAACGGTCTTCCTGAGCTATCAGTTGCCCAAGAACCAGGAGTTGCAGCTGAACTATACCCGTCGTCTGCAACGTCCGTGGGGCGGTCAGCTGAATTCGTTCAAGAACATCAATGACTCTACCTCCATTTCGTTCGGTAATCCAGAGTTGACTCCTGCCTACACCAACAGCTTCGAACTCAACTACCTCAAGAACTGGGAGGATCACACCTTGTCGCTTTCGGCCTATTACCGTCCGACAACCGATGTGATGCAGCGAGTGTCGTATATGGAGAACAATATCCGATATCAGACAAGCGAGAATGTTTCGCAGGAACTCTCGTCTGGTCTCGAAGCGATTCTCAAAAACAAGTTCTTCAAGGTCATCGACCTCACGACTACCGTTAACCTCTATTATTATGAACTGGAGGGTGGTCACTTCCATATCAGTGGTCATGATGTGAACGTTGAGGGTTCGGACGACTTCTCGTGGAATGCCTCGATGATGGCTCAGGTGATGTTGCCTTGGCAGTTGTCGTTCCAGGCTACGGGCCGTTATCATGCTGGTCATGTCATTACCCAAGGTAAGCGCGATCCTGCCGGTAGCTTGGATGCCGGTTTCCGTCGCTCGTTCTTCGACAAGAAACTGTCGGTCAGCCTTAACGGTCGTGACCTGTTGAATTCCCGTCGCTTCCATGCTACAACCTGGGCTCCTGGCTATCGTCAGGAGAGCGAAGGTTGGCGCGGTGGTCGTCGCTTTATGATCCAGATATCGTACTCGTTCGGTAACATGGGCAAGGGCAAGAAGTCTGGCAAACCTGGTGAACGTGGTGGCGACGATGAAGATGGCGGCATGCAGGGCGGCGGCATGGAAGGCGGCGGCTTTGATATGTAATTCAAGTTTCACAAGTTCAACTTAAGGGAAGTAAAAGGGATTTTAAGGGGAGTAAAAATGACGTTTGAACTAGATGCTAAAATTTCTTTTCATTCCCCAAAAACACGGCAGCTATTTGTATCGTCTCTTTTACTACCCTTTTACTACTTTTTTACTACCCTTTTACTACTTTTAACTACCGAGAGTATGTAATTTTTCTGAGAGATAATAATTTGGTTAAATTGCTACGGTCATAACAATGCCCACTCTTTCAAAATGCGCCCCTCCCTCGACACGGGAGGGGATAGGGGGTGGGTCCAAAATTTAACTTATGTTTGAAAATCTTTCCGAGCGTCTTGAACGCTCATTCAAAATCCTGAAAGGTGAGGGAAAAATCACCGAAATCAATGTAGCAGAAACCCTGAAGGATGTACGTCGTGCCCTGTTGGACGCCGATGTCAACTACAAGGTTGCTAAAACCTTTACCGATACTGTCAAGCAGAAGGCTTTGGGTATGGATGTACTCACAGCTGTAAAGCCTGGTCAGTTGATGGTCAAGCTTGTGCACGACGAGTTGGCACTCCTCATGGGAGGTCAAGCCGTTGAACTGAACCTGAAGGGCGATCCTACCATCATCCTGATGGCTGGTCTCAATGGTGCAGGTAAGACAACCCATACCGGAAAACTGGCTTTGATGCTTAAGGACAAGAAGGGCAAGAAGCCTCTGTTGGCTGCGTGCGACGTTTATCGTCCTGCGGCTATCGATCAGCTCGAAGTGGTGGCTGGTCAGGTGGGTTGTCCTGTCTATAAGGATCTGGATTGCAAGGATCCGGTCAAGATTGCTAAGGATGCCATCGCTCACGCCCGTGCCAATGGCAACGATGTGGTATTGCTCGATACCGCTGGTCGTTTGGCTATCGACGAGGCTCTGATGCAGGAGATCGAGAACATCAAGAAGGCTGTCAATCCAACGGAGATCCTCTTTGTTGTTGATTCTATGACTGGTCAGGATGCAGTCAATACGGCCAAGGAGTTCAATGATCGTTTGGACTTCACGGGTGTTATCCTCACCAAACTTGATGGCGATACCCGTGGTGGTGCTGCCCTCACTATCCGTACCGTGGTCAACAAACCTATCAAGTTTGTGGGTATGGGCGAGAAGATGGATGCGCTCGATGTCTTCTACCCAGAACGTATGGCTGGCCGTATCCTCGGCATGGGTGACGTTGTCTCGCTCGTTGAACGTGCTCAGCAGCAGTATGACGAGAACGAGGCCAAGAAGCTTCAGAAGAAGATCTCGCAGAATAAGTTTGACTTCAACGACTTCTATGCACAGCTCCAGCAGATCAAGAAGATGGGTAACATCAAGGATCTGGCTGCTATGATTCCAGGTGTAGGCAAGGCCCTCAAGGATGTGGAGATTGGCGACGATGCCTTCAAGGGCGTTGAGGCGATCATCAACTCGATGACTCCATATGAGCGCGAGCATCCGGAGTGCCTGAATCCTTCGCGACGCAACCGTATTGCCAAGGGCTCCGGTACCAACATCCAGGATGTGAACCGTCTGGTCAAGCAGTTCGACGATATGCGCAAGATGATGAAGAAGATGACTGACTTCAAGCGCGATCCTCGTGCCATGATGCGTGGTCTGCCTAAGATGCCAGGCGGTATGCCGAGATTCTGATCGGATGGGGATTCTCCATCATACTAACTTGCATGTCAGACATGCATAGTTATTAGTTAAATCGGAGTAGAATGGAGTTCCTTCTTTCCTCTTCTTTCCACTCTGCGAGTATTTTATTCTCAAGAAGAGTTGAAGAATAGAAGCGTCTGCAAACCACAGATTTTCTGGTCTTCTCCTCTTCTTTGAGTTTTATAGTCAATCAACATAAGTAGTTGTTCAAAATTAGTTATAAGTATCAGTAGATTTCTTCGTTTTACATCTTTAATTCATCTTGAGTGCATCTTCGAACTTTTGCTTCGGTTACAATGTCACATTGCTCAACCTTCGTATCGCGCGAGCAAAGCTCGGAGGCGCCTCAGTAAAAGCCCAAATCTGCCTCTCAATCTGAACAAAATATGTTAAACTAATTCTGAACACCTACTTAGCGTCCTAATAATTCACACAAAGAAGACAAAGGGGGAAAGACTTTTTGTCTTCGTGCCTTCGTGTGAGTTTACGCAAGTCTTTTGAGACGCTACACTAGGATTAAATATCTTATTTTTCTTGTATTATAGAATCGGAGATGAGAATACTTGAACATTTGGGATAAATCAAGAGAATTTCGGCAGAAATATTTGGAAGATCCATGAAAAGTCGCTATCTTTGCACCGTCCAAAGAATACAACGATGAAACTAATAGAACTCAACTTGCAGAAGATTTTTGACTTATGCCGCCGGTATAAGGTGAACAAGTTGTTTGTCTTTGGTTCCATTTTGACCCCTCGATTTAATAGCAATAGCGATGTCGATATGGTGGTCAACTTCCAAGATATTCCTTTGGAGGATTATGCCGACAATTATCTGAATTTTAAGGACGCACTTGTTCAACTGCTCGGCAGAGAGGTAGATCTGTTAGAGGAAACAGGAATTCGTAACAAGGTTCTACAAGCGAATATTGACCGAACAAAACAATTGATTTATGGATGAATATATCAAAACTTGTCTGGTTGACGTTCTGAATGCTTGCAATGAGGTTGAGTCGTTTTTTGCTGATCAACCAAAGTTCTTTGAGCAATTCAAGTCTGATATGCTCCGAATAAGGGCAGTTGAGCGTAATGTTGAGATTATGGGAGAGGCCATCAATCGTATCTTAAAACAAGATCCGACCTTTGAATTACCTAATGCTAGAGCCATTATCTCGACACGAAATCGTGTTATTCATGGGTACGATTCTGTAACGCCAGAGTTTCTTTGGAGTTTGGTCATTAACCATATACCTGCCTTAAAGAAAGATATTGAATTGATTTGCGCCACAAATGGGAATCAATAGAAATTTATAAACTCGTGTGTTGTCGCAATGTTTTTTTTATATCATTCTCAAAGAAGAGGAGAAGGATAGAAGTATTTAGCTAACCACTAATCTTCTTATCTTCTCCTCTTCTTTGAGTGTTATAGTCAATCAACGGAAAACACATTATCGAATCATTCGGCTTAGAAAATTTCAGGGATTTTGTACAAAAGAAAGTTTGATATTGTAACGCAATTGTTTCATGTATCATAATTGAAAGTATATGTTACTATTTGATTTGCGCGTTTAAGGAATAAACTGTACCTTTGCGCCCGAATAATAAAGCATTTGGTTTATCACCATGTAAAAATCGAATAGCACTAAAAGCCGATGAAAACAAAAATTCTATTACCCATGGCGTTTATCGCCACAGCCTTGAATGCGCAGAATCCGTTGATCATGTCGCAGTTCACGGCCGATCCAACAGCTCGTGTCTTCGATGGAAAGATTTATCTCTATCCGTCGCACGACATTCATCCATCGTCTAATCCGAATCCATCGCAACCCGATTGGTTCTGCATGGCCGACTACCATGTCTTTTCGTCCGACAATCTGACCGATTGGACAGACCATGGCGTGATTCTCGACCAGAAAGATGTGCCTTGGGGCGATCCCGCCGGTTTCTCGATGTGGGCTCCTGACTGTGTGAAGGGAAAGGATGGCCGTTACTATTTCTATTTCCCCGATAAACCGAAGGAGGGTCGAGGTTTCGGTGTAGGCGTAGCCATCTCCGATACTCCTTATGGCCCATTCAAGCCAGAAGAAAAGAACATACAGGGACTTTCGGGCATTGATCCATGTGTGCTCCAGGCTTCGAATGGCAAGAACTATATCTTCTGGGGCGGTGGCGGCCTGCGCGGCGCCGAATTGAAGGACAATATGCTCGAATTGGCCGATGACACGCCGAGCGAGACCATCAAGCGTGGAAACTTCGAGATGAAGATAACGGGTGTCGATGTGGCCAAGCCGTTGCCAGAGGGATTCAAGGAGGGGCCTTTCGCCTTCGAACGTCAGGGCAAGTTCTATCTGACATTCCCTTGGGTACGATACAAGAAGGGCGACAAGGATAAGAATGGCAATGTGATCGATAATGCCACCGAGACTTTGGCTTATGCTATGAGCGATAAGCCTCTGGGCCCATACGAGTTCAAGGGAATCATCATGGAGGAGTGGGAGAACCACTGCTGGACCAACCACCACAGTATCGTGGAGTGGAAGGGACAGTGGTACATCTTCTATCATCATAATGACCTGTCGCCTCGTTTCGACAAGAACCGTTCGGCCTGTTGCGATTCGTTGCAGTTCAATGCTGATGGTACCATCCAACAGGTTATCCCAACCCGTCGAGGTGTAGGGATTACCGACGGTCGAGGTCATGTGGAAATGGATCGTGCCAATGTGCTGGGTGGTGGTGCAACCATCGCTTACAACGACACTACCAACTGTGCTTTGGGTTGGAGATTGGCTCTCCCAGCCGGAGGTTATGCCGAATATGGCAACGTGCGCATCGAGAATCCCGAAAACTATACCGTTTGGGTAAACCAGCCGGGTTGGTTCGGCCGTATGAGCCTCAAGAAGATTGAGGAGGTGGCTGGATTGGCGCTCGAGATGAAGAAACTTGACAACGGTTTGTACCAGCTTCGTCTGGAGAACAAGGGAGAACGTGCCTTGGAGGTTGATTGGATTTCTGTTCAGCCGGGTAGCAGTAAGCCTTTGGCTCCACTCAGCCGAGGCGGACTTGAAACGGGTGTGTACCGCAATCTCTTTGTTGAAGTAGGACATACTGAGGCAGAGGTTGAGGCAAAGTTGCAGCAGGTGTGGTACGATGTCTTCGAGGGACCCAATAAGGTCTATTTCGAGGTAGGAGATACCATGGGTTATGTGTCGGACGTCAAGAACAACGATGTGCGGACCGAAGGACAGTCTTACGGCCTGATGGCATCGGTCCAGATGGGAAAGAAGGATGTCTTTGACCGTATCTGGCGTTGGAGCAAGAAATATATGCAGAACCAGGATGGCCCGATGAAGGGCTACTTCCGCTGGAGTTGCAAGACCGATGGAACACCGAATGCCATGGGTCCAGCCAGCGATGGTGAACTCTATTATATTACTGCTTTGATCTTCGCTTCGAACCGTTGGGGCAACGATACCGGCATCAACTACCTGAAGGAGGCTCAGTACCTGCTCGATATCATCCAGCCAAAGACTACTGTGTTTGAGCAGACTTTCGACTGGAAGACCAAGAAAAAGCTCAAGAAACCGATCCGTATGGAGCGTCAGATCTCATTGATTGATCCTGAGACGCAACTCATCACTTTCGTGCCAGGTGCCAAATACACCGATCCGTCGTACCACTTGCCAGCCTTTTACGAGGTTTGGGCTCGCTATGCACAGGATGGTCGTGCTTCGTACTGGCGTGAATGTGCCCGCAAGAGCCGTGAATATCTGCATCGCAGCATTCACCCGATGACCGGACTGAATCCGGATTACAACAACTACGACGGATCGCTCTTGAACAACGGTCATCTGTTGGGCGACTGCTTCCGTTACGACTCATGGCGTGTACCTATGAACATTGCGCTCGACTACTCGTGGAGTTGTGCAGATCGAGAGTGGCAGCATAACTATGGCCACACGATCCAGAACTTCCTCTACAATGAAGGTATCGACAAGTTCGTAGATCAATACAATGTGGATGGTACCCGACCAGAGAAGATACTGCGTGCTGGCAATTATCCGGAGGCTTTGCGTCACAGTATCGGATTCGTCGCCACTTCGGCTGCAGTTTCGCTTGTCTGTACACATCCGAAATCGTATGAGTTCATCGAGGCGTTGTGGAATGCCAAGCATGAACCGGATCAGGCAGGCTACTTCGATGGCTACTACGATGGTCTATTGCGTCTGTTCGCCTTTATGCACCTGTCGGGCCGTTATCGCGTCATTGAGCGCGAGATGCAGTTCTCGTCTTACTTCCAGGAGGCTGGTGCACAGGCTGCTCAGCCCGATGATATGGGTTTCCTGTTGCGTTGGAAACTGGCAGAACCAATTGCCAAGCCTAATGCAAGCAACACGATGTTTGTGGATAGCTATCTGCGTGAGAATCTGAACTGGTCGGATGACACTTCGATCCAGTGGAAGAAGGTCGATTCGAAACGTACGAACGTGAAACTGTTCCGTTTTGCATCGTGCCAGAATCTGCGCTACTATGGCGTCATCTTCCAGGCCGAAACTGTGATTGTGTGCGATGAGGAGATACGCGATGTGCGTCTGTCGGTCGGTTCGAACTCCGCCTCTCGCTGGTGGCTGGACGGTCAGGAAATCCTGTTGATGAGTGGCGACCGCCGTATGGTACAGGACGATGCCATGTCGCGTCGCATTACTCTGCACAAAGGTCGCAATGTGTTGCGTGGCGCTGTCATCAACGGTCCTGGTATGAGTGATTTCTGTGTGCGTCTGTTGGATGCTAATGGTCAACCTGTCAAAAACTATACAATAGAATGAAAAGACATTTGATATATCTCGTGGCATTCGCCCTGTGTGGCGTAAGTGAAGTCAAGGCACAATCGGGTGCCCCTTATATCCACGATCCTTCGACCCTTGCTGAATGCGATGGCAAGTGGTACACTTTCGGCACCGGTGGTGGTGGCTTGATTTCGGACGATGGCTGGAGCTGGCACGGTGGCGCTGTGCGTCCTGGTGGCGGTGCTGCCCCTGATGTCCTGAAGATCGGCAACCGTTATCTGATCGTGTATGGAACTACCGGTGGTGGCCTGGGTGGCAAGCACAATGGCCGAATATTGACCATGTGGAACAAGACGCTCGATCCGCAGAGTCCAGACTTTAAGTTTTCGGAGCCTATTGAGGTGGCTCAGAGTGATGGACTGGAGGACAATGATGCCATCGATCCAGGTCTGCTGCTTGATCCAAGCACCGGACGTCTGTGGATGTCGTATGGAACCTACTTCGGCGCTATCCGTATCGTTGAACTCGATCCAAAGACGGGTGCTCGTGTGGATGGCAACGAACCTCAGGATATTGCCATCGACTGCGAGGCTACCGACCTGATTTATCGTGATGGCTGGTATTACCTGCTGGGTACTCATGGTACCTGTTGCGATGGAGTCAATTCTACCTATAACATCGTAGTGGGTCGAAGCAAGAGTCCAACTGGCCCTTATCTTGATAATGTGGGCAGAGATATGCGCAATGGTGGTGGACGTATGTGCTGCGGTGTCGAGCCAAGACATGTGGGTGCTGGCCACTTTGGACGCACGATTGTTGCTGATGGCGTCGAAGCCTGTTCTTACCACTGGGAGGCAGACTACGACCGTAGCGGACGTTCTGTTCTGACTGTTCATCCGCTGGTGTGGCGCAATGGTTGGCCTGAGTCTGCTCCACAATTCCAGGGTGGCGACTATTCGATCATCTCTGAGCGCCGAGGCTATGCTCTGGAACTCTCTGTCGATTTCGTGCGCCAGAATCAGGCTCGCCGTATGCATTGGAACCTGGATCCGAACGAGAAACTCGAGGCTTTGCCAGAACAGACTCTTGCCGAAGTGCAGGCAGGTTGGCCTGCCGGTGCCTTGGATGTTCGTGTGGGCGACAATATGTTCCGTCCACATCAGCGTTGGTCGATTGTGGCTGTGCCTGAAGCCGGAGGTTACCTGACCGCCCCTTATTTCAAGATCTGCATCGAGGGTACAGAGCGTACGCTGGCTGTGACTGCCGACTGTGAACTGACGGTTGTGCCTCAGTACACAGGTGCACAGGAGCAGCTGTGGCGCATTGAGATGTGTACCGATGGTACTTATCGTATCATGCCAAAGCGTCTGCCTGGCAGTCCAGTGGATAATACCACCTATGTGCTCTATTCCATTGCCGACAGTACTCCGACTTTGGCCCCTTGGGACAATAACTCGGACAATGCCAAATGGCGTCTTTATAAAAGTAAATAACACATTTATTATATAATATAATGAGAACCGTAATTCTTACTACCTTATTGACAAGTTCATTCAGCTTGTTGTCGGCTTACACGCTGACAAGTCCCGACCAAAAACTGCAAGTCAATGTTGACTGCAAGGATGGTCAGGCTCAGTACTCTGTTTTTTTGAACCAGAAGGCTGTCATTCTCGATTCGCCTTTGGGTATTGTTGCCAATGTTGGCAACTATGCTGAAGGTATGCAACTGACGAAGGCTTCGGACGTGGTCGAGGTGAAGGATGACTATACCTTGGCCAATATCAAGCGTTATGACAACCACTATGTGGCCAATCGCCAGATCTTTTCATTCAGCAAGGGCGATGCCCAGGTCATGAATATCGAATTTGAGGTTAGCGACAATAATGTAGCCTTCCGCTATCAGTTGTTGCCAGCTAAGCGAGATACCAAGTGCTGCGTAATCGACAAGGAGGTCACTTCGTTCAAGATACCTGAGCAGTCAACAACCTTCCTCTGTCCTCAGATGGGAGAGATGACGGGCTTTGCCCGTACTGCACCAAGCTATGAAACTCACTATGACGCTGATGCACCTATGGGAAAGAATGGATGGGGTAGAGGTTATACCTTCCCTTGTCTGTTCCATGTGAAGGCTAACCCTAACGATAACCTTAACCCTAACGATAACCTTTGGGTCTTGATTTCTGAAACTGGTGTGGATGGTAACTATGTTGCGTCGAAACTCGAGAACCGTGGTGCCAATCACTATGAACTCTCGTTCCCTTCGCCTAAGGAGAACAATGGCTTTGGTACTGCATCTGCTCAGGTTGCTTTGCCAAGCTACACCCCATGGCGTACCATCACCGTTGGCGAGACGTTGAAGCCTATCGTTGAAAGTACCGTCACTTGGGATGTGCTGCATGGTCTGCAGCCTGTACAGCCTAAGGAGAAGTATGGTCGTGGTGCCTGGTCTTGGATCATTGCAGGCGACGGCAGCTGCAAATACGATGTCCAGAAGAACTATATCGACTTTGCTGCTGAGATGGGGTGGGAATCACTCCTGATTGATGCTTTCTGGGATGCTCAGATCGGTCGTGACAAGATCGCAGAGTTGGCAGCTTATGGCAAGACCAAGGGTGTGAACCTTTATCTGTGGTATAATTCGAATGGCGTGTGGAACGATGCTCCTCAGTCTCCGCTGAATTGCATGGACCGTTCGTACCGTCGCCGTGCCGAGATGAAGTGGATGCAGAGTGTTGGCATCCGAGGCATCAAGGTTGACTTCTTCGGTGGCGACAAACAGTGCACGATGCAGCTCTACGAGGACATCCTGCGCGATGCCGAAGAGTTCGGTCTGATGGTTATCTTCCATGGTTGTACTCTGCCACGTGGTTGGGAACGTATGTATAGCAATTTCGCTGCTTGCGAAGCTGTACGTGCCAGCGAGAATCTCCACTTCAGCCAGGGCGAGTGTGATCGTGAGGCTATGGATGCCACTTTCCTGCCATTTATCCGCAATGCTGTGGGTAGCATGGACTTCGGCGGAAGTACACTTAACTGGTACTACAATGCCGGTAACAACCGTGGTAGCCATCGTGTGACTTCGAATGTATTTGCGTTGGCAACGGCTATCCTCTTCCAGAGCCCTGTACAGCATTTTGCCATGGCTCCAAACAATCTGACCGATGCTCCTGATTGGTGCCTTGACTTCATGAAGAAGGTTCCAACCTCATGGGACGAGGTCCGTTTCATTGATGGTTACCCTGGCAAGTATGTTGTTCTGGCCCGTCGTACTGGCGATAAGTGGTACATTACCGGTATCAATGCCCAGGCAGAGCCTCTTCAGCTCAAGCTCGACCTTTCGATGTTTGGCGTAGGCGCTGACCTGAAGGTTTACAGCGAAGATATGAAGCTCTCGAAGGGTAAGGTTACACCTGAGGGTGGTGTCAAGACGATCAAGAACAACAAGAAACAGTCGCTTGCTGTAACCATTCCTAACAATGGCGGTTTGGTGATCTGTCAATAGACCCACCCCCTAACCCCTCCCGTCATAGGGAGGGGAGTATATACAATAATATGATTAATTCGAAATGAAAAACAATTTGATATTTTGCTTAGCCATGACCGCATCATCGGCCTTGGCTCAGGATCCGGTTATCCAGACTAAGTTTACGGCCGATCCGGCTCCAATGGTCTGGAATGATACCTGCTACCTGTACGTAACCCATGATGAGGATTATGCTCGTGGCTACAACTTCGAGATGCAGGACTGGTTGCTCTATACTTCGACCGATATGGTCAACTGGAAAGAGTATGGTGCTGTGGCACAAGTCAAGGACTTCAAGTGGCGTAGCCGTGACGTAGGCGCTTGGGCAATGCATGTTGTGCCTCGCAACGGAAAGTTCTATATGTACTGTCCGCTGCATGGTCACGGCATCGGTGTATTGGTCGCTGATTCTCCTTATGGTCCATTCAAGGATCCTATCGACAAACCTCTTGTCTGGCAGAAGGAACATTGGGATGATATTGATCCGGCTGTATGGATTGACGATGATGGTCAGGCTTACATGTACTGGGGCAACCCTCATACCTATTGCGTCAAGTTGAACGAAGACATGATCAGCACTTCGGGCGATATCATGGTACTGGATCCTCGTGATGGTGTGATGCGTCCGGTGGATGCTCCTGGCGCTCGCATTGACCTGAAGGCCTACAAGATGGAGGATCGCAAGGATTGGGCTTTCCAGAATTATCAGGAGGGACCTTGGTTCTGGGCACGCAAGACGGCTGTGCTCGACAAGAAGGGTCGTCCGACCAAGAAGACCAAGACTCAGTATTATCTGGCATTTGCTTCGACCTGTTGTCCGGAAGCTATTGGTTATGCTATGGCCGACAGTCCTATGGGCCCATGGAAGTGGGTGGATTATATTATGGCTCCGACACCTCGTACGCGAGGCAATCACCCGGGTATTTGCGAGTATAAGGGTAAGAGCTATTGCTTCGGTTTGAACTACGACATTCTGCGTCGTGAGACCAAGGAGCATTCGGAGCGACGCTCGGTATCGGGCGCCGAGATGACCTATCGTGCCGATGGTACCATCGAGCAGTTGCCTTACTGGTTGGATTGTCCAGCCATTACTCCAGTCGAGAATTTCAATCCATATCGTCGCGTTACTGCAACTACTATGGCTAATTCCTGGGGCTTGAAGTCTGTCTATCATGGTGGCGTAAGCACCGCTGAAGTGCAATGGAACAAGATGCCTGGTCGTCCTGGCGCTCCTGTTGTAGAACGTCCAACCCGCCTCAACAAAAGGGGAAGTTATCTCACACAGATACACAATGGAGATTCCATGTTGGTTCGTAGTGTGGACTTTGGCGAAAAGTCTCCTGCTCTTTTCCGTGCATCGGTTGCCAGTCCTGGTTTCGGTGGAACTCTCGAAGTTCGTATTGATAGCCGCGAGGGTGAAGTGATTGCAAAGATCGAGGTGCCTGTGACCGGAGGTCCGGAGCATTGGGTAACCCTTGAGAGCGAAGTACAGAAGGTGTTCGGTGTTCATGATCTCTATTTTACCTTCAGTGGCAACCGAAACAATCCTCTCTTTAATTTCGATTGGTGGGAGTTCTGCGCTGAGAAGCCTGCATCGGTCGAGGATATTGCAGCCAAGACCAAGCCGGCAGAGACGAACATCGATGGCGCAGACTGGCCTCGTATTGATGCTGAGGGTCGTGTCTATTTCCGCATCCGTCAGCCTCAGACCAAGGAGCTTGTGGTTGATATCTGCAGCAAGAAATACAGTATGGAGAAGGATGCCAAGGGTTACTTCTCGTGCGTGACCGATCCGTTGGTGGTAGGTTTCCACTACTATTTCCTGATTGCGGATGGCGTTTCTGTCATCGATCCTGCAACTTCGACATACTTCGGCTGTAACCGTTATGCCGGTGGTATCGAGATTCCAGAAGGTAAGGAGGGGGATTATTACCGTCCGTCGAAGTCTGTGGCTCCGGGCCAAGTCCGCAGTATTACCTATTGGGCAGAGAGCCAGCAGGCTTGGCGTCATGCCATGGTCTATACGCCGGCTTCGTACGAGAATGGTCAGGATAGCTATCCGGTTCTCTACCTCCAGCATGGTATGGGTGAGGATGAAACCGGTTGGAGTTCATTGCAAGGTCGTGCAGGCTTTATGCTCGACAATATGATCGCTTCGGGTGAATGCGTTCCAATGATCGTTGTCATGGAGAGTGGCGATACTCAGGCTCCATTCGGTTATGGAGGTACCACTTACGCCAACTATGGCAAGAGTTTTGTCGATGCTTTGCATGCCGATCTGATTCCAATGATCGAGAAGACTTTCCGTGTGAAGACCGACAAGAACAGTCGCGCTATGGCTGGTCTCTCATGGGGCGGTCGTCAGACTTGGGAGGCTGCATTGCCTCATCTCGATAAGTTCGCGTATATTGGTACATTCTCTGGTGCTCTCTTTGGCATGGATGTGCATACTATTGCCGATGGTGCCTTCAACCGCAAGGATTTCAACGAACAGGTCAAGTATCTCTTCCTCGGTTGTGGCACAGAGGAGAATTTCGGCACTCAGGCTATGGTCAAGGAACTGCAGTCTATGGGCGTCGATGCTCACCTTTACGAGAGTCAGGGTACTGCCCACGAGTGGCTCACCTGGCGACGTTGTCTGCATGAGTTCCTGCCTCATCTGTTCAAGTAAAGATCCAAACTGCCGAACTGGCATCAAATAAACAACACACACGAGCGATTCGATTCACTCGTGTGTGTTGTCTTTTTAGGTGGACGGAACTCCACCCCGGTGCTGTCTTTTTATTCGCCGCCGAACTCCATCAGGTAGGCCTTGATGAAACCATCGATCTTGCCATCCATGACAGACTGTACGTTGCGGGTTTCGAATCCGGTACGATGGTCCTTGACGCGCTGGTCATCGAAGACATAAGAACGGATCTGTGAACCCCACTCAATCTTCTTCTTGCCTGCTTCGATGGCTGCCTGCTTTTCGCGTTTGTGCTCAAGTTCGATGTTGTAGATCTGGGACTTGAGGAGCTGGAGTGCCATCTCACGATTCTTGGGCTGGTCGCGGGTTACTGTACAGGATTGGAGCAACTCGGTGGTTTCGCCAGTGTAAGGATCGGTGTACATGTAGCGGGCACGGACACCAGATTCTACCTTGTTGACGTTCTGACCACCGGCACCACCTGAACGGAAGGTGTCCCATGTCAATTTGCCCGGATCGATGTTGACTTCGATCGAGTCATCGATCATTGGGAATGCAAAGACTGAGGCGAACGAAGTCATGCGTTTGCCCTGGGCGTTGTATGGAGAAACACGTACCAGACGGTGAACGCCATTCTCTGCTTTGAGATAACCGAATGCCATATCTCCCTCAATCTCCATGGTGCATGACTTGATGCCAACGTCATCACCTTCGGTCAAATCCTGGATGGTGACCTTGTAGCCATGGGCTTCGGCATAGCGCATATAGAGACGCTGGAGCTGTTGTGCCCAGTCGTTGGCTTCGGTACCACCTGCACCTGCATTGATCTTGAGCACACAGTTCATGGAGTCCTCTTCGCCTTGCAGCATGTTCTTGAGCTCGATGACCTCGAAATGGTCGAGGGTCTTCTTGTATTGTTCGTCAACCTCCTGCTCGGTCACGAGTTCCTCTTTGTAGAATTCGAAGGCATTGGCCAATTCATCCACATTGGTCGAAGCTTCGCTGTAGGCTTCGATCCAGGACTTGATGCCTTTTACGACCTTCATCTGCTTCTCAGCAGCCTTTTGGTCATCCCAGAATCCAGGTACTTGGGTGCGTAGTTCCTCCTCCTCAAGCTGGATGAGTTTGTTGTCGATGTCGAGATAGCGTTTCAGGTCAACCAAGCGATCCTGAACGGCCTTGAGTTGTTCGATTGTAATCACGAAATTCTATGTTTTTTGGACGGATTAGTCCTGTTTTTATTGTATTTCGGGCGCAAAGATATGCAAATTCTATTAATTTTGCAAAAATATTAGGTGATATTCTTGCTTTTTCGCGAAAAAGCGCTATCTTTGCGCCCGAAATTTAGTACAATGATAACTGACCTGAACATTTCCGATGCCGCCATCGCTCTCTTGAAGCGTATGATCGCAACTCCGTCTGTGAGTCGCGATGAGATGGCTGTGGCTGACCTCTTGGAACAGTATATGTGCCAGGAAAGTGGCCTCGAAGTGCACCGTTCGGGCAATAATCTCTGGATGATAGCTCCTGGATTTGATTCTGCTCGTCGGACATTGCTGCTAAATGCTCACATCGATACCGTTAAGGCTGTCGATTCGTGGACATATAATCCGTTCCAACCGACTGAGGTCGAGGATCGTATTTATGGACTTGGTGCTAACGATGACGGAGCATCGCTTGTTTCGTTGCTGCATACTTTTTTGTCCATTGTCATTTGTCATTTGTCATCTGTCAATTACAACCTGATCTTTCTGGCTTCGGCCGAAGAGGAGGTTTCGGGCAAGAACGGAATTTCGAGCGTGTTGCCATTACTCCCGAAGATTGATGTGGCTCTGGTGGGCGAACCAACGGGAATGAATAGAAATGTGGCTGGTGGTGTGCGCGTGGCTGTGGCTGAGAAAGGATTGATGGTACTTGATGGTATCGCTCATGGAAAATCTGGTCATGCGGCTCGAAATGAGGGAGAGAATGCCCTCTATTTTGCATTGGACGCCGTTGATACCTTGCGGAACTATCGTTTCGAAAAGGAATCTGCCACTTTGGGACCGATAAAGGTTACTACGACCAATATGCAGGCAGGTCAGGGCCAACACAATGTTATTCCTGATACTTGTACTTTTATTGTCGATGTCCGTACGACCGATGCCTATTCGAATCAAGAGGTGGTGAAGATGTTGCAGGAGGCTGTAGCTCCTGTTGAACTTACACCTCGTAGTACCCGACTTCAGCCTTCTGGTATTGAGCGAAACCATCCGTTGCTCCAGTCAATTCTGGAAGTTGTGCCCGAGGCCGTTTTGTTTGGTTCTCCAACTCTAAGCGATCAGGCTTTGATGTCTTTCCCGTCGCTCAAGATGGGACCTGGTGATTCTGCCCGTTCGCATACGGCCAACGAATACATCGAGAAGCAAGAGATTCGTGATGCTATTACCCTATATACCACTATATTGAAAAACCTGTCATTGTAAATGAGTACACAAAAGAAGCTAAAAGACTATATAAACAAGAGCGTCCGCAAGATCAAGCATCGCAAGGGCTATGGTGTTCATTCGCCATTTGCCTATTCGGTGATTACAGAAGTGATCGAGGAGAAATTGCCATATTATGCTTATCAGAGCATGACGAAAATCTACCCGAAGAGTGGAGCAGCCATTCCGTTCAAGGTAGCAACGCTTCTGTTCCGTCTGGCAAATCGTTTCCGCTGTCGTCATATTCTTGAAATCGGGTGCGATTCCGGATACTCTATCTTGCCAACTTTGCTCGTTGACAGTCGGAATGAGGTTATATCTATTTCTGGAACGGATCAGCTAAATCAGGCAGACCGTCATTTGTCGTTCTTCTCAGGAGTACGGAACCGTGTCTCTTACATAGAGTCCATTTCTTTGTTGCCGAACGATTACCAGGCCGACATGATTATTGTCAATGGTGCTCCCGATGGAATGGCTCCTGCTGTTTTTGTCGATCATATCCTGCAACACATGCATGACCATAGTATCCTTTTTGTCCGTGGTATTCAACCAGGGCATCAGCTCGAAACCTATTGGGATGAGGTTTGTGAATGCGACCAAGTGGAAGTGACAATGGACCTCTATGACTATGGTTTGGCGATTCGACTGCCTCGCTTCTTCAAGCAACACTATGTCGTTTCTTTTTGAACATTGATTAAACTTTTATATAGATAACTATTAATCTTAATCTGAATATGTATTGGACACTTGAATTGGCCAGCAAGCTCGAAGATGCTCCATGGCCTGCAACCCGTGATGAATTACTTGATTACGCTAACCGCTCCGGCGCTCCTCTCGAGGTAATCGAAAACCTGCAGGAGATGGAAGACGAAGGCGATGTTTACGAATCTATCGAAGACCTCTGGCCTGACTATCCAAGCAAGGACGACTTCTTCTTCAACGAAGAGGAATATTGAGATGAAAATCAACAAGCTATAATGATAAATGCCTCGAAATGACAGGGCAACCGCATCTAAATGCCACCCTTACCTTCCGAGCTATCGTTAATAATTGTAAACAGCCATCCTAGCTCCCAACAAATGCAAGTTGTGCATTTCTCGAAACCCTTTGTTTCTACCATCCTCAAACTTCCCATCAG
>JAZRXX010000056.1:0-6037 GCA_045600485.1 Bacteroidales bacterium
GTCCTCACCTCTGCCTTTACTGCTGTCGTAATGCAATCTGCCACAAACACGTTTGGCAAATCCGTAATGCTGAGGGCCAGAAACTCCTGATGTTCCTCGGGAATGCGGATGGTGAACTTTCGGTTGGTGTTCTCGGGCTGGTTCTTGATGCTCTCCACATAGTTCCATGTCGAGCAGAACACCTCTCGCAAACGCTTCACTAAAGCACTTCCCTCGCTATACCTTATCTGTATCACATCCGCATGTCCGTCATACTTCGTGCGGTCAAAGCCTTGGTTCTTCAGTTGTGCATCATACCCCACACCATCTATCACCACCTTCACGTTGCGAGTCTCCCCTTGCAGAGGCATACCTCCAGGCATCGCCTTCAGCAGGTGATGAAACTCCACGGGAATCTGAAACCCCTGTCGCAAAGTAGAACGATCTATAAGTTTTTGGTAGAGGAACATAATAACACCTTATTTCTTAGTCAAACATAAATCCAACAATAATACTGCGTGTTCCTTTTCTTCTTTTGGAGCATCTTTGGGACGCCAGGCAACGATGAAACGGATGGTAGAAGATGATACCTTATATCCTTTTTCTTCCCAAGAGAGAAGTTCTGCTTGCATCTTTTGAGAAAGCTGTACAATGGGCAGATTTGTCGTTAGTGAATAAAGGTAATTGTTGTCAAACCGTAATTGCTCTCCTGCACGCAATGCTAGCACTTCCTTCTTCCGGGTCTTGAAGAATCCGAGGTTTACATCTTTGTGAGTTAGCTGAAGAACGATCTCATCCGGCATATCGTATGCATATTGATCAACCCTCCGTTCGTCAGCTGGAAGTCTATCAAATATGGTGGAACTGGTATGTATGAACAATCGTTGTTTGGCTCGCGTCATGCCAACATAATACCTGCGCAAAACATCATCTGTCAGATGAAGCGGTTCTGTTATGAGCATATATACATCATCAAACTCACGACCTTTTGACTTGTGAATAGTCGAAACGACAACGTCCGCGCCGGAAAGATCGCAAAAATCCTCTACAGAAGATTCAAAGACAAACTCCTTGAAATCTGTGAGATACTTTGCCTTGTTTGTCTCCTCAAACAGTTCAATACAACGTTTGAGGTAATGAAGACTGTCGGAGGTAGCGTAAACTTCGTATGTTTTTCGCTTTGCATCCTTCCAAACATCGTCAGCGATCAAGGAAGTATGTGTCTTGCTGTCAATGTGTTTCAAAAAGAGTCGCACTTCCGCCATATTCCAGAAGCGGAAGCCATCCATACTCTGGATGAGTTTGCTCTGTAAGCCATGCTTTCGCAATAATGCCACAAGAATTACTGCTTCTTCGTTTGTTTGAGTGAGAACACACATAGAACCTTGATTACGATTTTGCAAAAGGTTACGTACCAAAGGTTCGTACAGATATGTTGAGGAATGATAAGTCACACTAACGTTGCCATCTTCCTTACTCATAGAGACAATAGGCATGCACTTCATTCTGCCGCGAATGCCTTTGACAAATACATTGGCATAATTGACAATTTGCTTAGCACTTCGATAGTTCTCTGTCATCTCTACAAAGCGTCCTCCTGACTCCCTCAGTAACTGAGCCATGTACTGAGAATTAGAACCGCGGAACTCATAGATATTCTGATCATCATCACCCACGGCTATCACGCGCATCTCTTCATTAGCGCACATCAAGGCTCGTACCAGCGCATATTCCTCCGAACTCATGTCCTGAGCCTCATCTATCACCAGTACAGTCTTGGCAATACGATTTGGCTCTACCTCACCCTCATTGATCATCTGTGCTGCACGTCCCACTACATCTTTCGCATCGTCCAGATTGCCGATTCGTCCAAGCAAGTCAAAGCAATAGGAATGGAACGTCTTGATCTCCACAAAGTGTGCGGCATTTCCGATTAGTCCCATCAACCTTTGCTTGAACTCGATGGCTGCTGCGCGAGAGAATGTAAGCATCAGCAATTGCTCGTGCTTTACATCCTCAAGCAAAAGCAACGAGGCAAGTTTATGCACCAAAACACGGGTCTTGCCACTACCGGGACCGGCAGCCACAACGATACAACGCGATTCCTTGTCGGATATTATCTCCATCTGTTTTGGTGATAAAGCACCAAATAGCTGATTGTATTTCTCAGGTGTAACATTGCGCTCAATCTCCTCCACTCGATTTCCCTTGAAGTATTTTGATACAAATCTCTTGTAATCCATATGGAAATAATCTTGGACATACTGGAGTGCTGCGTCATAGTCGCGTACCATCAGGTTGGCATATTCGCCCACAATGTGCACCTGCTGGATCTTTTGCTTGTAGAATTCATTCAGCATACGATAGTCGTCTTGTTTATAACGCAGACGGTTGTCTTTTATGCGGAGAATATCCATGGCGTTATAGAGTACAAGAAAACCACCTTCCAGTTTCAAAGCACCGATCTTTGACAGATAGAGTAAGGCCTCTTCTACGTCCTCCAACTGCACGTCCTGAAGCACGCCGAAAAGGTTCTGCCCTTGCGACTTGAGATCGGTCAGCAACTCCACCACAGAAAACTGAACGCCATTCTTCTGCGATTCTTCTGTTGTTAGCGATGTGAGATTGTACAGCCATTCTACGGAAAAACGGCAGATTTCCAGACGTTTCTCAAAGCGTTTGAGTGTGGCCTCCATATCCGTCTGTCGTTTCACTTCCAGATTGTGTGAAGCATCTTCCTTTTTGCGAGTATACCCTTTTACTGTTAGGAAATATAGTAAAGTACGGATGTCTTTTTCTGTAGAAGTTGCAATGCCTTCGTTCTGTGCATTATCATTCAGTTGCTTGCAAGAGATACAGAGTGCATCATCAGGTATGTTGTTCAGAATGTATCGCTCAAGTTTAGAGAATCGCTCTAAAAGTCTCTTTGATTTATTCTCCGATTCACCCGTATCATTCAAATAAGCTGAAATATCTTTTGTATCGGCCAAGATACCCTCTTGACGCATGCGTTCTACGGCCGAAACGACCTCCCATTTGTTCAAACCAAGAATGTCTGCCAGATAATCAACACGCGACTCTGCATCTGCATCTTGAGCCTTGGCAATATGCTTCTGCGTAATCAACGACTTGATAATGCGCACTGCTTTCTCTACCTCTTCATTCTCGAAGAGCAACGATTCCGTGATACGCTTGCGTGCCTCCTCCATATTCTTCACCGTAATGCCGGTAGCATAGACATGAGGCACGTTGTTCCCTCGTTCCAGATAACCAGCTTGCTCAAGGGCTGCCAAAGCCGTTCGCACACGCGTCTCAATATCCGAAACGGAATCATCCCATCCTGCTTTTCTTGCAATCTCCAATGCAGAACAGCATGCACGCATTCGTTGTTTGGTCATGTCCTTGACAGCCTTCCATACCTGCTGAATTTCGCTAATACTAAGCTTTGTCTGATTCAGGAGTATAAAATGTTTGTCCAGATCGGCATCGCTATACAACACGAAACATCGAGCTTCAAGATGCGGGTCTCTGCCAGCACGTCCTGCCTCCTGCACATAGTTCTCCAGCGAATCGGAAATGTCATAGTGCACCACCAATCCTACATCGCTCTTATCCACACCCATTCCAAAGGCCGAGGTTGCCACAATGATGCGTACTTTATCTGACATGAAGGCATCTTGATTGGCAATCTTGTCGTCCGCATCCATTTGTCCGTTGAAAGGCAGTGCCCTATATCCATCACGAGTGAGTTTTTCTGCAAGTAACCGAGTGCGCTTGGTTCGCGACACATATACAATCGTTGGGCAATTGCTCTCGGTTATCAAAGAACGCAGTTTCATATATTTATCATCATCCGTATCGGCATGGATGACGGAATAACGAAGGTTGGTTCGCGACGCTGTAGATGCAAACAATTGCAGATCAAGGTCGAGTGTCTGCTTGAAGTAATCGCAGATGTCTTGAACTACCTTTTGCTTGGCTGTAGCTGTAAAGCATGACACGGGGATAGATTCCTTACATCGTTTCTTCTTCTGATACTCGCTGATAAATTTGCCTATGTAGAGATAATCGACACGGAAATCCTGTCCCCATGACGAAAAACAATGTGCTTCGTCGATCACAAACCGAACCACATGACGAGCCAGAAGTATCTTCTCGATGGTCTTTGAGCGGAGCATTTCTGGCGCAATATACAGCAGAGATGCATCGCCGTCTTGTACGCGCTGTATGGATAGCGAACGGCTAATGGGGTCGAGCAGTCCGTTGATGGTGACAGCATCAGTAATGCCTCGTTCTGCAAGGTTGTCCACCTGATCTTTCATCAATGACTGGAGAGGCGAGATGACAACCGTAAGACCATGTAACGTACGGCCTTCCATCAAGGCTGGCAACTGGAATGTGAGCGATTTTCCACCACCGGTTGGAAAGATTGCCAACAGAGATTTTCCCTCTACGGCAGCCCTGGCGGCATTTTCTTGCAGGGGTTCGCCCTCGTAAGTACGGAATTGATCATAGCCAAAGAACTGTTTCAGATTGTGGTGGACATCAAGATCTCTACTGCAATACGCACACCCTTCATTACATCGTGTATGTCGAAGAAGACGCACACAATTCTCTACGTTAGGATAGTTGTGCAACACCCACGATGGGGTAACCGAACGATAGTCGGTTGTATCTATAAGAGCAAGCGCGAATGCAAGTTCTGTTGGTTGTTGAGCTGCGATTCCTGCCACATCTGCATGTTCACAGATTTTTCCCTTAAATTCTTCACAAACCAATTCTGCAAGTCGTACTTTGTCATCAGCTTTTGCTCCAACAAATTCGAAGAATCCTTGAAATTCAAGGACATCATGCAGTAATGTCGTATAGATTGCCTGTTTCCTTTCTGAGAGTGCGTTCCAAGCAGTCTCTTCCTCCATCAGCAAATCACGAGCCTTTTCGCAATCATTTACAGGATTGTTCATCTGCTCGCTCACCAACTTATCATCTTTCAACAATCGATGATAAGGACGTTCGGGGAACAATAACGGAGAAACGTACAAAGTATCTACCAAAGCCCACCGTTGACTACCTTCTCCGAACAAGTACTTTGCGTCGTGATGGATAAAATTGTGACCACATATATAATTCACACCATCCAAAAACTGCTTCATCGCATGTTTGTCGGCAAAATGAAAGGTCGCACCATCCCAACGCAAAGCCCCAATATCATGAACCCGCTGGTCCTTCATGCCCACTTCGCAATCCACAATGGCATATTTGGAAGCATCTCGCGATACCTCCTCATTGAAAGAAGCAGAAACATTGCCGCTTACAGATTCTATGATTTTACTCCATATTGACATGAATCACGCTTTAATTTAATCCGAGTTTTCTTAACCTTGAACGGATTGAGCCCTCATTACGCTGCAGTATGATTGCTAACTCTTTTACTGTCTTCCCTTGGCGATATAGGAAACTAAGTGTACTTTCCTCTTCATTCGACCATGGAGCGTATGCATTTGCATGGAGTCGTTTCTGCTTATCCATGTATGATAGCTCTTTGTCCGAATGATTTTCTTCTATTGGTAGTTCTATGGCATCAAAGGAAGGAAGTATCTCTGCAGATTCAAGAGGTTCAGACGAACACTCCACTCCAAGATGACTGCAAATCATTTCAACAAAGCGTTCCCCAAACTGATTCTTTTTATGCTCTCCAATACCGAAACAATTGCCAAATAGAAACAAGTTTGTTGGTTTTACCATCGCCAGCGACTGCAAAGACTTGTCGGAGAGTACGATATAGGCAGGTTTCTTGATCTCATTGGCAATGGTTCGACGCAGCTCTCGGAGTTTCTCGAACAGCTGCTGATCTGCTATCAGCATTTGAGTGGAAGAATCAGGAAATTGCTCCTGACGCTTTCGTTTCGTTACGCGAAGGTCCTCTCTTACAATGACTGCCAATTCTGCTTGCTTGCGTCCAAAAAGTACATCTTCTCCGAGAGAAGTCACTTTGATGTGGCTATCCTCATTATAAGCAATCTCAATGTATCCTCTTTGCAACATCTGAAGGAGATAC
>JAZRXX010000057.1:0-20774 GCA_045600485.1 Bacteroidales bacterium
CCATCACTTGCAGAGTACAACCCTCCAGCACCATACTTTTATTGATTTAGATTCGCGTTACAGCTGGATTTGCTATGCAAAAAGGTGCGTTAGCAATAGATTGAATTCTTTTGATTTCGATTCATGGAGTAAAATATTCCCGGACAGCAATAATTATATTCTCAAGAAGATTTGAAGAATAGAAGTTATCTGCTAAAGTGAAATCTTCTTATCTTCTCCTCTTCTCTGAGTTTTAGTTTCTATAGCTACTCAATCGGCCACGGTAAGCAAAGTTTTGATCTTTTCGGCCTCGCCTGCAAGAATGAGTACATCACCTTCGTGGAGGCAGGTATTGGCATCTGGATTCATCAGGGTTTCGCCTTCATGTTCAATGCCAAGCACAGCACACTGGGCAATTTCGCGAATCTTGGATTCAGCCAATGTTCGTCCACAGAAAGGCATATCCGGCAGAACAGTCAACTGCTCGAGCGAAACCGAAGTACGGCGATTATCCAGACCTTGTCGGGCAATCTGAGCTTCGCCCATTCGGCTTGCCTCCACCAGCAATTGCTGAAAGAGCTGAATCTGGGCATCAGAGCCAGCCACCACAATACGGTCATGAGGATAGAGACGTTCGCGGCCACCGGGGATATTCACATTCAGTCCGCCACGGATGATACGGACCACATTCACACCACACGAACGGCGCCAATCCAATTCCATCAGCATCTTGCCACAAAATACCGATTCCGGACTCAATTCAAAGTCAGCCAAATGCAGATCGTAGCTCAGCAGAGCCACCTCCAGCTCTCGCTTCACCGCACGGTTCTTGTCTTTTTCACGTTCACGAGCCGAAAGGTTCGTCATGAATTTAGTTTCAATATACGTTGACTGCCGATGAATCTTCTTCGAGAAAAGCATGATCATGACGATCAATAGGGCAATACCGATCAAGAAACCCGTCGTCAAAGTGAAATAGCGGGCAATACAGAACACCACAAAGCCCATGCCCAACAGCAATCGAGCCACAAAGAGGGCAATCAGCGAAGCACGACGGTAAGAGCCATCGTTCCACAACTGGCGTGTTTCGGCCGAACGCAGATGTTTCGATACGATTTTATAGATGAAAGAACCCAGGATAGCCAGCAGAAGCAATAACGCAACCAATCGGCCTACCCACGAGATATTATCCGGCAAAAGAGCATTGACACCCTCAACGATCCAATTGGAAACCAGCTGGAAATAGAAGGTTATGATGAAGATACAGACAATGGAATAGATCGAGACTGTAACGGCAACCTTCTTGAGCAGCACCTGCATCAAGGTCTGTTGCGAAAGGGTACTCTTGCCTTGCGACAAACGCTCGATTAGAACCCGCATGCGCTGTGGCATTTTCTTTTCCACCCATTCGTAGGCTGGAGAAGCCAATCGCAATGTGTAAGGGGTCAAGAAGGTCGTAATGACAGAGACTGCCACGACGACCGGATAAAGGAACTTTTCGGTCACACCAATCGACTCGCCGAACTGGGCGATGATGAAGGCAAACTCACCGACCTGTGTCAACGCAAATGCCGACTGCATGGCAATCTTCAGTGGTTGGCCAGAAAGCACAATGCCCAACGAAGCGAAGAGAATCTGGCCCAGAATGACAGTCATGGTCAACAAAGCGATTGGCAACCAATACTCCGCCAAGGTAGCTGGAGAAATCATCATGCCCACCGACACAAAGAAGATTGCGCCAAAAAGGTTCTTGATCGGCGACATCAGATGTTCGATACGTTCACAATCGACCGTCTCAGCCAGAATGGATCCCATCACAAAGGCGCCCAATGCTTCGCTGAAACCGGCACCTTTGGCCAACAGGACCATGCCAAGACACAATCCCAAAGCCACGATAGTCATCGTTTCATCATTGAGGAAACGCTTGAATCGGCGCAACAACGTTGGTATAAGCATGATACCGGCCACAAACCAGAACAATAGATATCCAGCCAGTTTGGCCACCTGCCAGAGCATCTCCTGTCCATCGAACTGGCGCTCGACAGCGATCGAAGCAAGCAACACCATCAGGACCACAGCAAAGAGATCTTCGACCACCAGAATACCGAAACAGATGCCGGCAAACTTCTGTTGACGCAAACCGAGATCATCCAATGCCTTGAAGACAATCGTGGTCGAAGACATGCAGAGCATACCACCCAGGAAGAGGGCATTCATCTCGTTCCACCCCATCAGTCGGCCCAAGAGGAACCCGACACTCATCATGCCCACAACAATAGTGATACAACCGATGAATGCCGTAGAGCCCATCTGCAGCAGTTTCTTGAACGAAAACTCCAATCCCAAAGAGAACAGCAGGAAGATCACACCGACCTGTCCCCAGGTCTCGGCACTCTCCACATCGACCCACGAACTGCCGCATACATAAGGACCAGCCAGTAGTCCGGCCACAATGTAGCCAAGCACTACTGGCTGTTTGAGCCATTTGCACAGCAGGCTTATCGCACCTGCCACCAACATTATGATACCTAAGTCATGAAGCATATTACTAGTCAAATTTCAGTTCGAGATGTATAATAACTGATAACTAATAACTTGTAACTCTACATGAGTGATGTTAGTACAGTTTCTTAGGATTCTTTACCTTCTCCGGCAGCAAAGCGAATTCCAATACATCCTTCACATCACGAACATAGTGGAACGAGAGCCCAGTCAAGTACTCTGGCTTAATGACCTCGACATCCTTACGGTTATCGACACAAAGCACCAGATCAGTAATACCGGCACGTTTGGCAGCCAGAATCTTCTCCTTCACGCCACCAATAGGAATGACTCGTCCACGGAGGGTAATCTCACCCGTCATGGCAATGTTCGCACGTACCTTACGCTGTGTGAACGACGATGCCAACGAGGTCACCATCGTAATACCAGCCGAAGGACCATCCTTAGGAATCGCGCCTTCCGGACAATGGATATGGACAGCAAAATTATTGAATACCTCCTCTGGAATCTCCAGATAGTCGGCATTCGACTTGATCCATTGCAAAGCCAGCGAAGCAGATTCCTTCATCACATCGCCCAAGTTTCCGGTCAAGGTCAGTTTCTCGCCCTTACTCTTGCTGAGCGAAGACTCGACCATCAGAATCGTACCACCGACAGAGGTCCAAGCCAAACCGGTCACCACGCCTGCATAATCATTGCCCTCGTACTTGTCTGGATCGTAATCAGGCGTACCCAGATACTCCTTCAGATCTTCGATCTTCAAGCGGGCAGGTACAGGTTCATTGTTCGCAACCTTCCAAGCGACTTTGCGCATCACCTTGGCCAAACGCTTGTCGAGCAGACGGACACCACTCTCGCGAGTATATCGATCGATGATAGCCTCCATCGTGTTGCGAGGAATAGAGAACTTCACATCCTCGACACCATGTTCTGCACGCTGCTTAGGCAAAAGATGACGTTCGCCAATCTCCACCTTCTCTTCGAGTATATAACCAGACAAATCAATAATCTCCATACGATCACGCAATGGTGCGGCAATCGTGCCCAAATCGTTGGCAGTAGCGATGAAGAGCACCTTCGACAGATCATAGTCGATGTCCAGATAATTGTCGTGGAATGTCGAATTCTGCTCAGGATCCAACACTTCGAGCAAAGCGGAAGCCGGATCGCCACGGAAATCGCCCGAGATCTTGTCAATCTCGTCCAATACGAATACCGGGTTATCGGAACCAGCCTTCAACAAGCCCGAAATGATACGTCCCGGCATAGCTCCGATATAGGTCTTGCGATGGCCACGGATCTCCGATTCATCGTGCAATCCACCAAACGATACACGCACATATTTGCGCTTCAAAGCCTTGGCAATGCTTCGTCCGAGGCTGGTCTTACCGACACCTGGAGGGCCAAACAGACAGAGGATTGGAGACTTCATATCGCCACGCATCTTGAGCACAGCCAGATGTTCCAGAATACGCTCCTTGACCTTTTCCAAACCATAATGGTCCTGATCGAGCACACGCTGAGCACGTTTGAGGTCATGACTATCGGTAGTCAATTCGCCCCAAGGCAGATCCACCATGGTCTGCAGGTAATTGAACTGGATCGAATAGTCAGGGCTCTGCTCCTGCATACGCTGCAGTTTGTTGATCTCCTTCTTGAAGGTATCCTGCACAGTCTGTCCCCAATGCTTCTGATTGGCACGCATCAAGAGTTTGTCAATATCATCCTGCTGACTTTCGCCCAATGCCTCCTGAATCGTATGAATCTGGTGATGCAGATAAGCCTGACGCTGCTGCTCGTTGATATTGGCCTGTGTCTGTTCATGCAACTGGCTCTTGAGCTGAGCGAACTGCAGTTCCTGATTGATCACACTGGCCAGATGCACAGCACGATCGAACATATCAACATGCTCGAGCAAAGCCTGGCGGCGCGAAACATTCATTGGGAAGATCGAGCAAAGGAAGTTGATCAAGAAGGCATTGTTACGGAAGTTCTTGATGGCAAACGAAATCTCGGCAGGCAGATTGCTGTCGATGAGTTTGGCAAATGAATTCAGATCCTCCTTCATGTTGCTCATCAGGGCACGCAATTGCTGATCTCCCTCAATGAGAGGATTTTCGGTCAATGTATGAACAGCACCTTTCAATACAGGCTGTGTCTGCAACAACTGGTCGAGACGGAACATTTTTCGTCCCTGCAGGAAGACATTGAGTGTACCGTCTGGCATCTCAAGACTCTTCATCACCTCGGCAATACAACCCACATGGTACAAATCGCTCTCGGTCGGTTCATCGACCTTCGAATTGATTTGTGCGACAATGCCAATATAACGTTTCTTCTTTTCAGCCTCTTTGGCTACACGGATCGACATCTCTCTTCCAAGTATGATCGGCATCGTCAAACCAGGGAAGAGAACCATGTCTCGCGAAGCAATCAGTGGCAAGGATTCAACATCCAGTCTCTTTTCGTCGAAATTAGACTCTACTTCATTCTCTGGAAATAAAGGCAGAACTGCTGAACCTTCCAAACGCTGGTCATTTAGACCACCCTCATATTTGATATCTATTTTTTTCATTCTTATAGTTATATTTCTTACAAAGTTTTCTTCGGATAAAGGGTTTCCCACCATGTTGGGTCATCCTTCAGACAACGGGCAAACCAAGCCATAGTGGCATTGTGCCAAAGCAGACGACGACTCGGTTTCATGATGCCGTGATTCTCGCCCTTGATGCTGACCATGGCGACATCCTGGCCAAGCAGTTTGAGAGCGGTGTACATCTGAACGGAATTGTTGTATGGCACATTGGTATCTTCGGTTCCATGCAGGAAAAGCATCGAAGACTTGATCTTGTCAACATTATAGATTGGCGAACGCTCCACATAGAGATCCTTACGGGTCCAAGGATAGGTATTCGCCATCGAAACCTCGCTGTAGGTATAACCCCAATAGCCGTAACCCCAATAGGTCGTATGATCGGAAATACCGGCATGGCTGACAGCACAACGGAAGATGTCGGTAACGGTCTGCAAATACTGCGTCATGAAACCACCATACGACGCACCGATACAACCTAACTTCTCGCGATTGACAAAAGCATGCTCGTCACAGAAGGTCGTAGTTGCTTCGATGATGTCACGGGCAGGATCTACGCCGGCAGTATTCACATGTCGTGCAGCCCATTCCTGACCGAAGCCGGTAGCTCCACTTGGTTCAACCACGAGGACCACATAACCTTGTGCGGCCCAGATTGTCCAAGGATAATGGCTTTCGAAAGTACGGCTCACAGGCGAACAACCACCATAATAATAGACAATCATCGGATATTTGGCGCTGGCATCGAATCCATTGGGCAGATAGTAACGGCAGGTGACAATGTCTCCGATGCTGTTCTTGCAAGTCCATGCCTGTGCACCCGACACCTCAATATCTCTGTAAACGTCAGCATTCAGGTCCTGAATACATTTGGCAGGTTTCATCTTCTTGCCGGTCTCCATGGTGAAGAGACGCCAGCTGTGATTGTTGCTCTCGCCCGAGAAGGCAAGCTTTGGAGCATTGGCAGCAATCGACAAACGGCCAACGTACTCCTCGGGCTGTTGTATCATTTCGATCTTATCCAGCACAGGATCCAGACGATACAGGCTCATGCTGTCACGGTTCTCGGCAACCATGTAGATCTTGCCATCGAATCTTGACCAAAGGAAATTCTGGACATTCGGATCGAAGTCCTTGGTCAAAGGTACAATCTTCTTGTCCGACAGGTTCATCAGGAACAGTTCCTGCTCGATCATCGAGGGAGTCATTCCTTCGGGTACTACACTGCCAATGCCGTTGAAGGCCTCTGGGGTACCGGAGATAACCACCTGCTTTCCATCAGGAGAATACGTTGCTGTAGAGACAAAACCATCGCGATCAACGAGTGTGTCCAATTGCAGAGTCTCGACATTGAGTTCATAGATGCTGCGCAATGAAGTTGGACGAGCCGTCAGTCGTGATTCGCTTTTGGACAGCAGTATGCGCTTTCCATCGCTCGAAATATCGGAGCACCACATACTGTTGTAACCGAATGTCAGTTGCTGCATCAGACCACTCTTGATATCATAGATAGCCAATATATTGCGATCACGCCAACCCGGCTGACGGTCATCGGGATGAACAAACTCGAAAGCCTCGTAGTTGAGTTCCGAAGGACCTTCCTGTCGGATGTTGACCAGCAGCTTGTCTTCGGTCGGGAAGACTTCGAAATAATCTTCCGGCAGATTTTCCACCCAAACCTCTTCGCTCAATGTTGCAGGATCAATTACCACCATCTTGCTCTCGTCGCCAATGTGACGGATCTGGTAGAACTTACTGGTCTTTGGCAACCAGTGGGAGTTCTGTGTCAGCTTGATCCGTTTGTTTGTCTGGCAATCGAAGAGGTAGAAATCATGGTCACTCCAGTCTTCTCGCACACGACTCTCGCCCGTGATGATCCAACGACCATCGGCCGAAATATCGACTTTCGAGAAACGACGTGCAGAGATCATATCCTCGATAGCAATCAGGCGCTTTGTATCCTGCACATCTCCCACCAGCAGTTTGTCTGCGCCATACAGTGCTGTACTATCACTCTCGATAGCTACATTCAGACTGTCTTTCTGATCCGGTTGACTCAGATACTTCAAGACGATGGTGTGTGTACCCGGCAAGAGCGTCAATGCTCCTGCGCTACCAATCTCGCCATCTACATAGAGTTTATAATCCTGTGGTGCCTTATCGAGTTTCAGTGTACCTTTGAAATATCCTCCGGCATTTACCTGGAAGCCCATCAGGTGCAGAGCTGGCTTCTCACCCGATCCTGGCAGCTCTTCGCCGGTCCAGTCTGCGCCATTTTTGACAAGGTCAAGATTCAGTTTGCTTTCCAGCAACGATTTGGCATCATACTTCTTGGCATTCACATCAGTACTGTCCAACTGTACCGGCTGTTGCAGTTCATAAGGTCCTGCGTATCGGAAATGCCCGACAGTCTGGGTGTCGGCCATGACCAGGAGATTCAACCCTGCTCCCAACAAAAACAAAAAATACTTATTTTGCATAGTCTTCAGATAATAAGTAGTCTACTTAATTCAAATAAAAAAAGTTATTGATCACACAACGAGCGCAACATCTTGATCTCTTCTGCCCAAAGTGACACCTCTGGCGTTTCAAGAATAATCGGCATATCATCGAACCGAGGATCTTGCATAAAACGGCGGAAGAATGCCTCTCCAATCATACCTTTGCCTATCGATTCGTGACGGTCCACACGGCTACCGCAACCTTTCTTGCTATCGTTCATGTGAATGCCCTTCAGATAATCGAAACCAATCACATGACCAAAGTGCTCAAAGGTCTCTTCATAGCCGGATTCAGTACTCAAGTCATAACCGGCAGCAAACGTATGACAAGTATCGATGCAGACACCGACTCGACTCTTATCGTTCACACCAGCGATGATGCGTGCTATCTGCTCAAATGTACACCCGAGGTTCGAGCCTTGTCCTGCCGTATTCTCGATCACAGCCACAGCTGTTGTAGTCGCATCCAAGGCAAGATTGATGCTCTCTGCAATGAGGTCCAGACAAGCCTCTGGTGCAATTTGATTGAGATGCGAACCGGGATGGAAGTTTACAAGTGTCAAACCTAACTGCTCAGCACGCTGCATCTCATCGAGAAAAGCAGCGCGGCTCTTCGTCAGTCCCTCATCGGTTGGATTGCCCAAATTGATCAGATAACTATCGTGAGGAAGTACATGCTGGGGTTGGATTCCCGATTTTGCCAAAGCCTCTTTGAAGGCATTGATATTCTTTGGATCGAGAGGTTTGCTAACCCACGACTTCTGATTACGGGTAAAAAGAGCAAAGGCTTGAGCATCGATGCTGACAGCTTCTGCAATGGCATTTTCGACCCCTCCGGCCGACGATGTATGTGCTCCAATGTATTTCATACTGTGCAAATATGGACTATTTATAAAAATCCGCGCGCAAAGTTAATCTAAAATTTGGAGTTTTCCAACAAAATGCATAAATTTGCACCACATTTTAAATATAATAAAGATGGAAAAGCATTTGGATGTGCCAAATCTTGACAAAAAAACGCTGGCTTGGCAGCGTGCTTTAGGTGTGATGCAGACCTTGCGTCGCGATTGTCCTTGGGATGCAAAACAGAACAATCAGTCAATCCGACAGAACAGCATCGAAGAGATGTATGAACTCGCTGAGGCGCTCATCAAGGGCGATCCGGCCGAGATCAAGAAAGAGTGTGGTGATGTCATGGAACAGCTGTTCTTCTACACGATGTTCGCCGAAGAGGCAGGACAATTCGACATGGGTGATATGCTCAATGCCATGTGCGACAAATTGGTCTATCGCCATCCTCATGTATTCAACCCAGATGGCACCTTGGTTTCTGCCGAAGGTGTGAAGGCAGACTTGCCCGGCATGGCCGGCAAGACGAAGCTGACGGCCGAAGAGGTCAGCCAGCTCTGGGAAATTGTCAAGCAGAAAGAGAAAGATGGCAACGAGACGATTCTTTCGGGCATTCCCTCTTCCCTACCGGCACTCATCAAAGCCTATCGCATGCAAGACAAAGCGCGCAATGCAGGTTTTGATTGGGAGAAGCGCGAAGATGTTTGGTCCAAAGTCAAGGAGGAAATCTCGGAATTTGAAGCTGAAGTTGCCAATATGGACAAGGAGAAAGCGGAACAGGAGTTCGGCGATTTGCTCTTCTCGCTGATCAATGCAGCCCGTCTGTACAAGATCAAACCAGACAATGCGCTCGAAAAGACGAACCAGAAGTTCCAGCGCCGTTTCACGTACGTCGAAACCAAAGCGAAGGAACAGGGCCGTATGCTGAACGACATGACTTTGGCCGAAATGGATGCCCTTTGGGACGAAGCGAAAAAGAAGGAACCAACAAACATAATTATATAAACTATCAAATGAAAAAGATTGTAATGATGGCGCTATCAGCCTCACTGCTGGCTGCATGTTCACAGAAGCAGCCAGAACTCCAGAGTGGAGTCGAAGTCAGCAATCTGGACCTAACAGCCCGTCCAGGAGATGACTTCTGCAAATTTGCTACCGGAAATTGGATCAACAACAACCCACAGCCAGCTGCCTATCCACGTTGGGGTAGCTTCACTAAGCTGGGCGACGACAATGTCAACCAGATCGCAGATTTGATCCAGAGCATTGCTGCCGACAGCACCAACCAGTCAGGCTCTATTCGCCAGAAGATCGGTGACCTTTATAATATGTATATGGACACCGTGCGCCGAGAGGAATTGGGCGCAGCTCCTATCCTCCCTTATCTGCAGAAGATCAACGACTGCAAGACTCGCGAGGAGTTGCTCCAGTATGCAGCTTCTGAGCACGATGGTATTCTCTTCGGCCTTTACTGTGGCGCTGATGCCAAGAACTCTTCGATGAACATTGTCGGCGTCGGACAAGGCGGTTTGAACCTCGGCAACCGCGACTATTACCTCAACAAGGACGAACGCACCACCGCCGTACGTGAATCATACAAGCTCCACATCGTCAACCTCTATAAGCTCATCGGCTTGAGCGAAAAGGAGGCTCAAAAGAAGATGGAGACTATTCTCAAGTACGAGACACAGATTGCCGAAGTGAGCTACAGCCTGCAGCAGCAGCGTGATCCAGAGGCTAACTACCACAAGATGAGCGTCGATGAACTCAAGGCTCAGACCAACAACTTCGATTGGGCTCAGTTCCTCGTTTGGTACGGCTACGATGCTACTACCGAGGTAGATCTGAATCAGCCTGAGCCAGTCGCATTCTGCTGCAAACTGATGCAGACCATGCCACTCGAAGACCTCAAGACAATCTATGAGTACCAGGCGCTCTCTTACGGCGCATCCTACTTGAGCGATGCATTCGGCGACGAGAACTTCCGTTTCCGTCAGAGTTTGACCGGTGCCAAGGAGGAGCAGCCTCGTTGGAAGCGTGGCGTCAACCTCATCAATGGTACTCTCGGTCAGGCTGTCGGACAGATGTATGTCGAGAAGTACTTCCCTGCCGAAAATAAAGAGCGTATGCTCCAGTTGGTCAAGAACCTCCAGGAGAGCCTTGGCGAACGTATCATGGCACAGGAATGGATGAGCGACAGCACCAAGCAGGTAGCTCTCGAAAAGCTCTCTACCTTCTATGTCAAGATCGGTTATCCTGACAAGTGGGATGACTACTCTCCTCTCACCATCGACCCAAGCAAGAACCTTCTCGACAACATGCACGAAGCTAGTATGTTCCGTTGGAATCTTCGCAAGGAGAAGACCTACAACAAGCCTGTTGACAAGGACGAGTGGCACATGACACCACAGACCGTCAACGCTTACTACAATCCTACCACCAACGAGATCTGCTTCCCTGCAGGCATTCTCCAGCCACCATTCTTCAACATGGCAGCCGACGATGCCGCCAACTATGGTGCTATCGGTGTAGTAATCGGCCACGAGATGACTCACGGCTTCGACGATCAGGGTCGTCAGTTCGACAAGGATGGCAACCTCCGTCAGTGGTGGTCAGATGCCGATGTTGAGGCATTCAAGATTCCTGCTGAACAGCTGGCTGTATATTTCGACAGCCTCTATGTACTCCCTGGTGTGCATGCCAACGGCCATCAGTGTCTCGGCGAGAACCTTGCTGACCATGGTGGTTTGAATATCGCTTATCAGGCTCTCCAGAAAGCAATGAAGACCAATCCTCTTGCCGACAAGGATGGTTACACCCCTGCACAGCGTTTCTTCTTGGCCTATGCCAACGTATGGGCTGGTGTCAATACTCCTGAAGGCATCATGGCTCTCAACACTACCGATGTTCATGCCCAGTCGTTCCACCGTATCAATGGCGCATTGCCACACATCGATGCCTGGTACGAGGCCTTTGGCGTTCAGCCAGGCGACAGCCTCTATCTTGCACCTGAGAACCGTGTGAAGATCTGGTAAAAATTGTCGATTGAGACACAAATATACATGCGGATTGGCGAGTCCTGGCACTCTGTCAATCCGCTATTTTTTTACAATAATCACACGCCACAAGAGAAAGGGCATGCCCAAAATCGTAAAAAAAAGGGGAATTATATCAAAAAAAGGGAGTAAAATCGTCCGTGAGCAAATTTTTTACCAGATTTTTCCCCCTCAATCCTACAGAATAGGCTACCTTTGCATCGTAAAGTAAAACTGCCTTTTTCTCTTGTGATTTAGATTATCACTAACTAATAGCCAACCAGAATTGGCTTAGACAAGAAATAAATGTTTTCAAAAAATAAGGTTTGTAAAGAACGAAGGGTCACGCGTGAGCGCAACCCTTTCGTGTTTTAAAACAAGGACGATCAAAGTCCTCTTGCTGCCCAGATACGATCCTTAGCGGCACCAATCTCCTTGAATTTCTTTTCGGCAGCAGCCTTGACATCTTCGCCCAAAGAGGCGACCTTGTCCGGATGATACTGCAACGCCATCTTGCGATAGGCCTTCTTGACCTCCTCGTCGGTAGCATCAGGCGAAACGCCAAGCACCTTATAAGCATCTTCGAGCGTTGTGCTTCCGAGGTTCAGCAATTGATCAACGTTTGAGGCATCGAGACGAAGATAACCCGCCACGACATGCAACTGGTTGATCTCTTCCGGATCAATTTTGCCATCGGCCTTGGCAATCTCACACAAAAAGGCCAAGAGTTGCAGACGTTGTTCCGGAGTCATTACCTGGCACATCTCTTTGCAACTCTGCTCGATGATGTGATTCCATTCGGTTTGACCTACAGCCTTACGCTTTTCGAAGAGTTTGCGGAGTATCTCGTCGCCTTGCTGTGCTGCATTCTCTCCAAAACTGGCTCGCAGAAACCGGCGCACGCACTCCATCTCGCTATGCATGATCTTCCCATCGGCCTGAATGATGTGAGCAGACAAGACCAGCAACGAAAAAAGGAACCCATTGCGCGCCCCCTGCTGTGTCCGTTGCCGCGACCGCTGATAAGCAGATTGTGAAGTATCGGACGAAGCCTCTTTGTCAGATTCCGTAAACGCCTCGAATGCTGCACCCAAAGCATATCCTGCAAGGCCGCCTAACACTCCTCCACCCAAAGCGAAGCCCAGGAAGCCACCAATCCATTTTGCAAAACCCATGATCTTTTTATAAATTAAAAGTTATAAGTTATTAGTTATAACGCGGGCAAAGATAGGAACAATTTCTGAATTCTCCAAATAATCAACTCAATTTATACCAATAATACTCAACTTCATTTCTCATTAGATGACTTTCCGATGCAAATGTTTCAGCATGCATACTCAAGATTTACCACCAAACTTGCTTGCCACTCTCGTAAGTAAAGATGCGTTCCTCTTTGCCTTTGGTTAGATTCCGGAGTCGGAAAAGTGCATTGCGAGGGCAGAGATCGAACTTGAGGAACTGTCGGTCATCACCAACCAGTTCCTCAATAATATGCAAATAGACCTTGTCCCAATATTGGAGTTGAAAATGCTCTCCTTTTCTAATGAAGTTTTCATCGTTGTGAGGAACAATGATCACTATCCTACTTAATAGATTTCAAGAATCTTTTCCCAGTTGTCTGGATATTTTTTCTGAATTCTATTAATCATAAATTTCGGAGTTGGAGATTGATTGTAATCATAACCTTTATTTTTTAGCCATTCGATTACCTTCAACTTATATTGATATTGGCTATCATTTGGATCAAACAAAATCCATTTTAGAGCTTCACATACATTTACTTGAACATGAGGTCCGCCATGGATCCATGTCATCTCATAAGGCGCTCCACGTTCCAGTAAAAGCAATAGAATATCCATTCGTTTGCTTAAGATACATTGTTCAAGCGCACAATAAGTATCATTAATATCCTGCTCAGCGCCATAATCAAGAAGCAATTTTACTTTATCATAATTAGCGACACAAACACCACAAGCATCATTTATAGGTAGGCCATGTTGCCTAAATGAACCATCTTGATACTTATGAAATCCTTTTTTATCTGCATTAGGATTGCCTCCATACGAAAGAAGTAAAGCCAAGACCTCTGGCGAGATCTCACTCATTTGACTGGCAATATGAACAGGTGTTTGTCCTACATGTTCAATAGAATCATAGCGCGAATACACATTTGGATCAGCTCCATGCTCTAATAATATTCTTACCATATCAATTTTGTTATGGAATACAGCATAAAATAGTACTGATGTACCATATTTATCCTCTTGCTTATTTATTGTAGAACTATCTTTCTTTAAAATTTTCAATACTTTAGTCGTATCGTTATCATGGATAGCCTTTGCTATTTCCTTGCTTGATGGATCTGTATAAATCTTATAGCTAAATCCATTAGTAAGTTCATAAATATCGATACAAGAGGTTAATAAAAAGATACATAAAAATAATAGAAACAAGTTTCTCATCTGCCACTAAAATTATCTAAAAAATGTCCTCCAAAATATAATCCAAAATATGAATTACCATGCAAATAGATAGTATTTCCATGTGGATCCGGCAAAGAAATATACCATTCTCCATAGATAGGAATGTTTATTGATTGTAAATAATTCAATTCATCATTATAAATAATATAGTTCGTTATATTGGCTTCTGTATTTGGAACTATAGTAATTGGACTAACACCTGCTGCATTCAATGTAATTGCATTTCCTCCAGTCGCGTCTGCTGCAGCAGTAGCCAGTCCCCCGCCAAGAGAATGGCCAAGGTAAATTAACGCAGATCCTTCGTATTTGTTACTAAAATAATTCGCATCTTGTATAGCAAAGGAATATTGGCCAGACATTCCCAATACTTGTAAAACATCAGTAACCCAATCTCTTAAATCCCAAGGTTGGGTTCCTCTAAATGCTACTGCAAATTCATAATCTCCTGTATCTCTAACTCTATAGAATAATTGGACATGATACCCCGTCATAAAGGTCTTTAACCAATTTTGGTTAGAAGGAAGTCCTATTAATTTGTCCATTGGATAATCACACCAACCTCCTACCAATTCATTCCTACCAATATCTCCATATGTAAATTTGCATAACATATATGTTTCATATAATGTAGGCATACCAATTGGGTCTATTTCTGTGACATTATTTGGCAGTGGATTCGCGTCAGGAACAGCGATATAACAAGGTTGATCCGGCGAATCATCATTGTTATTCTCTCCTTTTTTGGGGTTCTCTCCACTTGTTGATGGTCTTCCACCTGTTGTAGGTCCTCCACCTGTTGTAGGTCCTCCACTTGTTGTAGGTCCTCCACCTGTTGTAGGTCCGTTGCATGTATGATTATTCCATTCTTCTAGTGATTTGCATGAAGTTTTGCACTTTTTACACCTGTATTTTTCAGGACACGGCAAATCTTCATGTTTTATTAGGGAATCCTGATCATAAAATCCTTTATCACAATAGCTGCATTGATAGGGCTTAGGCCTATTTGAACAATCTTTCTCATGTTGCAAAACTTCTAAGGATGTCGAAAAACTATAATGGCAATATTGACATTTGTATGGGGTGCAATCCGGAATTCCGCAATCTGAAAATGGAGAAATATACCAACCAATCTCTTCGAGATAGCAAAGATATCCTCCTTCAGTGGACATGTGCTGTGCCATTGCTGTTGTAAAAGAGCTTAGAGTTAATCCATCATGTTGGATAACTAAGTGCAAATTTACGAACAACAACAGAAATAATAGAATTCTTTTCATTGATTTAACTTTTATTTAACTATTATTGTACTCAATTGATTCTTCCCGGCAGTAACATGGATAGTATAATATCCATCTGGGATGTCGGGTGAGAGCATAAGGATGCACTCTCCGGCGCCTAAATATCCATACTTGTAGTTGAGGATATTCATGCCAGTACGAGAGTAAAAAGAGATTGCTACGGAGGGCACATCCTCTGCCAGTTCAAACTTCAAGGTAATCTGCCTGGACGAAGGACTTGAATAGGCATATAGCTTTGTATATCTCTCGTCTGTATCTTGTGATTCTGCGCCATCAGACTTCCTTAAACATACGAACATAGGACGCTCTGGCTCCATCTCTGTCAATGAATAAAGTCTAAGGTCTCCAGTAATGACCTCTGCCGCATAGTTCAACTCCACATGTTCAAAGCAATACCTGGAGTGGAAATCGGAGGAATAGCGGTCATACAGTTCTGCCGTAGTATTGTTAAAATGAATCACCCCTTGGGAATCGATTTTGGCAGTAAAAGCAATCGAGTCAGTTCCCTGTATCCACAGGCCATTCAATGTATCATTGTAAGAATTCACAACAACAGAAAGAGGCGACTGTGCAATGAGGTACTCTCCACTCCAGTCATAGGTAGCGAGCACACCATTGTATGATCCGGAGATATCTTGTTCAGGTAGGTATGGCACAATGGTTGGCATCTCAGTCGGCACATTCATATTCTCGTCCATAGAAGCCTCAACCGAGAGAATTGAGTTCTCTGGTTCTTCTTTCATTAGTTCCTCCATCGCATCAGCCATGCCAAGTTCTGCTGCTTGGCGCAGATAGATATTGGCAATCGCGGTATCCGCCTCTACGCCATATCCATTGCGATAACATAGTCCAATCATGAACAGCGCCGAAGGATGGTTAAAAGCCGCAGCCTTCTCAAATTGCTCCATAGCTGCAGAGTAATCTTGCCTACAACCAAGACCTTTGTACATCATAAAGCCGTAATTGTAGCAATTGGTCGGATTGCCTGTTTCTGCACCTTTTTTGAATGACACGTATGCTTTCCGCATGTCCTGTTTGCCACCGGTAGCGTACTTGTAGTACATACCTAAATTGTGATAGGCCTGAGTATAGCCCAAAGCCCCAGATTCGGTAAAGTAGTCGATTGCTTTGATTGTATCAGCTTCGACGCCAATACCATGGAGGAATGCGATGCCGAGTACATTCTGTACAAAAGCATCTTTTTCATAGTTTTGTGACTCGATGAGCAGATTGACCGCCCACTCTTTGTCTTTACTGCTGTCCTTGCCTTTCAGGACATCCACAGCAAGACGCCATTCATTCTTGTCTGTTTGTCCCAAACTGGGGACTACAGAGAGAACGCTTGCCATAAGCAAGAAGCTTGATAGCACTTGTCTTTTCATTGTTTGGTTGATTTTATAAGTTTATAATAGCAGACAGAACCTTCACTCAATGATGATTCTTGCCTTTTCTATAGCATATAGATTGTATTACCACCACGTTTGTTCTCCATTTTCATAGGTGAAGACTCGCTCTTCCCAGCCCTTAGTTTTGTCTTTGAGTACATAGAGTCCATTGGCAGGTACTGAATCATAGAAGAGTTTATTGTCGGAAGCAACACGGATGTCGATAGTATTCCATCTGTCCTCGTTCCAATAGAAGAGTTCGTAAGTATCTCCCACTTCTATAGTATTCCCGTCATTGCGTCCAATAAAACTGATTTTTCCGATCGAGGATGGATTCTTTAGTTTCATACCTACCCAATGACCATCAGGGCTGACACCCTCAAAACCCGTCAAGATATCCCCATCAAAGACGGTTTCCTTGGTATGTCCCCCTTTGCCTTGCGTACCGATAATTGTCCCTTTAAGGAGATTTCCCTTTTTGTCGAAGAACCGCATTTCGTTAATATTGCAATACGAACCATCTGGTCCTATATACCGAAGGTACTTGTATGCTCTTTCAGCATCGATTTCTATTTCATACCAGTTCCCATTGGTAATGCCCGTGAAATAATACAAATCAACAGCGTGATCAAATTCAGCATTGTTTGCTGCCTGAAACCTACCTCTTGACATACGGGTATTGACCGGATCTTGTTTCCCAAGAAAAGGAAATTTTCGCAATAAGGTCATAGACTGTTTGTTGTGACAATCAACAGATACCTCGTGTGTTATGCCTTCTATGTCGATGAAAAACGGACAGCCAAACGGCTTGATCTTTCCATCTTCCTTGACAGTTGCAGCAATATACATTATGTCTCTGGCCATATTTTCGAATAGGACTTTGCCATTTGCGATGTCTCCCCAAAACACAGGTACCCATTGCCGGTTGTCAAACACACAGATATAGGCAACACCGTGTCCTGACAAAGAATCGGGAACCATACGCTCTACATCAGAAACAGGTCCATATTCAGCCGTTACATCTTCGAAGCAAGGAAATCTAAGCCAGAGTTCTGGCAATTCACCCTTCTTGACTGACGCTTCAAAAGGTTTGTTTATGGCAAATCTGTTGCGAAAGACTTTAGGTTTCTTGTATCCATTGAAAGCATTGGTGGTATCACCTGGAATCTTGCTCATATAAAAAGGTATTCCTGTTCCGTCTCCATCTATCAGTACACTCCACTCATGAGACTGGCTGCGGTTTCCCCAATGAGGGGTAAAATCAATGGCCGAAGGGATACCAAGATAGCGGCATAGATTGACCGCGAAACATGCCTCTTCGTGACAATTGCCCGTTCTGCTTTTAAGCAATGTGGAAGAAGGGGGTGGAATAGTAACATTGCAGGCACACCACTTCCATAGATGCATATAGTCATACACTTTCATCGCCTCTCTGATAGCAGGCGAATAAAGAATGGAACGTGGATTGTTATTCTGTCTAACCTCCCAGATTTGAGATTCCTGTGTCGGAGAATATTCTGAAAGGAACAACCGGAGTTCTCCCTTCTCCTCGCGTGCCTCTAGAAAAAGTCCGCTATCTCTGCCCATAATTCGATACTTCCCATGCTCGGCAGGAATAAAAGTCCACAGTTGATGAGCAGAAGCCATGAACCTATACTGAGATACACGCGTGCCGATGTTACAATTGCTGTATTGTGCTTCCAAACATAATGTGTCACGATGTCCGGAAAGTGGTGAAATTGAGTAACTTCCAAATCCTCGCAAACATATATCCAGTTTTTGCCAATCACTCTTTGCATCAACATCGGAAAGCAGGACTATAGATGCTGAACTCGTATTTACAGGTTGTGCAAAAGCAAGGGCTTTGCCATATTTCTGGTTTATCAGAATACTTCCTAACGAGAATCCTTCCTTGTCATTTTTAGGCAATGGCTCTATTGCTTGGAGATGAAGATAATCCAACGCTACAGGCTTTTGACAATAAGAAAAAACGATGGTATTGTTCCCTTTCCTCAAATCAATATCAATGACATTCTGGCTATATATGAAGGTATTGGCATCATTGGATGGAACAAGATCGACAATTTGGCTCTGTCTTCCATTCGTCACAATCTTCAATTTAGCCTGTTTTTCCGGACAGGAATACCGAAGCCACAAAGACTTTCTTGTGGCACGTTCGGAATTGATAGAAAGCACAACAGAATCTTTATCTTGGGCTAGAACGGCAACCTTCCCTGAGGCACCGATAACATCAAGTATCTTTCCGCTACAGATACCATCTTCCATTTCAATCTTTGGGCCTCGTTTGCTTCGCACTTCATCCTTCCCCAATCGAGGATATAACTCTTTTATTGCTCTGTGCCATTCACTTATAGGTTCGTTTGAAACTTTGTAAGGAAGTACATAGTTGAAGAAAATACTATCATCATATGAACGGCTCCAATTCGATTTGTTCCAGATCCTTGCTGTTTGTGTTATAGCGCTAATCAGCTGCCGTGAGTTAAGCATATGGATATCGTAATCATAATAAATCTCTTTCGTACCCAAGCTCTTGCATAGCTGCTTATAGAATCCGTCTCTTTGCCCAATGGGATGAGCCGCCATATCTGCATATCCATTGTCGTATTGGTTAACCAGATCACCTCTGAATCCGATATGATATGGCATATTGTTGACAAGAAATACTGCAGATTCATATCCAAGATTCAGCTTGTTATCCCGGAAATATTGGACTGTCTGCTCTATCTCATCTCTATTATCACCCGCCTTCTCAAGTTCTGTTTCATTGATTTGAGGCCGACATGCCATAAAGGAGATGCTCATACTGGCATAAATTGCCAGCATGGTCTTTCTTATACTATTATTCATTCTGTTCAATTGTGTTTCTATGGACTTAGAATCAGATGCCATTACCAAGAGTATTCTGAGCCCACCTTCTTCTCATATTTCTTCTGAATCTGTTTTTTCTGCCAAAGACCTTCGTACATCTGAATAATGCGGGGTTTGTGCCGATATATATCTGCAAGATTGTTCTCAAGCAGTTCTTTGTTGTCAACATGGTAATCTTTTATGCACATCTCTGATCGGTAATACAAATATGCACGCCCTGTATCGTTTATGCTGTCTAAGTCGCTGGTCAAACCGGCTTTTCTCAGAGCGTTCCATGCTTGTACCGCCTTTAGTTCGGCGTCTTTTGAGTTCTTTTCTTCCAATACGTCTTTCAGCTGATTTTGTGTCAACTCACGTTTTAGTGCAATTATTTCATCTGTAGCAAAGTAAGCACAAGGATTCCTGTATAGACGACGTGCGAAATCAACTGCATCCACAGTCAGACTTTTGACATTCTCCTCAGTTAATGACAGTTCTTTTGCAAAGTACAAGGTAAGGCTGATCGCATGTCCCGTCATTTGAGGATTATAAGGGACGAGGTTGGCAAAAATGGAATCCAGATAGAGACTATCAATTGCTTGTTTATCAAAGACCCTATCAAAGATGTGATCATATTGCTTGTAATTGCATAAATACTTCCTCTGTTCCTTGTCATGTATGTATTGATCAATCTTTGTTTTCATTGAAGGAGGAATTACATAAGTGTTTGCCATTTGATAAGACAGGTCTTCATACAAAAACCGAGTATGAGTTTCTATTTCGTTTTGATGTTGCTCCCAGAGTTTTTGTTCTAACGGTGTCAAAACGAGTTGCTGAGAATAACCTGCGGCTGTTCCCAATAGGCAAAATGTGCTAATGATTGATTTGAGATTCATTATTGTATAATTTTTTAGGTTGATTTTGATTTAGATACTCCCTTGCATACTGTTTTATGCTGGCAGCTTGCTTATTCTTTATTTTTATATGTGTGCTATTTATCTCATTTGCTATAGAAATAGCTTCTTTATATCGATGTTCCTGATCATACCATCTTAATAATACAAGCCGGGAAGTTAGATTTTGTGGCAGCATTCTGCGAATCTGTTCAATGTAAGGAATACCCTCTTCCGTTTTGCCCATCCGATCATAACAATCAAATAGGGAGAAGAATACATCGGGTGTCGAAGTGTATTGTTTCGCTTTGCAAATGCTCAGTAAAGCCTCGTCATACATTTCCCTATTCATATACACTTCGTACATAAACCGATAGTAAGCCTCAGAAGT
>JAZRXX010000058.1:0-19897 GCA_045600485.1 Bacteroidales bacterium
ATCACGTGCTGAGTGGATGTTTGTTGCTTATTCAATAGTCATATTAAAGCGACCAGTTATCGCAAGATATTGAATATTAATGTTAAATTAAAGTTAAACTATTCCAATTATTTGGAAAGCAACATAGAAGTTTTTGAACTCGATTCGAACGATCAGATTTCAACTCAAAAGTTTTCGAACTGTACGAATGAAATTACCATTCTTATAGAATTATTTCTTTCTCTTGTGGAATATGTAGAATATGTGGAAAAATCAAGGACAATTGGTAATAGTAGAGTCCAGACTTCCCCAATTTCCCCATATTCCCCATGAGATCTTTTAACCGTACAGATCGAAAATCTTCAAGTCTTCAAATCTTCCTTGAGAATAAAAAAACTCAGAGAAGATGAGAAGAAAGGAAGAGTCTTTTTGAGAAATAATAAGGTAACTATATACCCTTTGACCTCAAAGTAAAAAAAGTTAGGCACTCACGCAAAGTCCGCAAAGAGCGCAAAGGTGGCCTCGCAAAGTTATTCTCCATAGGGAAAATGCTTTCCAAAGCTTTGTTTTCGGCTTTTGCACTTTTTGTACAAAGACTACCGAACACGATTGATGTTCTCCTGCACAAGGCGATTAAACTCTTCAGGTTTCTCCATGTTCGACATGTGGCCACAGTCAGGGATAATAACCTGACGGCCATTGGGCAGGAAAGGAAGCATCGGGTTCTTACCCTTATGTTCGTTGTCCCCCGAAAGGATAAGGACAGGAAGTTCCGGACATTTGGCACGAAGCGAATCCCACGCCTGATTTCCGTAATAGAGACGCGCTTCAGCATTCAAGAGCTGGAAAGCATCCCAATCCTGAACCAGAAGGGTGACAGACTCACGGATTGACTCGCGATTCGAACCGCCACCATCTACCAATTTATCAATCCAGTTCTGCTTCCAGACATCAACGCCCATCTCCTTGTTTCGAGCAATTTCTGCCTCAATCTTCTGTACCTCGAGCGAATCGAATGGTTCTCCTGGGCCCTTACACTTGCGGATGTTGCCCGAAGCCAATGTAGCCGAAAGGAACCGTTCGGGATGCATGGCAACAAGCTCGCTGGCCACAAATGATCCCATCGATAGCCCCACAAGATGTACTTTGTCGAGATGCAGGGAATCCAGTACATACAGCACATCGTCGGCATGGGTGAAAGATTCGTCGACCACTTGTGGTGAGGACTTACCGTATCCTCGGAATTCCATACAGACCACCTTATATCTGCTGGAAAAGAACCTTACCTGAGGCTCCCACATCCGATTATCGAGCGTATGACCATGCAGGAAGAGAATCGGGACGCCCTCCCCTTTCACCTCCACATGAAAATAGGGACGAGCGACAGCCGCTACAAAAAGCGATGACAAAAACAATAGGACAACAATTCGGAACTTCATGATTTGTCGCAATAATTTAAGGGCTCTATATATAATCTGATTACATACGCACCACTCTCCCACCACGAACTATAAGACCGGAACGGGAAGTTGTCTTACGACCGAAGAGATCAAAACATTCGGTAGTAGCCGGAAGAGTAGAAGAAACCGACTGGATACCAGTACCCTGACCAGCAACCGCCACATTATATTTGCGGCTCCAGGTTGTTCCTTCGCTATCGGTCACAGTCAGAGTCAATGTGACTACAGCCGAATTTACGCCCGATTGGATGGTAAGTTTCGAACCAGTAACAGAGGCTTTAATATCGGTATCCTGAGGCACAGTCACACTATAGTTAGGAGTTTTCGTAAAACCAGCAAAGAGATCTGCCACATCGACCTCAACCTTCTCTCCTGCATCAAGCACAGAATATGGATGAGCCATGAACTCCAAATAATCCTCCAACTGCGTCCAACCATCACGATCCGGATCGTCATTGTGGTTGGCAACCTCTGGATCGGTGCCGACTATCAGTTCGAACCAAGTTGGGATTCCATCCTGATCCGGATCAAAGTCTGCATCACGATGCTCTTCTGGATAAGACTCGAAGCCTCCACAGTCAGCCTCACGATCAATCTCACCCTTAATGCCCGACTTACTTCCGACGAAGGTATAAGTGCCCTCTACCGTTTCACGGACCACACGTTTATGTTGCTCGTCACGACAAGGCATATAGGCGCCCGCATAGCTATTCACAATTTTGAATGCCTCTTTGGCCGAATGGATTTCGGCATACGAAGGGAAGAACGGTTGTGAAACAAAAGTCTTGTAGGCATATTCGTCGGTACGGTTGTTCGGATCGGTAGCACCATTCGAGAGGGTGTAGCGATAGGTATCGTTCAACTTATCCTGCGTCAACGTGTGATCCTTGTTCTCACGGATATTGCCAGCCACGTATGCCTGCCAAGTGCTCTGGATAGAGCCGATATTCTCATAATCCTGCGAGAAGAGAATCTTCTTGCTCGTATCCGGCCCCATCTTGTAGTAGTTATTTACGAAGTTCACCTCATGGCAACCGCCATCGGTGGTACGACCATGCCAGTTGTAGCAGACATTGTTGAAGATATCCATCTGTCCGATAGCCGTATTGGTACCGTCCATGCCCCCGCCCATCGACCAGTTACGGCCCTCGCAGTTGACCAGCAGATTGTGGTGCCAACTGCCGATCTTACCATCGATGGTGGCGGCATAGCCATGGTTGGTACCCGGCGAATAGTTGGCATGGTCGGCAATACCCAAAGCCTCGGCTATGATGCTATACTGAAAGGAGACATTTCGAGCACCACGACCAGAGACGGTCTCGTCGGTTCCCCACGCAGCCGTACAATGGTCAACCATCACCTGATCGCTACCCAAGCCAAGAGCATTGCCCGTATTCTCGCTACCACCGTAACCTCGCTTGGCACGCAGGAAACGGCAGACATTCTCACGACTCAGGCCCAAGTTGCAATATTTCAGGCAGATACCCTTGCCTGGAGCCGTCTGGGCAGCAATGGTCACAAATGGATCAGAGAAGACGGAACGGAAATCCCACTCAATGATACCCGATACATCGAACACAATGGTACGTGGCCCTTTGACCATCTTCAATCCATAGAGTAAAGAACCCGGCAAAGAATCATGTCGCAGATTGGTAACATGATAAACGACACCACCTCGACCACCTGTGGCAAATCGACCATAACCCTCAGCACCCGGGAAGGCAAGCTGACGAGGACGGAAATTCCACACTTTACCCATGGTGACCTGACCCGAAGTTTCCACTTCATCCACACGCCACCAATAGGTATCCATGCTATAAAGGTCAGACACTCGCCAAGTGGTATCCGATGCATTTGTCTGGCAGATCGGCTCTTTCATCCCTGCCACTTCTGCAGAATCGATTCCAAGATAGAGCCGATGGGCAACTACATTACGATTGGCAGGACTCCATGACAAGGTAAGAAATCCTTCGTCCGCATCCACATGAGCATCGCCACTGGCAGGATAAGGGTCTTTGGCCTGTGATGTAATGCTAACGGTATTCAGCTCAAAGCCATTGATGACAGGAGCCTTATTGTTGTTCGTTTTCGACATATCGGCAGGCATCTCAGAATCAAGTGTGTAGAACGACAGCTGAACTGCATCGCCAGCCTTAGAAACCGTAAAGGTTGTAGTAAGCAAAGTTGCATTAGCTGCCACATTCTGCTGGAAACCGGTCTCCACCTTGCTATGAACAACAGCGCCATTGACCGAAACGAAAATCGGCCAGCCATTGAAGTTGGCAGGATTCTCCCAACGGTTATGATAGGTCTGCAACGTATGTGTTCCAACCGGCAGGCCTTCGATGGTCAGATCGATCTGTCCGACCTCGGTCGAAGGATCCAAACTCAATCCATCGCCTGTCAGGCGACCATTCTTGGCCTTGTTCGCGGCATTCTGGATGAAGGACTTGTTCCAATTGCTACGCAACACATAGCCCGCGCCCGATGGAACGCTGAAGGTATAAGTAATACCGTCGATATTCTTCGAATCGGATTGACCTTGAGTGACTCGCCAGACGACAAAGCCCGGCTCCAGGGTTTCTTCATCGCTGCGACCAGTCATAGACAAATCGACTTTGGACTGGGGCAGACCATCGGCATAGAGCGAAACAGTTGCCGAAAGCAGCAAAAATGACAATAAGTAATTTTTCATTTAATATAATATAAATAATGAATAATGAGTAATCTGTTACAACAAATGACAAAAAAATCAATGAACGATCGTCATCACGACGGTCGTTCACCTACATTACCTTAAATCTAATACCATGAAAAACACGATGCAAAGATAGCGGATTCTTAAGAAACCTGCAACTTTTTCATCCTTTTTTCTCATAAATTACGATTATTTATCTAAAAATGGTATTATTTTGTTCATTTGACATTACAATGAATCTTATTATATAATCTAAATCAGGCCTTTCTATTGCGCGATTCAAAAAGAATCCGTATCTTTGCGCCAACTTAATTGATAACACCGTCCGAATGCACAACACTACTACACAAAGCATAGCAATGGCTTGCGCCTTTGCGTTTATGGTTGTCGCCTGCCAAGAGGCAGACGATGAAGTTTACCTTTTCACCTCCTTCCATGAACCTTCGACTGCCGGATTACAATACTTGTGGAGCGAAGATGGATTGCATTGGGATTCCATTCCGGGAGTCTTCATGCAACCACGAATAGGAGAACATGTACTGCGCGATCCTTCGATCATTCAGGACAAATCCGGCACCTTCCATCTGGTGTGGACTACCCAATGGTATGGCACACTCGGATTCGGCTATGCATCTTCGACCGACCTGAAGAACTGGTCGGAACAACGAGTCGTCAACGTCATGCAAAACCATCCGACCAATAATGTCTGGGCTCCTGAAATCTTTTACGACGAAGTTCAAGACCAATACATGATCATCTGGTCATCACAAATCGATCCAACAGATTATACCGAAGCCGACACATTGGGCACAAATGCCTGCCACCGCATGTGGTACTGCATTACCAAAGACTTCAAATCATTTACCGACGCAACTCCGTACTACGATCCCGGATTCAACAGCATCGACGGATTCCTGGTCAAGAAAGGATGCAATGACTATGTCCTCATTGTGAAAGACAACCGAAAACCCGGGTTCAGCAATCTCTTCTGTGCTTTCAGCAATTCTCCTTACGGACCATTCCACACGGCCGACAATGCGCCACAGGGAACAACCCCGACTACGACCTTTGGACGAACCTACAGCGAAGGGCCTTGTGCCATCCGATTGGGCGAAGAATGGATCATCTATTATGACCAATACATTCCAACACAAGAATATGGAGCGGTCTCGACGCGTGATTTCCTGACCTTCACCCCTATTCCAGAAAGAATCTCAGTACCAGCGCCACACAAACACGGCACAATCATCAAAATCAAGCGCAGCCTCCTCAAAGGTCTCCTATAAAGCATGTCACTTCGGCCGACGGAACCGTTTGGTCACAGCGGCATACTCACAACGACGACAGAATGGTTCGGTAGCCTGATGGTGCGAAAAGCCATCATAGAGGGCGCAAGCACGAGGCGAAGAAAGAATCTCCTGCAATGTCTGCTGATGCAGATTTCCTAAAGGGACAGAACCTTCGTGATCCAGACAGCAAGGGACAACCGTTCCATCGACCAAAACACCCACTTGATTGCGAAGTGCATAGCAGAAGAATTCCGTTTCTGCACATTCGGCACGATCGTCTTCCGGCCACTCGAACATCTGGTCATATTCGACATACACACGTTCTGCCAATTTCCAGCCATCATAGCGTTCTGTCCATGGACGAGGAATATGCTGTGCTATCAGATCCATAAGGTGATGATTATCGCTATCAAAGCCCCCTTGATTCCAAAAACGAAGCACAACCACCGAACCTGCCTCTGCTGCTTGTCCGACAAACCTCATGACACGATCCACATAACCGGCAGCGTCGTTCATGGCGTTGCCCTCGTGCGCATGAAGCGAAATCTGCACCTTGTAGGGCATCTCTTCAAGGCCACGATCAAGCAATGTTCCATTGGTGGTCAGAATCGGTGTAAATCCTTTGGCCTTGGCCATACGGATAAAATCGTTCAGATTGGGATGCAGCATAGGCTCACCCATCAAATGAAAATAAAGGAACTTGATCTGACCACGCAAACGGTCAGTCAGAAAATCAAACTCCTCTACTGTCATTCGACGCTTCGGACGAGCATTCTTTGGACAAAAGACACAATCCAGATTGCAGATATTGGTAATTTCGAGATAGCACCGTGAAATCATATTCCTACGCATCAAACAAAAATTCCTCTCTTATACGCAAAGCATAAGAGAGGACGGTTTATATAGACTTTTTTTTTATTACTTACTCAAGTTTCGCAAGCACAACTTGAAAGTAGTCAAAAAGCTTTTAAGAGGAGTAAAAGGGGAGTAAAAATGACATTTGAAGCAGATATCAAAACGTTTTTATCCCCAAAAAGACGCGACAATCATTTGTATCGTCCCTTTTACTACTTTTTTACTACCCTTTTACTCCCTTTAACTACAGAGAGTAAGCAAGTTATTACTTGCGAAACTCGAATTACTTACTTGGTCTTGGCATAACGAGCATTCAAACGATTCAAAACATCGAGAGTAATGTCGTACTTAGGTGCATCGATAAGGATGTTATCGTACATTGTATTGGTAAAGATGAGTTCGAAGTGCATCTCGGCATTGTACTCCTTTACATAGTTGCGAATGGTATCGCTAAGACGAGCATTCATCTGAGCCTGCTGCTGAGCGAGATCATTCTGGAGGTTGTAGTTGAGCATATCAAGTTCCTCCTTCTTCTTCTGCAAACGATTTGCCTCCGACTCAGCACGCTCCTGACTCAAGAATGCATTGGTCTGAAGTTTACGCTGGAAATCAGCAACCTCCTTCTCAAGCGCAGAGGCCTTGGTATTCAAGTTGGCACGGGCGTCCTCGGTCTTCTTCAAGAGCTCCTCGTTCAAATCCTTTGCAAAATCATAGTTGATCAAAAGGGAATCGACATTAATGTAAGCGATTGGCAGACGAAGAGAATCGTTGCAAGCCATAGGGGCAATAGCAGTTGTCTGCTGAGCATTGTTGCAAGAGGAAAGACCTCCTACGAGGGCTCCTGCCATCAATACAACAGAAGCGAGTAATTTGATAGTTTTCATTCTTTATTTATATATGTATAATTTATTTTTCATAGCGAAGCGGCAGGGTCAATCATACAAACCTTTACGGGTTCGATCTTCCCAATCCTGGGTTTGAGCACAGTGGATTCCACGATCGCGGAGAGCCTTATTGCCGCTAACATGGGTGTTAGGAAAGCGTCCATTCTTCTTAATTAGCATCGTAATTGCTAAAAAAACAAAACAAACTAAAAGTATTCCTATACAAATGATGATTGTTTGCCACATTTTTTGTATCTTTGCACCGTCAATAATCATCCGACCTGGATAATTTTGGCAGAAATGCGGCGCAAAGATACAACAATTTTTGTTGTTATCCAACTTTCGCCCACTGGAATTACAAAAAATACATGTTTTTAAATCATATTTAACCTTTTTTATAACAAAACAAACTTATGGAAATCAAAAATCTCGCTCCACAGAACGTTTGGAGCATATTCGATGCCATGACTCAGGTGCCTCGTCCATCGAAGAAAGAGGAGAAGATTCGCCAATGGCTGGTCAACTGGGCCAAAGAACACAACGTAGAATGCCATTTGGACAAAACAGGGAATATCCTGATGCGTGTACCAGCTACTCCTGGCTACGAGAATCACCCAACTGTCGTGATGCAGGGACACATGGATATGGTATGCGAGAAAAACTCTGATATTGTGCATGATTTCGAAAATGATCCGCTCAAAACATACATCGACGGAGATTGGGTAAAAGCTACTGGAACTACCCTCGGTGCAGACAACGGCATCGGTGTTGCTCTGGCAATGGGGGTAATGACCGATCCGGAGGCAAAACATGGTCCTCTTGAGGCTCTGATCACCTACGACGAAGAGACAGGCATGACAGGTGCAAACAATGTAGAAGAGGGATTCATGACCGGCAAGATTCTGGTCAATCTCGACTCGGAAGAGGAGGGACAGATCTTCATCGGTTGTGCCGGTGGCAAGGACACCTGCGCTGAATTCCACTATGATCCTATTCCTGCACCAGACCGCTACTATGCCAAGATCAAGGTTTCCGGCCTGATGGGTGGTCACTCTGGTGGCGACATTCACCTTGGACGTGCCAACGCAAACAAGGTACTGGTCCGTTTCCTGTTAAGTCAGCCAGATCTCGTTGTTGCCAGCATCAATGGTGGAAACCTGCGCAATGCCATTCCTCGCGAAGCCGAAGCAGTAGTCGGATTGCCAATGAGTCGTAAAGACCAACTTGTTGCCGAGCTGAACCAGTATGTTGCTGTCATCGAAGGCGAAGTAGGTGACATCGAGAAGGGCTTCAAGATGACAATCGAAACAGCCGACAAGCCAGCCAACATCATCGAACCGACTGTGGTCGAAAAACTGCTGGCGGCTCTGCAGGCTTGTCCTCACGGTGTGCAAGGTATGTGTCGCAGCATGGAGAATCTCGTAGAGACCTCAACCAACCTGGCATCGGTCAAGATGAAAGAGTTGGGTGTGATCCGTGTAGAAACCAGTCAACGAAGCAGCGTCGAAAGCGAAAAAGAGGATATTGCCAATACGGTGCGTACGGTGTTTGAATTGGCAGGCGCCGAGGTTACACAAGGACACGGCTATCCGGGCTGGAAGCCGAACGTCAATTCCCCAATCTTGAAGGTATTTGCACAAACCTATCGTGACATGTACAGTAAAGAGCCAGAGATCATGGCTATCCACGCCGGACTCGAAACAGGTCTCTTCCTGACCAAATACCCAGACTTGGATATGATCTCAATCGGCCCAACGATGACCGGCATCCATTCGCCAGAAGAAAAACTCTCGATTTCGTCGGTTGCCAGCTTCTATGGCTACCTGAAAGAGGCCTTAAGCCGTATTTGATTTGAACATCCCCCCTTCTATTTTGTCAAAAAAGATTAAAATGGGGCGAAAATCATAGATTTTGGAGCAAATATTTGCATGTCTAGAAAAAAGTGCATATATTTGCTCCATATTTTAAATATATTAAACGCGCGATATGAAATTTCAAGTATTAAGTTCAGACCTCATGAGCCACTTGTCTGCCGTCAGCCGTGTGCTGAGCAGCAAGAACTCTATGCCAATCCTCGAGAACTTCCTGTTCGAAATCAATGCAGACAACCTGAAGGTAACCGCTTCGGATGGCGATACAACCATGATCACAACCATTGCCATCTCGGAGGTGGACGGAACAGGCCGTTTCGTTGTTCCTGCCAAGACTCTTCTGGATCCGCTCAAGGAGATGCCACAGCAGATGCTGACATTCGACATCGATCCAGCCAATCTGGAGATTTTCGTATATTATGCCAACGGTAAGTATAACTTCATTGCCGGCAACGCAGATGAATATCCTGTCTTGAAGGAGCTCGAGCCAGATGCATTCAACTTCTCCATGCCAGCACAATCTCTGTTGAGCGGTATTACAAGTACAATCTTTGCCGTAGCTGACGATGAACTTCGTGCTGTAATGAATGGTATTTACATCGACGTCAAGCCAGAGGCCTGCACTTTCGTGGCCAGCGACTCGAAGAAGCTTGTCCGCTTGATCAACAATGGTGTCAAGGCAGGCTTCGAGGCATCGTTTATCTTGCCAAAGAAACCTGCAAACCTCTTGAAGGGCATTATCTCGAAGGATATGGTAGATGCTGCAATCGCATTCGACAGCAAAAGCGCTCGTGTCCAGTTGTCGGACTACCAGATCAGCTGCCGTCTGATCGAAGGCAAGTTCCCTCGTTACGAATCGGTCATCCCGAAGAACAATACCAACAAGATGACCATCGACCGCCAGGAGTGCATCAATACGCTTCGCCGTATCTCTGTCTTTGCCAGCCAGGCAACCAATCAGGTGAAGTTCGAAATCGACAAGGATCAGTTGACCGTCAGCGCACAAGACGTTGATTTCTCTATCTCTGGTGTTGAGAAAATCACCTGTAGCTACGATGGCACACCTTTGCAGATTGGTTTCCGTGCCAACTTCCTCATCGAAATTCTCAACACTATGCCTTCGGAGGAGGTTGAATTCCAATTGGCAGATTCGTTCCGCGCTTGTCTCATCGTGCCAGTGCAGAACAACGAGAACGAGGATCTTTTGATGCTGATCATGCCAATGCAGTTGGCAGACTTCAACAATTAAGCATGAAACTGAACCTGAAGCGTCCAATCGTCTTCTTTGACCTTGAGACTACCGGATTGAGTTTTCTCACGGATCGAATCGTCCAGATCTGCTACATCAAAGTGATGCCTAACGGAGAGGAGATCCAAAAGAATTATCTGGTAAATCCAGGACGACCAATTCCGCCCGAGACAACCGCCATCCACCGCATTACCGACGAGATGGTTGCCGACCAGCCTACCTTCAAGGAACTGGCCCGCAAGATTGCCCAAGATTGGCAAGGATGTGATCTGGCGGGATTCAACTCGAACCGTTTCGACATCCCTCTGCTGATGGAAGAGATGTATAGGGCGGATGTGGACTTTGACATCGAGAGACGAAGAATGATTGATGTCCAGAACATCTATCACAAAAAGGAACGCCGTACTCTTGAGGCAGCCTACAAATTCTATTGTGGCAAGACACTTGAAGATGCTCATAGCGCCGATGCAGATACTCGCGCGACCTACGAGGTGCTAATGGCACAACTTGACCACTATGAAGACCTCGAGAACGATGTGGAATGGCTCCAGGAATATAGCAAAATGAGCAACATTGCCGATGTGGCAGGCAACATTGTCTATAATGACAAGAACGAGCCATGCTTCAATTTCGGCAAGTACAAGGGACGTCCGGTTGCAGAGGTATTCCAAAAGGAACCAACCTACTACTCCTGGATCATGGATGGTCAGTTCGCTCAATCGACCAAACATTTCGTTACCAAAATCAAACTTCAGATGGGTTTACGCAAATGATGAATCTAAAAACGGGGATGTGCATATCGGCCTTGATATTCACATCCTCATTTGTCATAAAGGCACAAGAGATCGATGCTACTGTCACCATCAATGCACAGCAGATCGAGGCCTCTTACCGTGATCGATTTACGACACTACAAACCGACTTGCAGGAATTTCTGAATGGACAGCAATGGACAAACAACCAATTCGCGACCCAAGAGCGAATACAATGTACCTTTGCCATCACCATCAACGAAATGCCATCGACGGACAACTTCAAAGCTTCGCTCACAATCCAGGCACGTCGCCCCGTCTATTACTCGTCATACCAAACTACCACGTTCAACTGGAAGGACGATGCCCTATCGTTCAATTACACCCAAGGTCAGACTTTCACCTTCAATGAATTCAACCTCGATAACGAGTTAATCACTGTTACTGCCTTTTACGTCTATTTGGTGCTTGCCTCTGATTTTGACAGTTTCGCGCCTAAAGGAGGAGAAGCATACCTACGCAAATGCGAAAGCATAGTCAGCCAAATGCAGAGTTCGGACGGAGTGGGATGGAAAGCCTTCGATGACAAGAAGAACCGACATGCAATCGTTACAGCATTGCTGGACGAAAATCAGGCAGACTTCCGACAACTTTGGTACAACTACCACCGACTGGGTCTGGATGCGATGTACCAATCGATGGACAAAGGCAGGGCACAAATAACACAAGGTCTGCCTTTGCTCGAGAATGTCCGTAAAGCCAATGCACAAACACCATTGCTCAGTATGTTCATTTCGGCCAAACTCGAGGAACTCATCAACATCTACAGCGAAGCTCCCATGCAGGAAAAGCAGAGCATATTCAAGACTCTGCAGGACCTCTTCCCGACCTATACCAACAAACTGAGCAAAATCAAACAAGAATATAAGGAATAATTATGCTTCAAGCTCTAAACATACAGAACTATGCTCTTATCAATGAGCTGGAATTTACACCGACACAAGGATTGACCGTCATCACGGGCGAGACTGGCGCCGGCAAAAGTATCATCATGGGCGCTCTCGGACTGATTCTTGGACAAAGAGCTGATGCAAAAACGGTCCGAACAGGAGCAACAAAGTGTGTGATTGAGGCAAACTTCAATATCGAAAGCTATAAGCTACAGCCGTTTTTCGAGGAAAACGACTTGGAATATGATGCTGAAAACACCATTATCCGACGTGAAATTCTGGCTACAGGCAAAAGTCGTGCTTTTATCAATGATGTTCCTGTCCAACTGGCCACTCTTAAAACATTGGGGGACTTCCTGATCGACATCCACTCACAACACCAAAACCTATTGATTGGAAAAGACACTTTCCAACTGGAGGTTATTGATACACTCGCCAATAACCAGAAGGAGCGTGCTGAATATGCAACCCTATACAAAGAGCTGCAAGAACATCGCAGACGCCTTAAGGAATTGCAGGATGCTGCATCGCAAGGTGCTCAAGAGGCGGACTTTGCCAGATTCCAATTCAAACAACTCGAGGAGGCTCAATTAAAGGAGGGAGAACTGGAAGAACTGGAATCGGAACAGGAACTGCTGAGCCACGCAGAAGAAATCAAGGGCGGATTGCTCCAAATCTCGAATCAACTGGACAGCGAAGAGATGAGCATTGTGCAAACCCTGAAGAAACTGCGCGATGAAACAGCATCTCTGAGCCGTGTCTATCCTTCAATCGCTGAAATAGCAGAGCGATTGGAGTCCGATTATATCGACCTTAAGGATATTGCGGAGGATGTCAGCAGTCAGGCCGAGGAAGTAAACTTCGACCCAGAAAGACTGGAGTTTGTCGAAACAAGACTGAGCCAACTCTATACTCTGCTGAAAAAACATGGCAAGGAATCGATCTCTGAGTTGATTTCTCTACGTGATGAATTGGACGAAAAACTCCAACACTTTGACAATAGTGACGAGGAGATTGCTGAAGCTGAAGAAAAGCTGAAAGCCTTGACTGCCCAAATAACAAAGTGCGCAGAAGCATTGACCATGACCAGAAAAAAAGCGGGCAAAGTATTTGAAAAAGCGCTGATTGAGAAGGTAGCATATCTGGGTATGCCAAATGTACGCTTCGAGACCCAGATAGAGCCAACAAAGGACTTCTCGACCACAGGCAAAGATGAAATAACATTCCTCTTCTCTGCCAACAAGAATCAGCCATTGAAACCTGCAGGAGAAGTGGCTTCTGGTGGTGAAATTTCACGTCTGATGCTATCGATCAAAGCGCTTATCGCCAGTGCTAAAACGCTTCCGACCATTATCTTCGACGAAATAGATACGGGTGTATCTGGCGACATTGCTGACCGAATGGGCGAGGTGATGAAACAGATGTCGGCTCATCTGCAAGTCATTACCATCACACACCTGCCTCAAGTTGCAGGCAAGGGTGATGCTCATTTCAAGGTATATAAGGAGGATAGTGAGACCGAAACAACCACACATATCAACGAATTGTGTGGGGATGACCGAATACATGAGATTGCCCGCATGCTGAGCGGCTCTCAAATTACAGAACAGGCCATCGCAAACGCAAAAACATTGATGCAATGAAACAATTGATATTGTTGTTCACTACACTACTTGCTGTACAATTGCATGCTCAGACTTTTGAGGAATGTTTTACAGACAGTACTCTACGCATTGACTACATACTGTCGGGAAATGCAGAACAGCAGCAAGTCCATCTGAATAAACTGAATCGCTATCCAGGTTGGGCTGGACGACGAAACCATCTGTCGGAACTGCCCGTCTTGGGCAATGGGCAACTGATTATGACAGATTCTATTGGTGAAAAGACACTTTATCAGACGTCGTTCAGCACTCTGTTCCAAGAGTGGCTTTGTGAAGAGGAGGCAAGAAGAGTTTCCCGCAGTTTTGAACACTGCGTGCAGGTACCATTCCCCAAAGAAAAGGTGTTGGTCAAACTCCAACTATGTGATAACCGCCATCGTCCCATCTGCCAATTGACGCACATGATCGATCCTAAGGATATACTCATCCATCGAATTGGAGAACGGAACCTGCACCCTGTACGAACTCTCATGCAAGCGGCAGATGGCGCAAAGGCCATTCATATCGCGTTCCTCGCAGAAGGTTATCTGGCATCGGAAATGGAAACTTTCTATAAAGATGCTCAGGTTGCTGTTGATGCTCTTTTTGAACACGAACCATTCAAATCATATCAAGACCGATTCTCTATCGTGGCAGTTGGAGCTCCTTCGAAAGAAAGCGGAGTTTCGATTCCTAAGAAAAACGATTGGCGACAAACGGCTTTCGGAAGTCATTTCAGCACATTTTATAGTGACCGTTATCTGACATCTCTCAACATCAATGATATACACAATGCTCTGGCTGGTATTCCTTACGAGCATATCATCATTCTTGCCAATACCGAAGAATATGGAGGTGGCGGTATTTACAACAATTATAACCTGACAGCTGCTCATCATCCGAAGTATCGGCCTGTGGTTGTCCATGAGTTTGGTCACAGTTTCGCCGGATTGGCCGACGAATATCAGTACGGGACACCCGAAGATGAGGTTGGACAATATCCTTTGGACGTAGAACCTTGGGAGGAAAACATCACAACGAAAGTGGACATTGTCAAGGCTGTTAAGATCGGCAAGTTCGAGGGAGCCGGCTACAAACGTAAAGGTGTATTCCGTTACCAAGAGGATTGCCGAATGCGTACCAACGAACATCCTGTGTTTTGTCCTGTCTGCCAGGATGCATTACGCCACATCATATTGTTCTATACGGAGTAAGCGTCAAGTTCCTAACAGAATAACCTCAACCCCAAAAACATCGCCCACCATCTTTTGAATGGTGGGCGATGTCATTTCTCAGTCATCGATAGGGCCTTTGAATGTACATCGAGTCTTGTGATGAACAGGATCGAATGTAGTCCATTGATTCTGCACTTGCTTGTTTGTCGTAAGTTCACAGTTTGTCTCAACGTACTTGAATCCCCATCGGTTATATTCTGGAATAAGTTCGGTAAAGAGCAGTGCATTTACTCCTTTGCCTTGATAATCGGGACGAACACCCATCAGAAGCAAATCGACGGTATCTGTTGCCCCTTTTCGATACATTGCATTAAGCATATAGATCCAACCTAACGGAAACAGGTGGCCTTTGGCTTTCTGTTGAGCACGAGACAATGAGGGAATAGAAATGCCAAAAGCTATCAAATTATCATCTTTGTCGGCCACCATCCGCAACAGACAAAGTGGAACTTGTGGCAAATAAAGCTTGACATAATAGTCTATCTGCTCGTCGGTCAACTTCGTGAATCCATAGATCTGAGCGTAAGCTTCATTCATCAAATGGAACAACTTATGTCCCCAAGCCTTAGCGATGTGCTTGGCACTAAGATCGGTAAACACCCGAAGGTCATAACGCTGCTTCACTATCTCGGCAATGCGCAAGTGCTTCTCCGGCACCTGGGCAGGAACCTCCATTCTATATTCGAACCACGTGGCATCCTGTTTCAATCCGTAGGCCTCGAAATGGGTACGATAGTAGGCGGCATTGTAACTATTGGCAGTAGTCGGCAACTGATCGAACCCTTCTACCAGACAGCCTTCATTGTCGATATCCGTTGGACCCAAAGGTCCAACCAGTGTATCCATGCCATAACTCTTTCCCCAAGCCTTGACGGCATCGAGCAGAGCGCGACTTACCTCTAAATCGTCGATAAAGTCTATCCAACAGAACCGGCAGACTTTGATATTGTATTCCTTGTTATTCCGATGGTTGATGAATCCGGCTACACGACCGACGATTTTTCCATCACGATATGCTAAATAAAAAACAGATTCACAGAACTTCAGCGCAGGATTCTTTCCTGGATCGAACGTATCAACTTCCATCGATATGATAGGAGGAACGTAATACGGATAACCTTTGTACAGGTCGATAGCGAACTGTACAAAGGTTGATAAGGCCTTACGACCTTCTATTCTGTGAATGTCAATCATCGCTTATTTTGAAGAATGAACACGATGGTGTACATGCGGATGGGCTACAACCTCTTCTGCACGCGCCATAGCTCCATTGATATGGTCGAATATGTTCTTCTCGCCCACCTCACCATACAAGCTGGACTTACGGATGACAGCAAGAACATTCGGACGAACACCACTTAAGACTACATGAATTCCTTGCTTGTGACTGTTCTGGATGAAGACCTCCAGGTTGTGCAAACCTGTAGCATCGACAAATGGAACCTTGCGCATTCGGATGATACGAACCATTGGAACCTCTAACATGTTGGCCGAAAGCTCTTCGAACTTATTTGCAATGCCAAAGAAGAATGGACCATCGATCTCATAGACCTGAACTCCTGCTGGAATCTGCAGTGCCTCATCATGCGATACTGTAACATCACTATCGTTGTTTACGTCAATTTCGCCCTCTTGAAGCGTAATATTGCCAACACTTGCCATACGTCGAAGCAAAAGCAAACAACCTAATATCAAACCGAATCCAATGGCAACGGTAAGATCGAAAATGATGGTCAGGAAGAATGTTACCAACAAGACGCTGACATCACTCTTTGGGTTGTGAAGCATTGCTCGGAAGGTACGCCAACCGGACATATTATAGGATACAATGACCAATACTCCGGCCAAGCATGCCATAGGTATATAACCTGCCAAAGGCATCAGCACAAGTAGAATGATGAGCAATACAACCGCATGGATGATACCTGCAACTGGTGTGCGACCACCATTGTTGATATTGGTCATGGTTCGTGCAATGGCGCCTGTTGCTGGAATACCACCGAAGAATGGTGTTATCACATTGGCAATACCCTGACCAATCAACTCTGTGTTGGAATTATGACGATCTCCAATCACACCATCAGCAACGGCTGCTGAGAGTAATGATTCGATAGCACCCAAAATGGCAATGGTAAAGGCTACTGGCAACATGTTTCGTATGGTTTCGTACGATAGTTCAGGTGTAACTAACTTGAAACTTGCTTTGATTTCTCCAAACTTGCTGCCAATGGTCTCGATGTCACATTCTGGAACAAAGGACTTGATAACCCAATAAATAACCGTTCCTAAGATAATGCCATAAAGAGAGCCTGGAATCTTGTTTAATCCCGGAATCTTCTTGACTGCCATCGGAGAATAGATAATGATCAACAAAGTAATCAATGCGACAACAAAAGCCCACAGATTGAACAATCCGATATTCTGAGCATAAACAACCCATTTGCCGATAAAGTCTCCTGGTGTCTTGACTCCAAACCCACAAATATCACCTACCTGTGTTGTAAAAATTGTAACTGCAATGCCTGCTGTAAAGCCAATAATGATTGGATAAGGAATAAACTTGATAACAGAGCCTAACTTAAACACACCCATCAGAATCAGCATAATACCAGCCAAAATGGTTGCGGTCATCAATCCGCTAATACCATATTGCGCAATTATTCCATAGATGATAACGATGAAAGCACCAGTAGGACCACCAATCTGAACCTTAGATCCACCCAAAAGGGAAATGATAAAACCGGCAATGATAGCGGTCATAATACCTTCGACCGGCGACACACCACTGGCAATACCAAAAGCAATAGCTAATGGCAATGCGACAATACCTGTAATGAGACCTGCAATAGCATCTTGCGAAAACTGCTGAACATTATAGCCCTGCAAGCACGTAACAAGTTTCGGCTTAAAATCAAAAAATTTCATAAACAATAACCTTAAATAACCTTATGTGAAATAGAAATATGTTCTTTAGCAAAAATGTGAGAATGTAGGTAACAGACACCAGCGATTATTCCTTTTCACCAAATGCCAAATCTCCTGCATCGCCTAAACCAGGTACAATATACTTGTGCTGATCCAAATAACTATCGACAGCACCAACCCATACGGTTGTATCTGCCGGCATATTCTCTTCTAAAAACTTGAGTGCCTCCTGCGATGCTATGATCGAAAGAACATGAACCTTCTCTGGAGTTCCCTTAGTCAACAATGCCTCGTAAGCCAACTGCATGGAGCCACCAGTTGCCAACATTGGATCACATAACAAGAGGACCTTACCATCTAATGTTGGTGAAGCTATATACTCAATGTGAATATCAAAGTTGTAGTCTTCATCATATTTGCGATATGCTGATACAAACGCGTTTTCAGCATCATCGAAAACATCTACAACGCCTGTATGCAAAGGAAGTCCTGCACGCAAAATGGCTCCTACGACAATTTGATCGCTAGGCACATTACATTCTGCAATTCCTAAGGGAGTCGTTATTTCGATTTTTTCATAATGCAATTCTTTACTGATTTCGTAAGCCATAGCCTGACCTATGCGCTCAATGTTCTTGCGAAAACGCAAGCGATCATTCTGAACATTGACGTCACGCATCTCCGAAATGAACTTGTTGACAACAGAATTTGTCTTCGAAAAATCAATTATTCTCATATTGCTCCTTTAAGAGTTGATGTATTTTTTTGCAAAAATAAGGAAAAATTACTTTCGTCAAATAATTTTTGACGTTTTTCTTGGATTTGTCTAAATAAATAACCAACTTTGCACTCGAGTGTAATACTCATTTGTAATTTTAAACTTTCTATTTACAACAACTACCACATTAATATGAAGAAGATTATATACTTCCATGGCTTCTCATCTGCAGGCTCAACTGGCACTGCGACAAACCTTCGTAACTATCTTTACGAGAAAGATGTTCGTGTGCTTAGTCCCGACATTCCGACAAGCCCCAAAGAAGCTATAGAGTTTCTAAAGAATTACGTAGAACAAGAAAAGCCAGACTTGATTATCGGCACAAGTATGGGTGGATTCTATGCCGAACTTCAGCATGGCTACAAACGTATTCTTGTAAATCCATCTTTTCACATGGCGAAATTATTAACATTCCGAGGCATGGGGAATGTAGAGTTTCAAAACAAAAGAGAAGATGGGGCTACTCAATTTAAGGTTGACAAACAAATGATTGCCGAATTTAAAGAGGCAGAAAAATTGTCTTTTCAAGGAATCACACCAGAGGACAAAGCAAACGTCTGGGGATTATTCGGCAAAAATGACAAAACAGTTAACACTCAAGGTGACTTCAAGAAAGCTTACGGTAACGACCACTTTATCATTTTCGAAGGAGAACATCGGCTGAATGACAAAATTGTAAAATCAACCGTAATGCCCCTCATAAACCAATTACTGGAATTATAAAGTATAGTATACCAACATCTAAGCAACGTTGGAAGCTGCCACTATAATGTCCGGAAGTTCCGGACATTCTGGAAGTTCCGGACACTCCGGAGATTCCGGAACAAAAAAAGCCCCGAGAAAATCTCGAGGCTTTTGTAAGGTGGCCGCTTCCTACTCTCCCGCGTTGGCAGTACCATCGGCGTTGCAAGGTTTAACTTCTCTGTTCGGAATGGTAAGAGGTGGAGCCCTTGCGCTATAACGGCCTTAGTTTTATCCAGCTTTGCAGCTGTTAAAGTTAGACATATTGAATCAAGTATTAAAGTAGATCTTCAAAAGAAGTTATCGGGTGATTAGTATTGCTCGGCTGAATGGATCGCTCCACGTACACCTGCAACCTATCAATGTCCTAGTCTTGAACTACCCTATATGGAATTCTTATCTTGTGGCCAGCTTCGCACTTAGATGCTTTCAGCGCTTATCTGTTCCCGACTTGGATACCCGGCGATGCTCCTGGCGGAACAGCCGGTACGCCAGCGGTCAGTCCAACACGGTCCTCTCGTACTAGTGTCAGGTCCACTCAAAATTCCTGCGCCCACAACAGATAGAGACCGAACTGTCTCACGACGT
>JAZRXX010000059.1:0-53208 GCA_045600485.1 Bacteroidales bacterium
GCATTCTATTGCAGAAACTGCCAAGAAAAACAACAATTCAAAATTCGATGCTATTCTCGCTGTCGTAAGTCAGTGAGCAGAAATCAATGTTTCTATTTCGACGTAACCCCTAGCTTAAACTGGGGGGGCTGAGTAGTTACCTTATTTTACTACTTAGCTTGATTGGACATTCGTATAGTCAAGAATGGACCGACAACAAGAAAATTGTTTCCTTTGGCTATGGTGTTGGCGGAAGCAATCTATTAACACATTCCTCATACTCTTTTGAAGAAATAAATGGTCGAAACTCTTTGAATATAGAGTATTTGCGTAGGTTTTCCAATAGTTTCTGCTTTGGAGGTTCTTTCGCTTACCATATTCAAACAGGAGAAACTGTTGACGGGCATAATTGGTTTGATTGGGATAGTTGCTTAGAGAGCATTTATCTTAATGTCCATGCAGCAGACAATTGCATATCATTGTCTGCAATTGTCCGTTACTATTATTATCAAGGCCGAAGATTCTCTTTCTATTCACAAGGAGGATTTGGCCTCAAACAATCTTTCATCAGGTACACTGGAAGTGATGTTGGAGAATTAGAGAAAAAGAAAGAAAGTGGATTATTCCCTACGTATCAATTCTACATTGCTGGCATTGAAGCAGGAAATGCAAAATGGCGTTTCTTCTATCAGATAGGACTCTCTGGTTCCGGAGTATCACAGTTAGGTCTTCGATATGGTTTGTAACCCTATAAATTTTAAAAAAATGAAAAAGAAACTTTTACCCGTATCAGTCCTTTTTATTGGACTATCATTAAACTTGTTTAGCTCGTGTGCAGTAGGATCTTTCTCTGCCATGAACTGGTGTTTCAATTTGAACAACACACTAACAGGGAACAAGTATCTTAATGCTGTTATTGGATTTATTCTGTCTCCATTTGAATTCACAATTGGTGGTTTCGTTGATTGCGTAATCTTAAATACTGTAGAATTCTGGACAGGATCAAACCCAATGGCCGCAACAGAAGTAGTCTTAGGAACAGACGGCACCTACTATGCCATTACTCCTGACAAAAATGGGGGATATTTGATTACCAACCAAACAACAGGACAGGAGTTGGCATTACAATTTGAGGCATCCACAAAAACATGGACTGCTGTATTCGAAGACAACAAGGTACAGCTCTTCTCATTAAAGGATGAAAATCATGCAATAGTCAATACTCCGAATGGACAAACGATGGAGATCTCTTTAAATGAAGCAGGTCTTGTTGCATACAAGGAGATGATGTTCGAATTTAATCTCGCAATGAAATAAAAAAATAAAAGTCCACATGAAAAAGTCGATTTATACTGTTGTCATAACAATTTCCACTTTAGTATGTGGACTTTGTTCTTGCTCCTCCATGGGATCTGTATCTCGAGGAGTTCAGTATAGTAATTATTACTTAAACCATCCTCAGAAAATAACGATTCTTCCCGTAAAAAATCTTACGGGAGATAGATCTTGCGTCCCATATTTTGAAAACGCTCTAGACTCTATTTTAATTCAAAAAGGCTATGAAATCTGTAATAATAGAGTTGATGCAGATGCTAGCATTGAAACAATCGTAAAGACATGGAATACGAGCAAAGTCGAAGGATTATTTGAGGCAAATGTTGTCTATTTGATCCATTCGTTACAAAACAACGACACACTCTACCTCAAAGAAGGCTCTTTATTGGTTGATGGATATATAAAGTTAGGAAGAGGACGCCTACTAAACATCATCGCTACATCAATCAGAAGCAATACAATGAACAAAAGTTGGGTAGGAAAAACGTGTGCATCTTATCTTCTATCAGATCTTCCTGAAGGATATCTTGGACGGAATTATTTGAAGGGCAAGAATAAGAGAGCTATGAAAAACGGAGTTCACAAAAAATTAAAATGCCTACACTAATACTATCAAAATGATTATGGACAATCTAAAAGACCAATTAAAGAATGATATCATAGAGGCTCTTAATCTTGTGGATATCACCCCTGACCAGCTAGATGAAACAGAACCATTATTGGGTGGTAGTTTAGGATTAGATTCAATCGATTTGCTCGAACTGGTTGTAATGCTCAAAAAAAAATATAATATAAATGTCAGTAATCTGAAAGAAGCAAAAGACATACTTCATTCAATTGCTGATATAAAAAAATACATTGAAGAGAACAAGAAGAAATAAGCTCAAGGTTAAGAGAAATGCTGGGGATTATCACGAAGTTGTCGGCTTCTTTCATCGCGACCTCATCAGGATACAATTGAACAATTATTGGGGTCAGATTGAATAACATGGCGAAACATGTTACGCCATAACACCAGCCAGTGTTGAATGATAAGGAGTGATTTGGACTCATTGTGGAGGCTATTATGAGGCTATTATGAAGTTTTAAGGAAGTACTGACTAAGTACTGACTCATTACCCACTCAGTACTGACTATTACCAACTTTTAACCTTCAACTTTCTTTGTTCCCCCCGATAACTGACCAAAGACGGATTTTGTTTCGTCCCGATGAAAATTTTGCTACATCCCGAGAAACTCCAAATTCGGGTGTCTTGCCACAGATAAGCAGAATGGACATTAGACGTTAACTCCAGTTATGGTTGAATGCTTAGGGGCCTAACTCCGACAAGAGTTGAATGATTACAATAACATTTAACTAAAGTTTCCCACACCCAATATAGTAGAGTGTAGCTAATATAAGAGCCTAAGCCTCCCTTCGTAGAAGGCTGGCCTATGATCTTTGAAATACTTGAAAAAAATCTGAGGAAAATAACAGATTGTCAAAGAAAATCTGTATATTTGTGTGCGTTTATATACAAGTCATTGAAAGATACACTAGCACGAAAACAAAGATACGTAAAAGTGGAAAACAAAGGTTTGGAAACGAACTTCACGTTAGTAAAAATGGAAAACAAAAGTTCCTCTAAATTCCCAGTAACCCAACATCGAACAATTTTATTTGGACATAAATCCGATATTCATCTTGATTCTTGAGCATGGAATAAGTGTGGCCAGAAATCCGATCAGCAGGACGGAGAGTGTTGCCCAGAGAACATCGCTCCAAAGGAGGCAGACAGGATAACTATCGACCACAAAGACAGCTGTGCCATCGCCAAGGCCAATGAGGCCTAAGTGTTCTTGCAAAAGACAAAGAATCACTCCGAGCAGAATACCGACCAATGCACCGGAACCAGAGATGAGCCAGCCTTCGATGGTGAAGATCAATCGAATCAGATGGGAGTCCGCTCCCAGAGCATAGAGTGTTGATATCTCTGCCTCTTTGTCGATGATGAGCATGGAGAGGGCTCCTATTATATTAAATGAGGCGATGAGGAGTATGAAGAGAATGAGCAGAAAAGTAATCCATTTCTCGATCTTTACGATTCTGTAATTGTCTGCCTGCTGTTCGTGGCGCGTCAGGGCTTGCAAATGGTAATGAGAAAGTTTGGGGTTTAAGCGGTCTCGTAGAGCGTCGGCGTCGGCAGTGGACTGCAGCTTGAGTTCGTAGGCAGAACAAAGCAAAGAGTCTTGCAAAAGATGTCGGGCAGCTTGAAGATCAACGATGCAGAAAGCGTCGTCGTAGTCGCTTTGTTGTACGGCAAATTGAGCAGAACAGAAGAACTTGTGTTCGATGAAGGCTTGATCAGGATTGAACATGTCGATTTTGCCCTGTCGGCGTGGACAGTAAAAAGTCATTGGACGCAAGAATCCGGGACGACAAGCCACTTGTTGCGAAAGTCCAACGCCCAGGATGGCATAGTCAACAACTGGATCTTTCAGTTGGAAAGGACCATTCCAAAGGATGCTGTCGATGCTGGTGACTTGACGATAAAGCGAGTCCACACCTTTCATCTGCGCCGGAATTTGTCTGCCGTTGTTGACGATGAGGACTGTTTCCTGCAAAGTAGCGCTGATGGCATCGACTTCCGGTTCATTTAAAATGATTTGTCGCAGTTCGTCACCGTCGTGGAAGGTCTTGCCTTGGGTGGCAACAATCTTCAACTCAGGGTCAAACTGCGATGTTAATCGTCCGACAAGGTCTTCAAATCCATTGAAGACCGAAAGAACGCAAATCAGTGCGGCTGTGATAACAGCAACGCCACAGGCTGCCACAACGGTAATGGCATTGATGGCATTGTGACTCTTCTTGGCGAAGAGGTAGCGTGCTGCAATCTTGAACGCAAGCATTCAAATTTACTTTTTAAGGAGTTCGTCGATGCGCTCCAAATAATCCAGCGAGTCATCGATCTCGAAACGCAGTTCAGGAATGATGCGGAGTTGATGACGTACCTGATTGCCTAAAGCGCCACGGATGGCTCCAATCTGTTTGTTGAGATTCTCAACGATTTCTGTGCCTTTGTCCGAAGGGAAGACGCTGACGAAGATTCTGGCGAAACTCAAGTCTGGCGCTGTACGTACGGCGCTCACGCTGACCATGAGTCCATGTGTCTTGGCTGTCTCCTGTCGGAGGATTTCTGCCAACTCTTTTTCGAGCAGGCGATTTACTTTATCTAATCTATTGCTATCCATTTTAAGTTGAAGGTTTAACGTTTAATGTTGAAAGATTAATGTTTGATGTTTAAGAGTGAGAATCCTTACTTGCCGGAATTCCGTTCCCAAAAGACTCCGTCGGTGTAACCTTGTATGCGTTGGTCGCTACGGGTATTGTCCAACCGTTTGAGTGCCCAGCAAGCATATTCTAGGTTGAGTTCGAATCCAGTATAGTGCCGGCCTAACTTGGCTGCCGTAACGGCTGTTGTGCCACTGCCTAGGAATGGATCTGCCACCAATCCATCAGTCGGACAAGAGGCGAGAATCAGTTTGGCAAGTAGCTTCTCGGGCTTTTGTGTCGGATGGTCTGTGTTCTCGGGCATAGACCAATAGGGGATGCTCAGATCATCCCAGAAGTTGCTTGGGCAGGTAAGCCGGAACTTGCCATCGTCGGTTTCCTGCCAATCCTTGGGTGTTCCCTCGGCGTTGCGGTAGGGAGCAATCACCTTGCGTTTCATCTTGACTGCATCGATGTCAAAATAGAAATGGTTCTTGTCTGCTACACCATACCAAATATCTTCCATGCCATTCTTCCAATTGTCTTGCGCTCCACGTCCCTTCTCCCGTTGCCAAGTGATTCGGTTACGGATATGGATGCCACAAGCCTTCAGCGCTTGATAGATGACCGGGCTCGAAATCCAATCGCAGCACACATATACAGAGCCATCCGGTTTGAGCCATTGTAGTGTGGCTGGTAGCCATTGCATCACATAATCGAGATACTTTTCGTCGCTCGTACGTGAGAACTTTTTCTCGCCATAGGTGATGCTGTAGTTGTAGGGAGGATCGATGACGAGCAGATCGGCAAATTCCTTGGGTGTAAAGGGCAACGCCTCCATCAGGTCCTGGCAGAAGATACGATCGGTCATCTCTTCGGGGACGGTCAGCTGATCTAACTTCCGGAGCTGGTTTCGGTAGAGGACTTCTTCGTCGGCCGTAAGTGTCAAGGTGCGGTTGTTGGTGGCTCTCTCTTTCATAGCTTCTTGATGATAGTCAATCCATCGCGCATCGGAAGAATGACTTTTTCCACCCGTTTGTCGTGTGCAATGTAATCATTGAAGGTCTGCAACCCTCGTGTCTGCAAGTCGCTCTCTTTCGGATGTTTTTCGAGTACTTTGCCATCCCAAAGGGTGTTGTCGGCCAGAATCAGACCACCTTGGCGCATGTATGGCAATACCATGTCGTAGTATTCCTTGTAATGGCGCTTGTCGGCATCGATGAAACATACATCCCAGGGTTTCTGTATTTGCTGGCTGACGGACGGGATGAGTTCCAGCGCATCGCCCAGATGCAGTTGGATCTTTTGTCCGAGGGTGCCTGCTCTGGTGAGGTTTTCGCGAATGAAGTCCTCCAGTTCATCGAATACTTCGATCGTGTGCAATACCTCCTCTCCATTTTCGGGATCGGGCGTCAGGGCTTCGGCCATACTGATGGCGCTATAGCCCGAAAATGTTCCCAATTCAAGAATGCGGTGGGCATCTGTCAGGCTGCAAAGCATTTTCAGCATGCGCCCCTGCAGATGTCCGCTGCACATTCGGGTATAGGTGAGGCGCAGATGAGTGAGACGCTGCACTTGGTGCAGCACCTCAGGCTCTGGATCTATGTGTTGGAGCACATATTCATCCAATGCATCTGCTGTCTCTTCGTAGTTCATTAGGCCTCTCTCAGAATCTTTTCAGCCTTGTTGATTTCGAGCGAAGAAACGCCTTGCTCTGTCGCACTCCAAAGGTATGCCAACAAGTCGCTCTTGGCAACAAGTCCACTCTGTACGAGTTGGGTAAGGCCCATGTAGAGGAAATGGTTGTCGGAAGCTTCGACCAATTTAGGCTTAACACCGTAGCTGAGCGCCAGCAGACGAACAGCCTTCATGTCATGGCAGAGCGCAAAGATAGGTCCCTTTGCACGATAGCTGGCCAACATACGAGAAGCATAACCAGTGTGGTTTTCGGTGATGAATGCCTTCACGCCAAGGCTTTCCTGTGCAATGGCAGCATGTTTGCAAAGGTAGCTCGATACACTTGGCGAAACCTTGCCGAAGTGGTTTGGCATCTTGTACTCCTGGCTGTCCATTTCGCGTTCTGCTTCGATGCAGACATCGGCCATGGTCTTGACTGCCTCGCGAGGATAAGCACCATAGGCTGTTTCGCCAGAGAGCATGACGGCATCGGTCTGAGCGAATACGGCATTGGCGATATCAGAAATCTCTGCACGGGTAGGACGTGGATTCTTGATCATGGTGTGGAGCATCTGGGTAGCTACGATAACTGGCTTGTTGCGTTGCATACATTTGCGGATCAACATGCGCTGGATGCCAGGAATCTTCTCCTGTGGAACTTCGATGCCGAGATCGCCACGGGCAACCATAACACCATAGGCAACGTCGAGAATCTCTTCGATGTTGTCAACACCCTCCTGATTTTCGATCTTAGCGATAATCTTGATCTTGCTGCCCTGTTTGTCGAGAATCTCCTGAATGTCGAGAATGTCCTGCTTGCTGCGTACGAAAGAATGAGCGATGAAGTCAATGTCCTCGCTGATGGCCAGATCGATGTTGTGACGATCCTTCTCGGTCAAAGAAGGAAGCTTGATGCTGACACCTGGAACGTTGACGGACTTGCGCTGTCCCATCTCTCCGTGATTCTGTGCCTCGGCAATGAGTGTATTGCCTTTCTTCTCGATGATCTTGAATGCAATTTCTCCATCGTCGATGAGAACAAAAGCGCCGACAGGAACATCCTTGCAGAAGTCTGCGTAGTTCATGCAGATCTCTTCGTGGGTGGAAACACCCTGTGGATTGCCGACCATGCGGACTTTGTCGCCTGGCTCGAAGATTACGAACTTCTCTGTATAGTCCTCTGGGAAGACAGTTGTGCGGATCTCAGGACCCTTGGTGTCAATCAAGATCGGAATCATGTCGCTCACAGTGCGCACATTGGCAATGAGCTGACGGATGCCCTCGTCGGTTGCGTGGGCGGTATTCATGCGGACAACATTCATGCCGCGATCATACAGATCCTGCAGGAATGGAACATCACAGCGAATGTCGCTGATGGTACAAACAATCTTTGTTTTCTTCATAATCTTACTATTTTACCTTAAATAACATTGAATTCTATTTATCCCTTCTCCTTTATCCCTTCTCCTTTTCCCCTTATCCTTTATCCTTTTCTATCAGTCCTTCGATTGCCAAACGGTAGCCATCGAGGCCAAAGCCAACGATGATGCCGGCAGCGGCAGGAGAGATGTAGGAGTGATGACGGAATTCTTCGCGTTGATGCACGTTGCTGATATGCACTTCGATGACTGGCGTCTTGATGGCTTTGATGGCATCGTGGATGGCAACGCTTGTGTGGGTATAGGCACCGGCATTCAGGACAACACCATCGACTATTGCGCCTGCTGGATGGCTTGCGTCGGCGCGCAGGTTGGCTTCAATGCCGAATCCTGCCTGATGCAAACGGTCAACGATTTCGCCTTCGATGTTGCTCTGGAAGTATTCAATCTCAACTTGTGGATAACGTGTTCGAAGCTTGTCCAGATACTTCTCGAATGTCTCGGCTCCGTATATGCCGGGTTCGCGACGACCCAGCAAGTTCAGATTTGGACCATTGATGATAAGAATTTTCATATTTTGTTTGGTCATTTGTTCTTTTTGTTGTATATTTGCGCCGGGTTAATGTCTAACGTAGCGTAAAATATGTCACGCGTGCAAAGATAGAAAAAAAAATTGAAATGAGCGAAAATAACCTGATAAATTATCAATCTTTTTTGAAATTTGAGCGAAACTTGACCGATAATTCAGTTGATGCTTACATTTCGGATATCAAAAAGCTGCAGGTTTTTGCCGAAGCGAAAGGTTTGGAACTCGAGAAGGTGAGCCAGTCTGATGTCGAAGAATTTCTTGCGGGTTTGCATGAGGTGGGAATATCTCCAACTTCGCAAAAACGCATCTTGGTCGGTGTCCGCTCTTTCTATAAATTCTTGCGTCTGGAGGGAGTGTTGGAGGTCGATCCGACCGAGTTGGTCGATGCTCCGAAATTAGGCGATCATCTGCCCATGGTGCTGTCGTTGCAGGAGGTCGATGCCATGATTGCGGCAACCGATCCATCGACTTGTGACGGTCAGCGTAACCGTGCCATTCTGGAGGTCCTGTATAGCTGTGGCTTGCGTGTGTCGGAGTTGACAGATCTGCGCATCTCCAATATCTTCGAAAAGGAGCATTATGTGATGGTGTATGGCAAGGGCCGCAAACAGCGTATTGTCCCTATTTCGGATTCTGCCTTGCGTGAAATACATAACTACTTCCAGTTCCGATACGAATTGGATGTGAAGCAAGGGTTTCAGGATCATGTGTTCCTGAATCGTTTCGGTCGTGCGCTGAGTCGTATGATGGTGTTCAATGTCGTGAAACGATATGCACAGGAGGCAGGCGTCCAGAAGGAGATCAGTCCCCATACCATGCGTCACACTTTTGCTACTCATCTGCTCGAAGGAGGAGCCAATCTGCGAGCCATTCAAATGATGCTTGGACACGAACAGATTTCGACGACAGAAATCTACACAAAGGTCGATCGGCAGATGCTTAGAGAGGAGATTTTGACATACCATCCACGCAATAAATGTCATAAATAATACAAAAAGTGCATAATTTCGGTTCAAAATTTGGAACATATAGGAATAATGATTATCTTTGCGCCGATATATGTGCGTAAATTATATCTTAAATTGAGGAATTAAATCTCAAAATCAAATATAAACAACTAAATTATTTTTTCGAACACAATGAAGAAGATTTTTTCTTTTGCACTTGCAGCAGTTGCTGTTCTTGCAGCTTCATCTTGTAGCGATCTTGATCCATTGACAAGTGAGAACTTCACTTGCGATCCAAACCCACTCGTTGCAGTAGGTGGAAGCGTTGACGCTACAGTTACCGTTACTTATCCTGAAAAGTACTTCGCAAAGAAGGCCACCGTTGATGTAACTCCTGTTTTGGTTTACGCTACTGGCGAGGCAAAGTCTGAGACTCTTACATTCCAGGGTGAGAAGGTTCAGGGTAACGACGAGACCGTTATGTACAAGTATGGTGGTACTTTGAGCTTCAAGGCACACTTCGACTATGTACCTGAGATGGCTAAGTCTGAGCTCTATATCGAATATGTTGGCCACATCGGCAAGAAGGATTATACCTTCGACCGCATCAAGGTTGCTGATGGTGTTGTTGCTACCGAGGCTTTGGCTGCAGCTACCGAGGCTACTCCTGCTTACAGCGCAGACAACTTCGTAAAGGATACTTTCGACAAGTATGTTGCTTCGCTCATCTATCAGTATCAGTCAACCAACCTCCGTTCTTCAGAGTCTGGCAAGGCTGAGATGAAGGAAGTTCAGAACGCAATCAAGAACACCAAGGACGAGGAGCGTCGTCAGTTCGAGGGTATCGATATGGTTTCTACCGCTTCTCCTGAAGGTGCTGTTTCTCTCAACGAGAAGTTGGCTGCTGGTCGTGAGAAGGCTTCTTCTGCTTTCTTGAACCAGTTCCTCAAGAAGGCTAAGATGGAGGGTTCTATCAACCCTGAGCAGGTTGCTGAGGATTGGAATGGCTTCAAGGAGCTCGTTGAGAACTCTAACATCCAGGACAAGAGCCTCGTGCTCAGCGTTCTCGGTCGTATCAGCGATCCAGATGCTCGTGAGCGTGAGATCAAGAACCTCTCTGCTGCTTACAAGGAACTCGCTGACGAGATTCTCCCACAGCTTCGTTATTCTAAGGTTACCGCTACTGTCCGCAACATCGGTCACAGCGACGAGGAGATTATGGCTCTCTTGGCCAGCAACCCAGATTCATTGACTCTCGAGGAGCTCCTCTATGCTGCCAACAAGCAGACTGCAGATGCTGACAAGCTCAATACCTATCGTATCGCTTCTAACCGTTTCCCTGAGGACTTCCGCGCTGCCAACAACACCGCTGGTATTCTCTTCAACCAGGGCAAGCTCGCTGAGGCTAAGGCTGCTTGGACTGCAATCGTTGCCAAGGACGCTAACAACTCACAGGCTAACATGAACCTCGGTTTGATCGCTCTCAACGAAGGTGATCTCGCTGCTGCTGAGAACTACCTTGGCAAGGCTACTTCATGTGAGGAGTATGGTGAGGCTTATGGTACTCTCCTTGTTCGTCAGGGCAAGTATGCTCAGGCTATCAACGCTTTCGGTGGCAAGAAGTGCAATAACCTTGCTGTAGCTCAGATCTGCTCTGCTAAGTACAGCGATGCTAAGGCTACTCTCGAGGGTGTTGCCAAGAAGAATGCTACTACTTCTTACCTCCTTGCTGTTGTTGCTGCTCGTACCAACAATGCTGCTGCAGTTGCAAGCAACCTCAAGGATGCTGTTAAGGCTGATGCAAGCTTGAAGGCTAAGGCTGCTAGCGACGCTGAGTTCGCTAAGTATGCTGAGGCTGTAGCTGCTCTCTAATTCGAGCATTTTGCAAAATATAAAGGTGTGATCCATTCGGGTCACACCTTTTTTTTGTTTCACTCTTGATTGAATATCTTGATGCTTATTTTGCTTCGGAGAGGAAAGATCCATGAGCGGTCTGCGTTTCGATTATATCTCCAGCTTTGACTGTCGATGCATCTCTGACCGCTTTGCCATTCAGACGGGTGATGCTGAATCCTCTGCTTAGGATGTTGTCTGGTTGCGCCATCTGGATGGTGCGTTGGGCAAAGTCCATCTTTTGTTTTTCGGTTTCGATGCGATTGTGCAGCAGCATGCCAATACGTTCTTGGATCAGTGTCAGCCTGTTCAACTGTTGTCCGAGCCAGATGTGCGTGCCCTGTATGACGTTATTGAATCGTTCCAGTCGATTTTGCTCTCGTTCGATGCGACCTTGCGACGAGTCGAGTAATCTGGCTTGCAGATCTTCGATGGTCGAGAGTTCGTCAGCCATCCGTTCTATCAGGAAAGCAGCAGCTGCCGTTGGTGTCTTGACAGAGAGGTGTGCTACTGCATCCAGAACGGTGTTGTCGCGTTCGTGTCCGATGCCTACAATGACCGGGAGCGGGAAGTTAGCTATGTTTACGGCAAGTTCGTAGCTGTCGAAGCTGTTCAGGTCGACAACCGAACCACCACCACGGATGATTACAGCCACATCGAACAGATCCTGATGTTCGTAGATCTTGTTCAGAGCCTCTATGACCGAAGACTCCGTTTGTTCACCCTGCATTTGTGCCGGGAAAAGGTGTGTGTAGAATTTCAGTCCAAACTCATTGTTTGCCAGCTGATGGCAGAAGTCTCCATAGCCGGCTGCTGTGTTGGCGCTTACGATAGCAATGCGCTGTATGGGCCTTGGCATAGGTACTTCGCGATTCATGTCGATCATGCCTTCGTCTGTCAGCCTTTGGATGATCTCCATGCGTTTGCGTTGCATTTCGCCTAAGGTGTAGTTCGGTTCGATGTTCTGGATGACCAACGAATAACCATACGCTTCGTGCATGTTGACCATGATTTGTACCATGACCTTCATGCCTGCCTGGAGAGCCTGACTGGTCCCCTTTTCAAACGTTTCTCTGACCAGCCACCAGCGGTTCGCCCAGACCATCGCTTTGGCCCTGGCAGTAGTCGTCCCGCTCTTCGGATTCTTTTCGATCAGCTCGAGGTAACAATGTCCGTTGCTGGCCACATTGAGCGAAGCGATTTCGGCAGTAACCCAGAGGGGAGTGCCAAAATTTTCGGCAATGGTGAGAGCCACCATTCTGTTGAGTTCATAAAGCGAAAGAGACTCTTCCATCACGCGCGTATAAATAATAATGAGTATTTTGTAATTGACAATTCTCTTTTAATGGGTGTAAAGATAGTGGCTTTTCGTTGAATATCCAAATAAATTTCGAAAAAATCTTTGTAGTTACATAAAAAATGGCTATCTTCGCGGCGTAATTAAGATTATATCTACTTAGAAATCATGTTCGATACAATTACTTGGACAGCACACCCTATTATTTTCCAGTTGGGGGCCTTTGCTTTGCGATGGTATGCCTTGATGTTCATCGTGGGTTTTGCCATCGGTGTCAAGTTGATGGAGAAGTATTATAAGCTCGATGGCAAGGATCCGGAACGGGTATATACCCTTTTTCTGTATTGTTTTCTGGGTACCTTGATCGGAGCTCGACTCGGTCATTGTTTCTTTTATAATCCGGAGTATTATCTGGCTCATCCTTTAGAGATCCTGATGACCTGGAAGGGAGGTTTGGCCAGTCATGGCGGTACATTGGGCGTCTTTCTGGCAGTCCTTCTCTACGCCAAGCGCGACAAACTTCCGGCTTTGTTTGTCCTTGACCGATTGGGCATTGCTGTTGCTCCGGTGGCAGCATTGATCCGTATTGGCAATCTTTTCAATCATGAGATTTATGGCCACGAGACCACACTTCCGTGGGGCTTTCGCTTTATTACCAACCTTGGTGCCTACGAGGCTGGACGTGAACCGATCTTTACAGCACCTTCACATCCTACGCAGCTTTACGAAGCGCTTTGTTATCTGGCCGTCTTCTTCTTCAATGCCTGGCTCTACAAACGCTATGATGCAGGCAAACGTCCAGGTCTGCTTCTTGGTAGTTTCTTTACGCTCGTCTTTGGTAGTCGTTTCTTGATTGAGTTTGTCAAGAATGTGCAAGAAGACTTCGAGGAGGGAATGATGCTGGATATGGGACAGATTCTCAGCATCCCATTCATCCTCGGTGGCGTATGGCTTATCATTCGTGCATTGAAGAAGCCAGTCCGTTAACCTTTTCCCTTCTCCTTCACCCTTTACCCTTTACCCCTCTATGCAAGTATCACCATCATTATTGAGCGCAGATTTCGCTCATATGGACCAAGAAATAGCCTGGTTGAACCGTAGTGAAGCCGATTGGCTGCACTTCGACGTTATGGATGGCAGTTTCGTGCCAAACATCTCTTTTGGTTTTCCCGTTATGGCATCGATCAAGAAAGAGGTCGAAAAGCCATTTGACGTACATCTCATGACATTGCATCCGGAATCTTGGTGCGAAGTGCTCTCCAAGTTAGGAGCCAAGATGATGACCGTGCATCAGGAATGTTGTCCGAATCTGCATCGTACCGTTCAGCAGATTCACGAAGCTGGCATGATGGCGGGTGTCGCCATCAATCCTGGTACCTCGATCTCTGTGCTCGAAGAGGTAATCGAAGATATTGACCTCGCATTGGTAATGACTGTCAATCCCGGTTTCGGTGGACAGAAGTTTATTCCTTCGATGCTCGACAAGGTTCGTCGTCTGCGTCAGATGATTGACTCCCGTCATGCTCATTGTTGGATTGAGTGCGATGGAGGCGTTAATCTTGAGACTGGCAAGCAGCTCAAGGAGGCTGGCGTCGATATTCTTGTGGCAGGCAATGCTGTCTTCAAGGCTCCAGATCAGATTCAAATGGTGCATGACCTGAAGAATCTTTGATCCTTACTCTCTGGTGTAAAAAGGGGAGTAAAAAAGGAGTAAAAAGGAAGTAAAAGGGGAGTAAAAGAGACAATACAAAAAGTTGTCGTTTCTATAATCCCTCGCAGAGTTATGGGAGTTTAGCTTGCATTAATTCATGCAAAGTTATAAGTTATTAGTTATAAGTTATTATAACCTCGAACTGAAAATAGACTATAGTTTCGACCAAACAGTCTAACTAATAACTATCAACTAATAACTCCTGGATTAGTATGAATAATCCAGTTTAGAGGAGTTCTCTTTATTTCACTCTGTTTACTCTGCGAGCCATTCAGACAAACGTCACTTTTACTCTTCTTAAAATCCTTTTTACTACTATCAAGTTTAGCTTGCGAAACTTGAAAAAATCCGACATTTTCTTATTTTTTGAATTACATTACTATTACATGAAGAAGCAAGTTTTATTTTCGGCGGTAACAATGTCCATGGTGAGTAGCCTCGCTATGGCACAGGCACCGCGTTTCGTGTTCCAAAAGAATCCAGAAGTGCGCTATTCTCTTCAGGTGGGTCATGCCCACATGGAGATCGATGGCGCCAATGGTGGTCGTATCGTATCGTTGAAGTATGATTCGACCGAAGTGTTGTCACAAATCAATTTCCCCAATCAGTACGGAAGTACCTTTTGGACCAGTCCGCAGAAGGAATGGAACTGGCCTCCGGTCTTCGAACATGACATGGCTCCGTACGAGGTCGTTGAGCAGAATGGTGCTTATGTGATGACCAGTCCGTTGTCCGCTAAGTTCCCTCTCCGTATTCGCAAGCGTTTCGCAGTCGATGCGAAGTCACAGGGCTTTGTCGTGACCTACACTATGATCAATGAATCGAACGAGGCTCGCAAGGTAGCTCCGTGGGAGATAACCCGTGTGCCACAGGAGGGTTCAATCTATTGCGATGCAGAGGTCGGGAAGATTACCGGTTCGAATGGCATGGCTGGCTTGAATTTCCGCAAGAATGAGGCTGGCTGGGCACAATATGACATCGATCATTCGTCCAGCAATCGTAAGGTTAATGTCGATGGCAAAGGCTGGCTTTCGTATGTCAACAAAGGTTTGGTATTGACCAAGCGTTTCGATGATCTGCAGGCTGGACAGGCTGCTCCCGATGAGGCAGAGATTCAGGTCTATGTCGATAAGGGTGGCAAGATTGTCGAGATCGAGAGTCAGGGCGCTTATACCGAATTGCAGCCCGGCGACTCGTTGACCTGGAGTGTGCAGTGGACATTGTTCCCAACCGATTCTCGTGCTCAGGGCTACATCTATCCGTTCCGTAATCCTGCGCTGAAGATCGAAGAGCGTGTTGAGAATCTCCTTTCGATGCTGACTCCCGAAGAGAAGGTCGGTCTGATGATGAACAAGTCCATTTCGGTCGATCGTTTGGATATTCCAAGCTATAACTGGTGGAGCGAGGCTTGCCATGGTGTCCGTCAGGATGGTTATACCGTCTATCCGCAGCCTATCGGTATGGCTTCGGCCTTCAATCCGCAGCAGATGCATGATGTCTTTGCTACCGTCAGCGACGAAGCTCGTGCCAACTGGAACCGTACGGACCACAGCGCTGCATCGCTCTACAATGTGCCGATGGGTGTGACCTATTATCCCGGCAATCCGGAACTGACCTTCTGGTGTCCGAATGTCAATATCTTCCGTGATCCCCGTTGGGGCCGTGGACAAGAGACTTGTGGCGAGGACCCATATCTCTCGGCTGTGCTTGGTGTCGAAACCGTCAAGGGTATGCAGGGCGACGATCCCAACTACTTCAAGACGCATGCTTGTGCTAAGCATTATGCTGTTCATAGTGGCCCAGAACCACTTCGCCATTCGTACGATGCCCGTGTTTCGATGCGAGACCTTTGGGAGACCTATCTGCCTGCATTCAAGGCGTTGGTGCAGAAGGGTAACGTGCGTGAGGTGATGTGTGCCTACAACCGTTACGAGGGCAAGCCATGTTGTATGAGCGATCGCCTGCTCATCAAGATTCTGCGCGAAAAGTGGGGCTACGATGCCATTGTCCTGACCGATTGCGACGCTATCAATAACTTCTACAACAAAGGTCAGCACGAGACCCATCCAGACCCTCTCAGTGCATCTGTCGATGCCGTTCTCAATGGCACAGACCTGGAGTGTGGCAAGGTATTCATGGTCCTGACCGAAGCTTTGCAGCAGGGCTTGATCAAGGAGTCATTGCTCGACGAACATTTGCGCAAGACCTTGACCGGACGTTTCGAGTTGGGTATGTTCGATCCTGCAGACCGTCTGCCTTGGGCCAAGATGGGTGAGGAGTATATCAGTTCCGAGTCTAATCATCAGCTGGCCATTCAGGCTGCTCGCGAGTCGATGGTTCTCCTCAAGAATGGCAAGTGGGGCAATGCTCCTGTGCTTCCTTTGTCCAAGAGCCTCCAGACGATTGCCGTTGTCGGTCCGAATGCCGATAATATCGAACTCCTGAATGGTAACTATGGTGGAACCCCAACCAAGGCCCACCAGCATTCCCTACTCGAGGGCATCCGTAATGCCGTGCCTGGTGCCAAGATCATCTACCACAAGGCTTGCGAGTTGCAGGACGAATACAATACCCGTTACTGCTTGCCACTCTTCAACGATGGCAAGGGCATGAAGGTGGAGTTCTTCGAAAACAAGCAGATGAGTGGCGAGCCAGTCAAGGTCTCTTACATGGATCGTCTGTCGTTCAGTACCTTTGGTGCCTGGGGCTTTGCCGAGGGAGTCAAGAGCGATTCGGTGGCAGTTCGTATTTCCGGTCAATGGAAGGCCGACTTTACGGGTCCGATCAATTATACCTTCTCGTCCGACAATGGCTACGACCTCTATGTCAATGGCCAGCTCGTCGAGCAGAAGAAGGGAGGCAGTCGCCGAGGCTTTGGCTTCAACCGGGTTCCGGAGTACAAGACTTTCGAGGTGAAGGCAGGCGAGACTTACGATATCAAGGTTGAGTACCGTCGTGGACAGGGTCATTTCGCTATGCTCAATGGTGATATCTGTCAGCGCTCTCTCAATGAGTTCAAGGAGGTGTTGGCTGATGTCAAGCAGACCGATGCTATCATCATGATTGGTGGCATCTCTGCCCAGATGGAGGGCGAAGGTGGCGACAAGAAGGATATCGACCTCCCTGTTGTCCAGCAGCGTCTGCTTAAGGCTCTGCGCGCTACCGGCAAGCCTGTGGTTATGGTCAGTTGTTCCGGTTCTGCTCTTGCCTATGGTGCACTCGAGGATCAGTATGATGCCCTTTTGCAGGCCTGGTATCCAGGTCAGGGTGGTTCGGTTGCTTTGGCCGACATTCTTTTCGGCGATTATTGTCCTTCGGGCAAGTTGCCTGTCACTTTCTATGCTTCGAACGATCAGTTGCCAGACTTCCTCGACTATAGCATGGAGAATCGTACCTACCGTTATTTCGGCGGTGAGCCACTTTATGCTTTCGGCTATGGTTTGAGCTATACTACCTTCAATTACGGCAAGCCCAAGATGTCGGCCAAGAAGATGAAGATCGATGGTTCGGTCACTGTGCGTGTGCCTGTTACTAATACGGGCTCTGTGGCTGGCGAGGAGATTGTTCAGCTCTACATCCGCTCGCTCGACAATGAGGAGGCTCCAATCAAGGAATTGAAGGGCTTCGAGAAGTTAAGTCTTAAGCCTGGCGAAACCCGAGAGGCTGTTATCGCTTTGAATGGCGAATCGTTCCAATACTATGATGCTGCCATCGATGAACTCTCTACCCGTAAGGGCCGTTATCAGATTCTCTGCGGTTCGTCTTCTCGTCCTCAGGATCTTCGTCCTGCAGGCATTCTGACGATACAATAGGTATGTAGTTAAGGGGAGTAAAAGCCCTTTTACTCCTCTTATGTTGAGCTTGCGAAACTAATAATAAAAGAGGTCTTCCTGTTTGGGGAAGACCTCTTTAATTTTTAGCAACAGAAAACTTGCTTATTTGACCAACACTTTGCAGATTCTGCCTTGCTTGTTCTTTACAAGTTTCATGCCGGGCTGAAGCTGGTTGAACTGGCGACCATTCAGATCGTAGTAAGAAGCCTCATTGAGCATATCTGCCAACGACTCCAATCCGCTTACTTCCACCTCAACCTCGCTGATGGTAAAGCGATACGAAGCGGCAGAGGCTGGCTGTACGGTTTCGAAGTAGGCACGGAAAGGGTTCAAGTTGACGCCATTGGCCTTTTTGTCTGCAGGGTACAACTTATCTTTCGATATATAAAGACCATCATAGAACTTCTCTTTGACGAAAGTGCCTTTAGGAGTCAGCTCTCCGTTGATAGTTTCGGAACTGAAAGACTCGCCTGTTGTGACATGGGTTGATATATTGACCTCGATGTCGAGAGGTTTGTCTTCTGCCACCAACGCATTATCGCGACGTACCAGTACAGGAGTGCCGGCAGCCAGTGTGCCCGTAAGCTTGTTGATGATGATGGCATCTCCGTCGATTTCGCTGACCTGATAGAAGTCGAATGGCTGAGCCTCAACGTCGATCGGTACATCGAATGGCAATACGATGGTGCCCCATTGCGAGGTGCCCATATTTCGGCTGTACGATGCACTGGCTGCGGTAAATGCTTCCGTTGCGCTGAACTTGTAGCCGTCGGTTACAACCAGTTTCGAGCAATTACCTTCCACTACATCGTTGTGGTCACGGATAGCCTCGTTGGTGTAGATAATCAAGTTTGGGATCACGCTATTACTGATCAACACTTTTTGATCCTCTTTGAGATTCAACTTGCGGATGTCGATCGAAGTGAGTGGTGAATTTGCATTCATTAACTCTGTTTGGATCACTTCCGGCAAGATGTCACCCTCCAATTTGATATTGGCAAATTCGTCAGAACTTGCCTCATCGTCGAGGCAGATGAACTCCCAAGTGGCTAAAGAGCCATCAGGCAATTGTGTGGTTGCTTCACCGATGTTGTGCATAAAGGCATTGTGCTTCAACTCGATGTTGTGCATCATGATTTCGTTCTGAGCGTTCTTGACCACATGCCATTGCTTCTGCGATTGTACACCGCCGTCCCATGCCTGATCGGTGAACACGGCATAATCGGTGGTCATGAAGAGATACTTGTCTGTATCTTCGTAGCGGAAGGTGGTCAGGTTGTTGCCATCGGTCTTTACCTCGACCGGTACACCAGCATTCAGTAATACAGCTTGTGTACCATAAGCTCCGCCACGAGAGAGATAGCGTCCATCGTTCTTGCTCTTGATCAGGTAGTGGCCATCTTTGATGACTGGAGCGATAGGAGTCAGCTTCTTTTCGAGATTCGTGATATCATTACCATCTGCTGTGAAATAGATGGCGCCTGCAGGAATCTGTATAGGCTTCAACTCGCCCTTAGGAACTGTATAATAGATTGGACCACCTGGAGTATCCTGCTTGAGATAGTCTGGAGCATTCTTTGAGAGTGTAAGCACTGGTTCTGAGCCATCGGATGCATAAGCCTCAAGACACAGGATCTCGACATCACCTGGCTGTGCGTATCTGTTCGACAGATAGGGGTTACCTACATAGTTCTCTGCCTCATTGATGGTGTAGCAGGTCAACTCGATGCTATTCTGGTTCCAGCACATCCAGTGTCTGTTTATACCTAAACTGCCAATCTGATAGAGACCATAGCGCAGGCGCTTGGGTTCTGTCAGTTCGAAGGTGATTTCGTCAGCATATTTGCCTTGCGAGAATGCAACTCCTGCACTTGTCACTTCGTTTGGATAGTATTTTCTATCGTATGCAACGGCTCCTGATGTTGTTTTGTCCATCTGCCAGTCTCGGTCGAAGACACTATACACTTTGGCCTCGAAGGAGGTGCTGTGTGCCTGTCCTTCGGGAGCATTGATCTCCTCGATGAAGATATAGGCAGGAGGACAATCAACATTGTTGCCTAAATTGTAGGTCGAGTCATTGCTTGCTGTGCGGAAGAATGCCTGCATCTTGAAACTATAGATGCCAGGCTGCAACAAGTCGGTATATGCTTCGAATTGAACACCTGCTGCACCTTGAAAGACTTCGCGAACATCTACCCCTGGTTTCGCCTCAATATATTTCTTTACACGTACATTGGCTCCAGTAGGTATTTTAACCTGCTTGGAAGAGGCACGGATAGCGTCCATTCTTGCTTTGTGGTCAGCGGGTCTTTCCAATGTCCATCGCAAAGCTTGGCTTTCATTGGTAGTCAAACTGATATTGTCCCATTCAGTAATGCCTTCGGTCACGTAAGCATAATGACCTGGGTAGGTGTTGCTCTCAAGGATATAGGAGCCATCCTGTTGTGCATTCAACTTCCAAGTTTGGATGTTTTCACTTGATATCTGGTCTGTGTAGATTTCTGTCACATTGGCAGCATAGAGGTATTCTGCAAGGTTGCCATCGCGTTTAGCGCCATCAATGAACTTGATTGTGGTCGATCCATCTTGCGCAGTTGAAACAATTGTACCTACGCCCCAACGATCCAATACAGCACGGAAGCCAAAGCGATTGCCACGGCCTAAATTCATGTCAACACCGTTGTGGGTTGTCTTCAGGAAATAGGTGTTGTTGTGTGCAACGGTAATGGTTGCAGAAAACTCTGGATTGTTGAATGTCTGTTTATTATTACCAGTAGTTGTATATGATAAAGCACCCTCCTCTATCCTTAATGTGTAAGTACCAGGTTCGAGTTTGTTGAGATTAAAATCTACATTTCTGTCTGCATTAGTGTTCGTTGTAATTCCTGATTTTGTAACTTTTCCATAGTTGGTAACATTGTTACCATCAATGGTTATTGAATTAGAATTTAATGTCGGGTTTCTATCGCTATTGAACGTAACCGTAAACGTAACATTTTCGCCTTCCTGCCACCAGGTTTGGCTAATGCGGCCTGCACCGATTGCTGCCTTCATGAGGCAGAAACTGCAAAGAAGAATGATAGAGAGTATAATTCTTTTCATAATGTTTGCCTTTTAATTACCCCACAATGATGAACGGAGCTGAGAAGATTCTGCATAATCTCCTCCTTCTTCTTCTTCTCCGTCATAAACTTGAATTTTTGATTGTCCATTTCCAGAACCACATACGGGTAGTTGAGGATCGACGTCAATGCATTCCGTCAGTGGTGTCGTGTACTTCTTTTTCATCTTTTTTGTTTAGTGATTTTAATTTAGGTAAATAAACTCAAAGAAGAGGAGAAGATAAGAAGTATTCTCTTTAGCAGAAAACTCCCATTCTTCAAATCTTTCTGAGAATAATATAAAAAACGAGATTTTGAAAATGTTAGCCCTTCTTCGTTTTTTCAAGGTGCAAATATAGACAAAATTTTTGAATTAACAAAGCATAATTGCCTTTTTGTTGCATTTATTTCCATTCTTTAGGGGATTTCTTGTCAAAATGCCATCTATGTTGAATAATGAACAATGAACAATAATCTGCTTCATCTTCGTAATGGGGCGTGCCGATGTGGTGATCAAGACCAAGACAGATATCTTCGTGCTCGAACTGAGGTGGATGACTCTGTAGAGAATGCTTTGGCTCAGATTGACAGCAAGGGTCATGCCATACCTTACGGCCCCCTCCAACTCCCCCAAGGAGGGAGGGTCCTTAAGTGCGGTGTCGGCATCTCCAGCGAGCAGCGCAACATCACCCAGTGGCGCATTATTGATGCCTTTGGCAATGTCATCGAGAATCAGGATTTCCTCAGTAAGGAATGAAGCGCATATCGAAAATGAAAGCACCGATCAAATTCGGTGCTTTTCTGTTTCTTCAATGTACAACGATGACTCAACAACCTATTTCATTTCTTCTGCTGAACCGAATTTTCTCAAATGTTTCATAATGTATCTTCTTTTTCTGTATTTATCTTTGGGATTTGAAAACAAATGGACTATACTTGTGAAAAATGATAAATACAATAGTTTTATGGAAATAAGAAGCATCACAAAAGAAGATTTACCAATGCTTGTCAAGGTAAGTTCCAATCAAAGTCTATATAATGAAGATATATGCTTTGAGTTAAGCAAAGTCAGTTTCAATGAACAAGGTGAGATACTTTGTTTCTTCATTGTCCGAAAAAGGTCTTTGTATGACTTTTTCGGTGGAGAGTTCCCTTTGGAGATTGTCGATAAGGATAGTCCAGACTATGAAGAAGGAGAAGAATATTGGACAAAGGAAGACGTAGATATGCTTGCCGACGAACACTATGAGTTGATTTATGTATATAGTAAGGAAGGTATAAGCGACTCAGACTTTCGTCGTGGTTATTGTGCTGTCCCTGAATATACTCGCGTAATATGGTATGATATTAAGAGACAAGATATTGTTTCACAAATGGGTCCTATGCACTTGTATCGGTTTAATGATGTTGTCATGCTTGATATTCCATATCAAGACTAAAAGTGCTTGTTATATATATAATGAATAAACAAGAAGTCAAACCATCCGATATATTAGATTGGATAGAAGAACATAAAAATGGAAACTCATTTCCTTAAAATATTGGCTTCCAGCCAAAAAAACTTCCGAAACTCCCTAATAATTTCCTATCAGGTAAGAAGGATTGTTTCGATATTAGAAGGAGTGATGACTTGAAATGTTGCCTCAGGATATGCCTTTGTGAAAGATTCCGGGCATTTCGCATTTGCTTTCTTATCGTTCCATTTCATCTCGAAGGCAGAGATTTGTCCGTCTTCCTCCTCCAGATAATCGATTTCCTGTTGTTGCTTGGTCCTCCAGAACCAACTGTTGGAAAAGCTGTTACGATAGCCATTACATTTGAGTCGCTCGGCTATCACATAGTTTTCCCATAGTTCGCCGACGTCTGAACGATTCTCAACCTGAGCGAGGTTTCCGATGATGGCATTTCGGATACCTAAGTCCCAGAAGTAGATTTTTTGAGTGGTCTTGAGTTCGTTCCTGAGATTCCTTGAGAATGATCCTATGCGGAATATGATATATGATTTCTCGAGGATATCAATGTATTTGTCTATGGTCTTTGGATCAAGTCCGATCAATAGTCCGAGTTCTCGGTTGCTCACTTGGCTTCCTATCTGGAATGCCAATGCTTTGAGCAGAGCGGCTAACTTGTTGGAATGTGCTACTCGGTCGAAGGTCAAAAGATCTCTGTAGAGGTATGAGTCCGTCAATTCCTTAAGGATTGTTCTCTCTTCTCCCGGGTTAGAAACGACCTCTGGGTAGTATCCATATACCAGACGATGAGGTATCATCCGAAGCTCATCCAGAAGAGACGTATGCTGGACCATTTCGGCAAAGGTCAGTGGATACATTCTGAACTCTCTCTTTCTGCCAGTCAAGGGTTCATTGACTTTGGAAGCCAGATCAAAAGAGCTGCTTCCGGTTGCGACCAACTGAATGTCTGGCATTTGGTCTGTGATCAGTTTCATCCGTAGTCCGATGTCTGGTATGCGTTGGGCCTCGTCAATGACTACCATGTGCTTGTTGCCTATGATGGCTTTTAATCTTGTGGAATTAGCCTGCAAGAAGAGTTGTCGGACATCGTCCTCGTCTCCATTCAGCCACAAGATATCATCGCGATCACCTAATGTCTGCTTCAACAAAGTGGATTTTCCAACTTGTCGAGCTCCCATTATGATGATTGCTTTCTTGCTTCCCAATCCAGAAAGTATAGATTCTCTTAGAGTCCTATCTATCATAGTTCAATCAATTTTGATGCGGCAAAGATATGTATTCTTTTTGAAATCTGCAAGAAAATGTTAACTTTTGTGGAATTGAATCCTTAAAAGTTGTGACTTTTGTGGAATTGAATCCTTAAAAGTTATGACTTTTGTGGAATGGATTTGTTTTTTTTGCTACCTTGGTCGATGATCAGACAATCTGACAGTGGATCATCTCACCTCGTAATGTTACCCCGATTTTATTCTTGTTCATCAGGTTAGGCACGAATGCTCAGTTTGTGTCTTGGATCACCGATCGCCATTCTACAAATTGCCAGCTGAGCTATTTGTTTACGATGCTCAAGCAGACACTTATAGCCTTTCTGATGAAGTGCCCTACACGCGGGCGCACACCTAGGCGCACACTCAGGCGCACACTCAGGCGCACACCCAGGCGCACACCCAGGCGCACACCCAGCCGCACACACGCCAGTACCTATTTTGTAAGAATTAGATAAAGATATAGAATAAGAGGTAGAGGAGAATACGCGCGAGACCACCACCCCCACCACAATTTCTTTTTCTTCTTTGATTCTTGAGCTTAAATCCATGACACCTGCCCAAGGGAAATTGTGGGAAGAAGTATTGCTCTACTGCCTTCACTATCAAGAATTGGTTTTTATTATCAAGAATTGGTGAATTAGTGAATTTTGAATTGTTTATTTCCGTATTTACGCTCCTTTCGCGTTCGAAAAAAACTCCCACAGAATTATTATTTCCGTTTCTTTCCGCACTTTCCGTGGTTAAAATATATCTCCCACAGATAGCACAGATTACTCAGATTATTTCTTTGCTTTCTTGTTAATTTTTAACGACAATTTGGACAATTACGACAATTATTTCTTCTTGGTCGAATAATGGTTTCACGCAGATCTTTGTTCATTGTTCATTTTAGACAAGGCATAAAAAGAACCTGCACCGTTCAGACAAAACGATGCAGGCTGTTGCTTTCCGTAGTTAAATCCATTACATCCACGTTCAACCGTAAAGGTCGCATTTTTTAGACTATCGCTTCTATCAATGTTCGACCATTCAATTCTACAGGAGGTAGCAAGCCTGACTCCTTTGTCTTGTTGAAGCAGAAACTTACCATGTAGCCCGTTTGCAGGTTATACCGTTCAAGATATTCCGCAAGCTGTTTCTCGCCACGTTCATTGTACGACTGTCCTCGCCATATCTTTAATTCCACGATGTACTGTTGACCGAGATAATCAATAATGATGTCGGTACGGGTGAGGTCGCGCGTCTGGGCCTCGCAATAGTAATTGCCTATGCCGTTGATGATAGGACGCAGGTAGGTAAGGAAGATCTTTCGGCCATTGTCCTCTATAAACTGATCATCGTGTCCAGGACGGTAGATCTCGTTGAAGTGAACGCAGAAACGCTCCATGAGAAGACGCATATCGATGAAGCCATCATGTACGAACTGGTTCTTTTCGTATTCGCCCAACTGATAGATGGAAGATGGTTTGTCGAGAGAGATGTAATAGTTGTATAGCCATGTCTCGAATATGCGGCAGGCAATCTTTGTAGCACCGCCCTCTTCCTTCACGAAGTTGAACATAAGGGCAATGTTGATATCCTGGTCGTAATAGTTGAACGATACTCGCTTTCCGCCAAAGATGATGGATTTCATCATATCCGAAAGACCTGGGAACTGAGTCAGTTTCTTCTGCATATCATCAAAGAGCGTATTGCCCTCTTTGAGCAGAGCATTGACCGCCTTCAGTACCCCCTCCTTGTCCCATGTGTATTGCTGGGCATCGATGATCTGGCAGATGCGGCTCACGAGGAATGGATAGCCTGCGGTATAGTCACGGATCATCTGACCAACGAATACTTCATCAAACGTCAGGTTGTGGTCAGCTTTGTATTCGGCAAGCATACCAGCGATACCCTTTGCCGAAAGGCTCATATCGACATCAAATGGTACGGCTATATTCCATGGCGAGTTATACTGATGATCTTCTTCTGTGCGGATCTTCAGTTTGAGGTTCTTGATGTCATAGACACCCGCGAGGATGACGGATTGTAGGGTGGGATATTTATTGCGAGACAGGAACATCTTCCTCAGTACACCGAGAAATTTGACAAAGCCTTCGTTATTGCTTGCCTGGTCAACCTCGTCAATCAGTACAACCACAGGTTTTGCGGAAATACTACATAAACGGTATATTATCTTTGTAAAATTTGTTGTCGATAATTTTTCGCCTTCGGATGGTATTGATTCTTCTAATAATGTCTGGACTTCCTCGGAAGCACCATTTACAGAAGTTTCCATCAATAGTGAATTTAGAAACTCTACAGCAACTGTTGATGCTGTGGCAAATGTTTCGTCATCCAGTCCTTCGAAACTGATGCTAAAAACGCTGTAGTCATTTCTCAGATAATCAGCCAAAGCTTCCAATGTGGTAGTCTTACCATACTGCCTACCACGGTTGATGCAGAAATAGTCACCCTTGGCAACCATCTTGCGGATGATTTCCAACCGTTCGGTGATGTCCACCATATAGTGTTCGTTCGGGCGACAAGTACCCGCTGTATTGAAAGCTCTCATATCTGTTCTCTATTAACGACAATTCTTCCTTCGCGGTCGAATAATGGTTTCACGCAGATGTTGCAGATGAAGCAGATTGTTTTTCTCACACAAAGACACAATACAAAAGTTGTCGTGTCTATAAATCCTCACAGAGTTATGGGAGTTTAGAGGAGTTTTCTTTATTTCACTCTGTTTACTCTGCGAGCCATTAATTTAGGAAGACGACAATGTTTCAAACGTCCTTATAACTTCTGGTTTCGCACTTGCGACACTCGAATTAACTATTATTTTTTAACTTTTAATTTTTAACTTTTAACTCATAAAGTGCTTATTCCCAGAAATTGTATTTGGTGGTAGTATTGCCAGATTCGTCGGATGTGGCTTCCCAGTCATCACGATCGGTGAAGAATGAGGAAACTCCAATCTTGCCTTTAATAGTAACACTTCCTTCCAAGATGCTGGTAGGAGCCATATCGAAACTGGCAATGGCTGGTTTGATGTATTTCTTCATAATCTATCGTTTTATTCATTGTTAATATTTACGTTGACAGCACCCTCTACTTTGCCGTTCAGATAGCAACCAGGATAGACCTGAACATTATCGTCTTCGCCATACTTGCAGAGGTAGTCGGTGATCTTGAACCGATCGTCCATCTTCATCTCCAAACCACGGAAAGGACATTCCACTTCGAGAGCAATCTCAGGCTTCGAACCGATGCCATCCCACAGGAGGCCACCCTCGGAACTGACGCTGCCATTGAGGTCCGAATAGATGATGCGAGCCTGATCCGAACCACCCACAATCTTGTTGAAGATCGTCATGGTTTGAGGGAAGGTGATCGAGAGCTCGCCATGAGCAGCCAACGAGCCACGTGCACCACCCATATAAAAGGAACCGATATAGCACTTGTCGTAGCGACGGCGAAGCTGGAAGTCTCGTGGCAGACCATGCATCGTGACAGCATCCATGTGATAATCGAGCAGGTTGCGTCCGTTCTCCTCTTCGGCCATACTCTTGAAGTCGTTGTAAGCCATGAGATGCTGGATGTACTCCTTGTCGATGTGATGCTGGCCGTTGCTGCCAAGATAGACATTGTTGATGACAATATAGTCGCCCAGATCAATCTGGATATCGCCCGGTTTGCCATTGTTGTCAAGGACTGTAGCGCAGTTGCCACCGGCATAGACGGCTCCCGATATATAGACCGTCTTGCGTTGTCCGCTTTGGGCATCCAAGCCACCGGCGATTTCGATGCATGACTTGGCGATGTTCGGTCGAATCTTCTCGATCAGTTTGATCTTGTCGAAGTCTGTCGTGACGCCATTGCGCCGTGGAATCTGGCAGATGTATTGCTGCAGGTCCTTGTCGAACACGGCTTGAACTTCCTTGACGTCATCTTTGACCTGATAGACATATTCACCATTGCCAGCACCATAGACTTCGCCAATCTTGCCACCTTCGACTTGAATGCGGGTACCACTCAAGACAGAGCCGGAGATGTCGTTGCCACCAAAGATTCGTCCGTAGGTGCCATCGCCCACGTGGATGGTTGTTCCGTATTCATAGTCCTTCAGATCGATCAGCTTGTGGTGGTAGATATGGGTGTGTGGATCCAGATGACTGTGGCAAGCCAGTACGCTGGCCATGCGGCATCCACCATAGACGTTGTCGATGTTGAGTTTCGGACACTCCAGATCGAGGCGTAATCCCATGTGTGGCGTATTGCCCTGCTGGTTGTTGTCGGCATAGTAATAGACGTTGCCTTTGTTGCATCCACCATAGACGTTGTGGATCTTGGCTTGTCCGAGATGCCAGTTGGGCTGTATGACCATAGGGGCTGTCTTGTTGCCACCGAATACGCTCAGGATGTTATACATGGCACGAACAATGGAATCGTTGACAATGGCACCACCGTCGGCCTGCATGTGGTTGTAGGCATGTTTGCCTCGTTCGTAGCAGCTGCGCGATGCGCTGGCATTGAAGGAGCAACGCTCGTGGGCATTGTCGTCGCCATAGTCGATGTGGAGGGTTGTGCCTTGTGTCACGTAACTGTTGTTGGCGCCACCGTAAAGGTACCAGATGGCACCACCACGGACTTCGACATAGGTTGAATCGACATTCGGATATTCGAGACCTGCCAAGTTGATTGTGCCACCGTTGCGGGTAGGAATCGAGCCACCCTGATAGACAGTCTGCAGTTCGTTGTGATCTCCGTACTCACCATTGCCTCCACCAAAGACCTCGGCGATGAGTGGGAATCCGGTGTATTGTCCATCCTGCTTGCGCTGTTCGCGTATCAGTACGTAGGTGCTGGTGTGGATGGAATCGTTGCCTTCGACCATCGGCGGAATGGTTCCCATGCCGATTTTTCCGCTGAGGTCATTGCCACCAAATACCTGACGGATGATGGTGTGAAAATGGTGTTCGGCACGATCGTCGATATCTACGAAACTGGCACCTTCGACATTGCCGATGCGTGAACCTCCATAGACACGATCAATCTGTCCGCTCCAGACTCGAACGTGTGTGCCATTGTCTTTGGGCTCCTCGACTTCGGGAATCAACTGACTGTGGCGTACGATGCTACCCTGACGTCCACCACCATAGAGGCTTCCCCACACACAGTGGGTAATGGCATCCATCGGGTCTGCAATGGGACACTGGAAGTCGCAGTAGATGTTGCTTCGGCCAACCACATTGCCAGCCATACCACCACCGAAGGCATGCATTACGTTGGGAATGCACTTCTTGCCATTGAAGACAGCACCCTTCAGATTGACGTAGGTGTTGCCTACAGCTTCGGCCTCGGCGCCTTTGCCACCACCATAAATCTGTGCTGCATCACCGGTCCACTCGCGCGCGATATTAAATAATGAGGGAAGATTGTCTTTCTGATAGTCTCCGATCAGGTCGCTGTGGAGGTTTACGACCGAAACACCGACCGAAACACCACGGTCCTGACAACCACCATAGACTTTGGCACCGATGTGGCAACTGCGCCCGATGCTGTCGGTTCCGGCTTGAAGTGGCGAGAATTGGCAGAAGAGGTTCAGCTGTGTGCGCTGTTCGTGGATGGCACTCTCGACGTTGCGATAGGGCCTCATGCCTCCAACCCATCGGCGAACTGTGCCTTTGTGTGGACCTTCGCTCTCGGTGTATTCGATGATGGAGCTCTGGCATCCTCCAACTACCGAGTTCCGGATCAGGACTCCAGTAGGAAGGGTGTATTGATACAGGCTGTCGCCAGTCATTGAACCACGATTGCCTCCACCAAAAAAGTTGTCAATAATTATATCGTCCGCATCCATCTCGCCGGGAGTTTCGAATACTACCTTGCGATTCAAGCGGTCATCAATGGCATAGTCATTATGAAAAAGTCCGTCCTTGTTGAATGTGAGAACGGGAACACAGCTTACGTCAACCGAATGACAGAATGTTTCGAAGTCTGCCTGACTCTCAAAGCCTTTGTGCCAGGTCTTTCCATCCAGGGTGTAGGATGGGATATAATCCAAAAGATGTTCGCCATTGCTTCCCATAACGAGATTCCCAATGCGAACATGACTACCGATGTTGATGTGAATGTTTCCTGAATTAGGCCGTAAATCTACCCGCGACATCCCGAACTCCGGCCTATGGTTCGGCGCGGGATCAAAAAAACCTACAGTGGCATTGTTGCCTCCACCATAGAGGTTCTGGATAACAGCAACTGCTGAATCAGTGCCAGAGACACTGATCCAGGTTGCAGATGTGTAAGGTTTGGTAAAGGAGGCTGGGTCTTCAGAGTTGTAGCTCTGAAGACCGCCATCGCCTGCACCAAAGACGTTCATGATGGAACCACCGTTGATCTTGACGTGGGCTCCTGATGTATCTTTCTTGCCACCGACAGTGCCACCGGCTTCGTTGCCGCCATAGACACTCTCGATTTCGATATTGTCGTTTGCGTTGATGCTGTCGTTTTCGACACCGACTACGATGTTGGTTGAATTGAAGACATCACCGTAACGGCTACCTCCGTAGAGCGACTTGATCTTGCCGCTGAGGATGCTGACCTGTGTGCTGCCGACTGTTCCGAAGACGGAACCACCATGCAGTTTCTCGAAGAGCACATTCTTAGGAGCATTGAGCGTCAGGTGTGTGGTGCCTGCAACAGCACAGTCCTTGTCGTAGCCACCAGCACAAAGAAGGAGATCCTGATCGGCAGAGATCTTAGGATTGTTCTTCAAGTCCTCTGGGAATGGGTTGACTTCGATGTTCAGGTAGGTGTCGCCCTTGACGGTACTGGTTGCCATGCCTGCACAGCAAACACCGTAAACACGGCGAGAGATGTAACGTGGTGCCAATTCGTTGTAGAGGAACTGACCGCCAGTCAGATTGACTCGAACATCGCCTTCCACTTTAGGATAGATGGAAGAGAGGTCGTTGATCTCGTCCTTGTTGCCGTGGCCGGCTCCGAAGACTGCACCATACATGTTGCCACCAGAGATGTTGACTTCGGTACAGCCAGCAAGTTCTGGCTGAGCCTCATCGCCTGTGCGGAGAATGTGGGCGTAGTTGCCAGCACCGAAGATATACTCATGGAGAGTTGCATCGCCACCGATGTTGACCTGTGTTGTTCCGTAGGTAGCACCAATCAGATCGACAGCATTGGTGAGGTCGGTCTCGGACATGGCACGGTAGTAAGTACCTTCGCCACCACCATAAATAAGACCAAGCACTTCGCCACCGGTTACTGAGATGTGGGTGTTGCCATACATCTGACCAATGCGCGAGAAGTACATGCGGTCAACCATCTGTCCGTTGACGGTAGGGAAGGCGGAGTTATCGGAATTTTCGAAGTAGGTCAAGTCTCCGTGACATCCGCCGAAGAGGTAACCTTCGACCAAACCACCGGTCATGTTGATGTAGGTGTCGCCATAAATACAACCGACCTGAGAAGCTGCCTGTCGTGTAGGCAACAGGCTGGAAACGGATTCCGAACCGCCATAGACAGAACAACGGATATTGGCATCGCCACCGATGTTGATGTGCAGCTCAGTCTTGCTGAGGTCGAGAATGCCGTCGCGCAACTGAACGATAGGCATCTTGCCTTTGGCCTCTTCATACTGGCCGTATTCGACCTGACCATCGCGCCAGAATGGAACGCGATTGTCGTAGGTGTGATGCTTGGAGTCATAATCGTAACCGACGATGTCGGCAGAACCACCACCTGTGAGGTGATTGACGATGGTACCGCCAATCAGGTTGATGTTGCTTCGGCCATAGAAGTAGGTTACGCAAGAGTCGTGGTCGGTCTCGTCGGGATAGAGGATGTGACCATAACGTCCGAGGTTGGTACCGATAATCTCGTTGACTGTACCACCCGAAACGGTAATGTCGGTCTGTCCGAAGAAACTGTCGGTTGGCTTGCCGGGGATGGTACGGCCGAATGCGACGTTGCCACCTACGATACGACCTACACGACTGGCGCCCTTCACTTCGATCTGTGTGTCGGCAAAGATACAACCGTCACCCTGACCACCGATAATCAATGAAACATCGTACTGGCTGTGGTATGGATCGAAATAATTGGCAGCGTCGCAGACGATGCGGGTGCGGATAGGACGCTGTGGCTGACCAGAGACGTTGCCTGTCTTTTCCATCTGGAGGGTGTAACCGTCGCCTGCGATAACACGACCGTATGTGCCGGAATAAATGGTGATGACATTATCTTTCGAAACATACTCAGGATCGTTGTTGTTGAGCTGGCCACCATAGATTGTGATGGAAGGAACGAAGACGCCTTCGGTCATACCTTGGGTGTAGTCCATTACCTTGTAACCATTGATGCTGATGCCGTAGCCCATGGTGAGATTGTTGCCACAAGCGAAGACTTTGGCCTGATCGGTAAGCTCGTTGATCTCGAACGAGGTGCCGTGCAGGTTGATCTGCTCGAAACGGGTGTCGGCATTGAACTTGATAGACAATCCGGCAAACAGCATTCGGCTGTTGCGGAAGTTGCCCATACGGCCTGTGATCAGAGCCGGACGATCCTTGACAAAGTAAGATGGGTTGCGACGTGTGCAACGGTTGTCGAGGAACTCGGTGAAGTCGTGGTCGGCATACTCGCCCATGATGACGATGACATTGCTGCCAATGTTGCCCATAGGATCCAACAGCTCGTAAGCCTTCTTGAGTGTCTTTACAGGTGTCTCAGGTGTCAAACCATCGTTCAAGTCATTGCCGACGTTGTACTGCTGGTTGTCGAGGGTATATAGTGAAGCCTCGAACTCAGAGATGCCACGGTTGCAGACGTAGATTGGCTTGCAGAATGACTGCACAATCGTAAACTTGGCGGCTGCATGTTCGCGGTGGGTGGCAATGCAAAGGTAGGTGTGACCGTCGCGTGCATTGACGAGGGTTGGCTGGTCACCAACCTGCTTATAGTTGTCGGTCATGTCCTGCCAAACGAAATCGAAGTCATGTTCGCCAATGTCCAGACCAGATTCGGTTGACATGCGAACGGTGACGTTGTGCATGACCTTCTTGCTGCCTGGGGTGATGGTGTCAATCTCGAGATTGTATTTGTCTGGCTCGATGAGGATGGCACCTGAACCTGATTCCTGTCCGTTGTCGTAGAGAGTCAGGCTGAGTCGCTGTACGTATGGCTTAGGCTCGACGGTTACGATGGCAGAAGTGTTGGTGCCTACGCGCTTGCCGTCCAACATCCAACGATAGGTGTATGTGTGACCACGTACACGGTCGAAGAAACCTTCGTACTGGAACTTGTTGCCACCCATGGCAGGGGTAACATCGACGAGCGACATGGAGAAGGAGTTCTCATCTTCGCCCAAAGCGTACCAGACATAGCCATTGTAGCTGTAGCCGTCCATCTGCTTCTTGCCCTGAACATCGGTCGAGAATACCTGACCTTCGTTGCCATGGAAGTGGCTGAGGTCCGAGGTTCCGTGACCATAACAGCTCTCGATCATGATACCACGCTCTTTGTGGAAGGAGCCGGTGTCGCCGAACTTGTGCTGGATCTCACCAATCAGAGGACAAGACGAAATGCGGGAAGTAGGTCGCATGTTGACGTCGGTGGCATAGTCTGTAACCGAGAAGCCATGGACGATACAGTTGGAGATGCGGGAGTGAGAGTACATCTGTCCGACAAGACCGCCAATACGCCAGTTGTAGGTACCGTTGGCATCGCCGGTGCTGCGGATGAAGTGGATGTTCTCAACCTCAAGATTCTCGATAACTGATTCGAAGTCCTTGTCACCACCTAACTGTGGAAAGAGACCGTAGTGGCACTCTTTCGGGTTGTCGGAGAGTGCGATCTCGATGTTGGAAATCTTGTGACCTGCACCATCAAAATGGGCGCGGAAAGTCTTACGCTCATTGGTGGCAGATCCGAAAGTCCACTGTGTAGATTTCAAGTCAAGATCCTTGGTGAGTTTGTAGTGTTTTTTGTAGTACACACCAGAGTTACTGTAGTCGTAATTCTGGATCAGGTACGCAAATTCTTCTGCGCACGTGATAAGATACGGATCCTCTGGCGTGCCGAGACCTTGCGACGGTCGGATCATCGATCCGTCCCAAACCGCAGTTTCGGCCAACACAGATTGCGGCACACCCAATCCTGTCGCTAAGAACAGGGATAGGAAGATGCCTCTTCCGATGGATTTGAAACTTTTCATGTTTTCAAGCATTTAATAGTTAGGGATTATTTAATATTAATTTTATACATTTATTGCGCGACAAATTTAAGAATAATTGGGAATAAAACCAAATTTAAACAAAAAAAACGTCCCATTTGTACGCAAATCTTACGAAATTGTGTGCAAATGGAACAATTATAGTACAATAAAATGCAATCTTAGAGGATAATTGACGCCATGATCGGGATGGAAACCAATGCTAATAAAGTGGTTAAAAATGTGCCTTGCGCCATGACCGTTTCGTCTTTTCCGTACTTCAGACAGAAGATGGTTCCGAACGACGCAACAGGCATTGCAATCAGTAGGGTGTTGATGGCAATGGAGGTATCGTTGAAGTGAATGCCGGGAATCTGATTGATGAGCTGGAAGACTTCGAAAACCAGCAATGGGAGTGCGATCAGCCGGAATGGCGCCATGAGGAAAACCTTAGGACCTCCAGCCATGTGACGGGCTGGAATCTGGGAGATGGAATAGCCAATGATGAGCAGGGATCCTGGGACCGTAATGTTGCCAATCATCTGCAATGGTTTGGAGATGATTCCGGGTGCATGCCATTGCAAGGCGACAACCAGAATGGAAAGGTAAGTGCCGATCAAACCTGGCGAATAGAGCCTCTTCCAGATGCTTTCGCCTTCCTCTTTGCCTGCTATGAACTGCGCTCCCCAAATGAAGACAGTAATTGTGTTTGGAACATTCAATACAGATGCATAGAAGACCGCTTCGGGACCGAAGATGGTGGCAACGACCGGATAGCCAATAAAACCTACGTTGCCAAAGGCCAACATGAAACTGAATATTCCCTGCTGGTCCGATCTGACTCCCAATAGCTTGGGAAGATAGGTTGCTATTGAAAGTAAAATGACGTAGGTTATTGTACCTATCAGTAGTAATGGAAGTATGAGCTCACGGCGAGGCATGAAATCGCCCATGGTGGAGGCCAGAATAAGCGCAGGACAGGTCAGGTTGACAATCAAACCCGATAGTCCTTTGCTCACGGCTTGCGACATGACGTGTGTCTTGCCACATATATATCCTGCAATGACGATCAGGAAGAGAGTTGCCATTACATCGATAACCATAATGATTGTCTGTATAAAAAAAATAATGAATAATGCCTTGGTCCGCATTCTGTGGACTCATGGTATTATTCATTATTCAGATTGTTTGTACTATGATCTCAATCAATGCTTGCGCTCGATGGTCTGATCGCGATCTGGACCTACGCTGAGAATGGTGATAGGAGTTTCCAATTCCTTTTCGAGGAAGGCAATATAGTCCTTGAATGCCTGTGGAAAATCTGCCTCACTCTTGCATTGGGTGAGATCGCAGTTCCAACCTGGCAACTCGACATATTGTGGCTCGATGTTCTCTTCGATGCTGAATGGGAACTCGCGGGTTTCTACACCGTTTACCTTGTAGCTGGTACAAGCCTTGATGGTCTTGAAGCTGTCGAGTACGTCGCTCTTCATCATGATGAGCTGGGTGACGCCATTGAGCATGATGGTGTAACGGAGGGCTACGAGATCAATCCAACCACAACGGCGCTCACGACCGGTTACTGCGCCATACTCGTGGCCAATGGCACGGATCTTGTCGCCGGTTTCGTCGAACAACTCTGTAGGGAATGGACCAGAGCCGACACGGGTACAGTAGGCCTTGAAGATACCGAAGACTTCGCCAATCTTGTTAGGTGCGATGCCAAGACCTGTGCAAGCGCCTGCGCATACGGTGTTTGATGAGGTGACGAATGGATAGGAACCAAAGTCAACGTCGAGCAATGTGCCCTGTGCGCCTTCGCAAAGCAGTGACTTGCCCTCTTTGAGCAGGTTGTTGATGACATGCTCGCTGTCGATGAACTGGAACTTCTTCAGGTAGTCGATGCCCTGCATCCACTCCTTCTCGAGTTCGTCCAGACCATCGAAGCTGACAGCCTCGCCACCCTTTTTGACAGCAAGGTCATTCAAACTCTCGATCATTTCGATGTGACGCTGCTTGGCTGCTGCATATTTGACGTCAAAGTTGTCGAGAATGTCGCCAACACGTACACCATTACGGCTTACTTTGTCGGTATAGGTAGGGCCAATGCCTTTGCCTGTGGTGCCGATCTTAGCCTTGCCTTTTGCTGCCTCGTTGGCTTTGTCGAGCAGTCGGTGGGTAGGAAGGATCAGGTGTGCCTTCTTCGAGATATAAAGACGCTGGGTGAGATCGTGGCCACTTTGAGCCAATTCGAGAGCCTCCTTCATGAAAAGCAGTGGATCGAGAACAACACCGTTGCCGATAATGTTCAGCTTGCCACCCTGGAAGATGCCTGATGGGATGCTGCGCAATACATACTTCTGTCCGTCGAACTCCAATGTGTGACCTGCGTTTGGTCCACCCTGGAAACGGGTTACGATATCATAACGCGGGGTAAGTACATCTACCACCTTGCCTTTTCCCTCGTCGCCCCACTGGAGGCCGAGGAGTACATCAACTTTTGACATGTTTTTTAATGTATATTATAGGGTTAATATTACTTGTTCTTTTTCTCTTTCAATGCAGCCAACTCTTGGTCCAGACGTACCTCTTTGATGGAGCGGTAACGCTTCTTGGCTCGGGAACGTTCGTTCTTCTTCTTTTCGAGTTCCTGCTTCTTGGCTATTTGTTTGAGCCTGACCTCGTGTCTCTCCTCCTTGTGGCAATTGGCACAGAGCCCGACTACGTACAGACAATACTGCGCCGGATGGAAAGAGTTGGGCAACTGTTCGGTGATGGGCCCCATCACTTCGCTCATGTCCAATACTCGGATGGCTCCACATTTGCGACAAACCTGATAACCATGAGGCTTTTGTCCGATGCACTTCTCGAAGAAGAGTGTTCCTGTTGGGAAGGGTTGGAATCGGGCAACTACACCAGCTTCGACGAATAGCATCAGGCTGTTGTAGATCGTGACTCGGCAGAGGTAGCCTTTTTTTTCGCATACCAGCTGATGCAGCGAATCTACATCAAAAGGTCCATCGATGTGATAGATGACCGAAAGAATGTAACTGCGTTCGGGCGTGGAGTTCATGCCTCGCTCTTTGAGATATCGCAAAAGTACGCTTTGAGCCTCCTCGAGCCCTTGTCCGAGGTTCTCTTTGTATTTGATCGCATTGACGATCTTGTTGCGTCTTTGTTGTATCTCTTGCTGTTTCATAAGGCTAATCGTTGGGCTGTTGCCCGTAGCCACATCGGACGGCTGGCGTCTGTTGCTATGGCTTCAGCTTGCGGTTTCAGTTTCTCTATGTCGAGACGTAAAGCGGTCTGTAGGCTCATGTACTGCTTCATCTCGCTTTGGCCGATCCATTGGGTTGCCAAAGCTTCTGCACAATCCAGACGGGAAATGAGATTCATGCACAGCTGGTCAGCAAGTTCTGTGTATTGGACCTGATCCGACCACTCGTTGGCTAAGTCTTGCGTCATTGCTTCGATTGGAAAAAGCCGTGTGGCGAGCATCTTGGATTCGCGTACGTCTTCGTCCCATAGGGCTGTAGCAAGTTCTACTGCCTCCTTGGTGCTTGAAATCTCTGTCTGAAACGTGCGGGCAATCTCCTTCAGCCGATAGCTCTCCACGCCCCAAATCACCTTGTAGTTGATGCCTTGGGAGCGGAGATTATCGCCCAGTTCGCCACTTCGGAGGCGACGGAACTCAGCATGTGCCTTGCTTAGGAGAAGCTTGATCTGTTCCATTATTCGGCTGAATAATCTTTGCTGTAACGAAGCATCTGCTCGGCGTAGCTTTCTGTGCCGTATTGGATCTTCACATCCTCGATCTCGCCTTGGGCATTCTTGACCAGTTCGTAGCGAGGATTGACAAAGCCCTTGTATGGAGCAAGATTCAGTTTCTTGTAGCGATCCAATACCTGAGCATGGAGCTTTGCATCCACTTTGACAGCGTATTTTTCGACCAAAGCACGGCCTGCTTCATAGTCCCCTTCTGACTTGATGCGTTGCAGTTCGCCGAGCAGTTCGCCGAAGTACTGACGCAGCTTCTCGTAATCATTGATCTTGACATAGATCTTGCCGTCACGCTCTGCAAACTCAAGGGCTGGGTTAGCGTTAGCGTTATCGTTTTTAGCACGCTCCAAGGTACAATAGGCGATGAGTGCACGGTTGCGCATGTGTGCCTCCTCAAGGTCGTCGCCAGGAAGGATACGAACCAACTGAGTCATCAAGCCGTTCATCATCTGCTGATAGTAGCCTGCTTTGTATGCCTCCATGTTTGGCATGACGCCTAACTCAACGAGCTTTGGATCTGCCATATAGTAGAGTGCAAAGATGTCTGCACGAGCCTCTTCGAGTGTGCTGCCATGAGCCTTGAGTGCATCTGGGTCAACACCTGGGAGCAACTGTCCACTACCATGACCAAGGCACTCGTGGAGGTCGGTATGTATGTTATCTACATAATGAGCATACTGCTTGGCACGTTCTACCTCCTCGTCGCTCCACATGAACTCTTCGGCAAAGCCATTGCCTGCAGCGGCTGCGTCGTAGGCAGCGGTGATGTTGTCGATGCTTACAGACTTGGAACCGTGCTGTGCGCGAATCCAGTTGCTGTTAGGCAGGTTGATGCCGATAGGGGTAGCAGGATAGCTATCGCCAGCCAATATGGCTGCTGTAATGACCTTGGCAGTTACGCCCTTGACCTCCTTCTTGCGGAAACGATCGTCGATAGGAGAGTGGTCTTCGAACCATTGTGCATTGGCTGAAACAATCTCGGTGCGGGCTGTATTGGCCGAGTCCTTGAAGTTGACCATGCCTTCCCATGAACCACGCATACCCAATGGATCGTTGTAGCTCTCGATGAAGCCATTGATGAAATCGACCTTCGAGTTGAGGTCCTTGACCCACTCGATGCTATAGGTGTCGAAATCCTTCAGGTCACCGCTCTTGTAGTATTTGATCAATGCTTCGATGACGGTCTTCTGCTGTTCTGTTTCTGCATATTCTGCAGCCTTCTCCAGGTTCTCGGTAATGTGTTTGATGGTCTCGCCATACATGCCGTCTTCTTTCCATACCTTCTCAACGATCTTGCCGTCCTCCTTGACGAGCTTGGAATTCAGACCATACATGACAGGAGTCTGGTCCTTAGGATCCTTCATCTTGGCATAGTAGTCTTCGACCTCCTGCTGGGTCAATCCCTCGTAGAAGTTGCAGGCTGAGGTAGCGATCAGATCGACACCATCTGCCTGATTGACCTTGATCGAGAGGTAGGTGCTGTCGAACATGGCGCGCTCGACCTCAGGATAGGCGGCAATGGCTACAACAGCGAGTTTCCAGTCGGTCTCTATCTTGCTCATTTCTGCCTCGAACCACTCTTTGGTGAAGCCTGGATTGAATTTGGCGTTGCTATAGTGATGATGAATACCGTTGGCAAACCAGATCTGCTTCATGTACTGCTCGAAAGCCTTCCACTGAGGGTCGTTCTTGTCGCCTTGGTAGCCTGTATAAAGAGATTCGCATAGATGGCGGATAATCAGATTGTACTGGCAGTTCTGGTCCCAAAGGATGTCTCGGCCCCACTGTGCAGCCTCTGTCAGATAGTAAACCAGACACTTCTGCTGCAGGCTGAGTTGCTCGAAGGCTGGTACTTCGTAGCGCAGCACCTCGATGTCTGCAAAGCGGTCAATGCTCCAATTATTTGCCTCGGCGACCTCCTCTTGCTTTTCGCTGCATGCGCTCGCCAAAATTGCGGATGTCATCATTATTCCTAAAATTTTCTTCATTGTTTTTGTAATTTTTCTGTTTGCGTTCCTGATTCTTGAAAGGACGTTCGCCTCTTGGTTTGTCTCCCTTTTTCTTGTCTCCTTCCGGACGAGACGCATCGGCAGGCTGAACGATGACTTGACGGCCTTTCCAATCGGCTCCACTCATGTCCTTGATTACGAATCGTGCATCCTTCTCCGGTACCTCAAAATAGCTGAAGTTGGTCAGCAGGTCGATGCGGCCCATTTCGATGCGATGGTGAACCATACTGTTCATGAGGGCGATAAGCTGCTTGGGGAAGATGCCGTCGCGTTTGCCCAGATTGATGAACAAACGGGCGAAGCCGGGTTCTGCTTGGGTATCTTTGCCTTTGTGCTCGCGGGCAAAAGAGGCGTTGCGAGCCTCGCTGCGATCTGGACGTTCTCCTCGTTCACGACGTGGTTTCTCTTCTGGAATGTCGAGGTTCTCTGATCCCTTGTAGAACGTCAGCATGCGGCTCATCTCCTTTGAGAGGATACGCTTCAGCAGATCTTCGGTCGAGAGCCAGCTGAGTTTCTTGAAGACACCGTCGAAGTATGGTGCGATTTCTTCGTCCATCACTTCAACCTTCTCCAGACGGTCGGCAAGGCTGAAGAGCTGCTTTTCGATAATCTTTTCTGTGGTTGGGACATAACCCTTCTCGAACTTCTTCTGGATGATTCGCTCGATATCGCCTAACTTGCGACGCTCCTTGATGTGGATGATGGCAATGGATGTACCCTTCTTACCAGCACGTCCGGTACGGCCAGAACGGTGGGTATAGACCTCGACATCATCCGGCAAACCGTAATTGATGACATGGGTCAGATCATCGACATCCAATCCTCGTGCAGCCACATCGGTAGCAACAAGCAACTGCAAGTGGCGTGTCCTGAACTTGCGCATCACCATGTCTCGCTGCTCCTGACTCAGGTCTCCGTGCAGGGCATCGGCGTTGTAACCCTCGTCCATGAGACTCTTGGCAATCTCCTGGGTATCTGCCTTGGTGCGGCAGAAGATGATACCGTAGATGTTCGGATAGTAATCGACGATGCGCTTCAGGGCGGCATACTTGTCGGCTGCATGCGCCAGATAATAGACGTGGTTCACGTTGGCCGAGCCTTCGTTCTTGTTGCCGATGGTGATCTCGACCGGATCGGACATGTATTTCTTGGCGATGGCAGCAATCTGCTTAGGCATAGTAGCCGAGAACAGCATGGTGCGATGTCCCTCTGGTACATTCTTGAGGATGGTTTCAATGTCCTCTTGGAAGCCCATGCTCAGCATCTCGTCGGCTTCGTCCATGACCAGGGTGTTGACGTTGTCCAATCGGCAGGCACCTCGTTCTATCAAGTCTATCAATCGGCCAGGGGTGGCAACAACGACGTGTACACCGCGTTTTAATTGTCCAATCTGACTGCCGATGCTTGAGCCTCCATATACTGGCAGGATGGCAATGCCTCGCATGTATTTGGCAAAGTCCTGCAAGTCGGAGGCAATCTGCAAACAGAGTTCGCGCGTAGGCGCGAGAATTAAAGCCTGAGGTTGTGGAGCGTCCTCAGGATCTAACCATTTTCCGGTCTTATAGTCTTTTTTTATCTGGTACTCGCTATAGACGGGTACCAGATCTATACTTTGCAGCAACGGCAATCCGAAGGCTGCTGTTTTGCCGGTTCCGGTTTGTGCCAGACCAACCAGATCTCGTCCCTGGTTTAATACTACAGGGATGGCTTGTTCCTGGATCGGCATAGGTTGCTCGAATCCCATCTCCTCGATGGCACGGAGCAATACGGGCGCTACGCCCAATTCTTCAAATGTCACTTAATTGTATCTTTTATTAGTTGTTAACATGCACGAAGCTGGAATCGGACTTAGATAAGTTCGACCTCGTTCTGTTGCATGACTCTTTCGCAATAAACGCAGCGGAGCGACTTTTGTGCCATGTCGAACACCTCCATCTTGGTTGCGATGGGCTGATGGTTGGTGACGCACTTGGGGTTGGAACATTTCACTACGCCCACAATCAACTTCGGATACTGTACGAACTTCTTTTCGACAATCTGATAATCCTTGATGATGTTGAGGGTGACGTTTGGGGCAACAACGCTCAACCGGCCGATCTCTTCGTCCGAGAGAAAACGGTCCGAGATCTTGATGATGCCTTTCTTGCCCAAAGTCTTGCTGTTGAGATTGGTGCCGATGGTTATGGCCTCCGGGTGATTGTAGAGATCGAGAATCTGAACAATCTTGAAGGTTACTTCAGCTGGAATATGATCAATGACGGTTCCGTTTGCAATGGCGGAAACCTCGAGTTCTGTCTTTGCCATTTTTCTTACTCTTTTTGTCTCCACCATTCTTGAATCATTCTAAAATCAATTTCGTGATTTGTTGAAAGGAATGATCCCAATTGGTGGAAGTTTTCTGTTGGACAATATAAAACCAATCTTGTTTTGGCAGAAAGAATGATTTTAATTGTTGGAGTTTTATTTTTACATTAGATGGAGATGCCCAACATGCGGCAGATGATGGCCTGACGAGCGTAGAGACCGTTCTGTGCCTGCTGGAAATAGTAAGCCTTGTTGCTCTCGTCAACATCCTGGGCGATCTCGTTGACACGAGGCAGCGGATGGAGGATGCGCAGGTTGTCCTTGGCATTGTCAAGCATGCTCTTGTGCAATGTATAGACATTCTTGACCTGTTCATATTCGCGGAGGTCCGAGAAGCGCTCCTTCTGGATGCGTGTCATGTAGAGAATGTCGGTCTTGTTGATGGCCTCCTCGTTGAATTGCTCCTGCTCATCGTAATAGAGGTTGTGGCGCTTGCAGAAATCGCGGTAGCCTGATGGCATGCGGAGCAGATCCGGTGCAATGAAGTGAAAGCGAGGATTGAAGAAGCTCAATGCTTGAACCAGGCTATGCACTGTACGGCCATACTTCAAGTCTCCTACCATGGTGATGTCGATGTTCTCCAAAGTGCCTTGCGTCTTCCAGATACTGTAGAGGTCGAGCATGGTCTGCGATGGGTGTTGGTTTGCACCGTCGCCTGCATTGATGACTGGCACGTTGGTGACTTCGCTGGCATAGCGGGCGGCGCCTTCCAGATAGTGTCGCATTACGATGACATCGGCGTAGTTTGAAACCATCTTGATGGTGTCCTTCAATGTCTCGCCCTTCGAGGTGGAAGAGGAATTTGGGTCACTAAAGCCAATCACACGAGCACCAAGTCGATTGGCGGCAGTCTCGAAGCTGAGGCGAGTACGTGTGGATGGTTCAAAAAAGAGGGTTGCAACTACTTTGCCCTCCAGCAGTCGCTGGTTAGGGTTGGCTTCGAACTTGGCTGCGTCCTTGAGGAGGCTGAGAATATCCTCCTTCGACAGATCGGACACGGAAATGAAGTTGTTCTGCATGTTGTTATTAAAATTGGAGCATTCGTTTGGGCTCTCGTTATTATCGACACAAAGATAAGTGTTTCGTTTGATTTGGTCAATAATTGTTCTCATTATTTTTCTGTTGTTGCTTATATTTATATTTAAAAAGGTGATTTTGCTATTTCTTGTTAGCGAGATACTCGTCGATGCGTGTCTGGATATGTTGTTCGGCTGGCAGATGTATGATGACTTGAATCTTGTTGTAAGGGATAGGTGTGAAACATGTTGCGCATTGAACTGTTGAAAAATACGATTTCTGTAATGTAAAGAATGCAAAATAAATATACACTTGTGCTAAAAATACTCAAAAACGAATTATTTTTGGAGAAAACCTTGCGTAATTGGTAGAGTTGTTGTATCTTTGCAGTGCCCAAATGAATAAGAGGAAGTCGAAAAGAGAACTTCCATCAAGAAGACCTTGATTACAGGTCGTACCGAGTGTATATAAGAGATAAATGCCCATTTTAAATGTACCGAATTATGAAACGCTTTGTATCTTCAGCTATCTATATGGTAGCAATGTTCGTCGCAATGACCTTTGTGGCTTGTAACGAATACGACGAGGATGATTTTTCTCGCCCTTCCAGAACTTACGAAGTTATCGTAAAGACTTCAGCGGATCTTACGAACGCAGAGACTGTGATTTTGAATGACGCGTTGGTGGAGAGTGAAATTGATACCTCTTCGATGCGTGTTCAGACCAACGATGTTTCGAAGTTGGCTTCGTCGATAGAGTCTCGCTTGAATGGTATAAATACAGCCATGATGATTGGCTTTAGAGTTCAAGGTCACGAAGAGGGACGCTATGCCGCTCGTGTCTTGATTGCAGGATATAATTTGAATTAAGCGCACAAAAAATAATAAAGATTGGTTTATTTGAACATAGGTTTTGCTTTTCTCTCAAATCTCATTACTTATATATTAAAGGATGTATCTCAGCTTCTGGGATGCATCCTTTTTTTTGTATTCTATCCATTTGCATAACACAAAGCTCCTATTTTTGTAACGTGTAACAAAAGTGAAAGTATTTGTTTCATATTTTTAAATAGGTATAAATTTATAGTTGTACCTTTGCACCGTTTAATGCTGGACTGTGTTGAATAGTTTATTTTGATTGTCAAAACATAACAATGAGAAAATACCTGCTTATTCTTGTATCATTTGCAATGTTACAATTCCTGTCACAGGCACAAACGCTGTCGCCACTTCATGTTGATGGCCGCTGGTTGTGCGATGAGTCGGGTGAACATGTAAATCTGCATGGTTTTGGCCAGACCTATAGTCCTTGGTTCAATGAACAGGGCAATGGCTGGGGATGGGGTTATAGCGTCAGCGACTGCATGGCCTATAACAAGCGCCTTATTGATAATATCCTTGCAGCAGGCTGGAAGGTGAATTGGCTTCGTCTGCACATGGATCCGCATTGGAGTAATACCCCAGGAGTAAACACAACGGGTGAGAACGATATTTCGGCTTTCAGTGAAACTCGCTTCAAGACTTATCTCAACGAATTGTTTATTCCGATGGCCGAATATGCCAACAGTCATGGCATGTATGTTGTGATGCGTCCCCCTGGAGTTTGTCCAGAGAAGATAGCCATTGGAGATGCTTACCATAAGTATCTGCTCAAGGTCTGGGGTATTGTAGCCAGCAATAAGAAATTGAAGAACAATCCTGGTATCATGTTCGAACTGGCCAACGAGCCAATCAACATCAAGGGTACTGACGGACAATACACTTCGTATAGCGACGGAAGTAATCAGAACATGACCAAATTCTTCCAGGCTATTGTCGATAGTATCCGTTCTTGTGGCGCAAACAATGTACTTTGGGTGCCAGGATTGGGTTATCAGTCGCAATATGCGGGTTTCGTCAAATATCCCATCCGTGGTGAGAATATCGGCTATGCGGTTCACTGTTATCCGGGTTGGTATGGTTCCGATAGCGAAGCCGATGGAGGAAGTGTCGAACAGGGCGTTGTTACCAAAGGTGCAGGCTATGCAGAGTTTCAGGCAGGCTGGAATAACCAGGTCGGTCCTGTGGCCAAAATTGCTCCGATTATTGTGACCGAAATGGATTGGGCCCCTAAGTCTTATAACTGCTCGTGGGGCAAAGCTACTACCGGAGTGGCAGGCGGTGTCGGTTTTGGCGCCAACTTTAAGTATATTGTCGATAAGACCGGCAATGTTTCTTGGATGCTCTTCACCGGTCCCGAACATTTGGCTCGCTATGATGATAAAAAGGCAGATGGCAAGACTTTCTTAACTGATCCACAGGCTTGTGTCCGACCTATTTATCGTTGGTTTAAGGAATATGCCGATTCTGATTGGAAGTTCGAGGATTCGTTGTCTCTCAAGACGATGTATTTCCCAGAGACAGAAGTTGGAATTAATCCGAACATTTGGGAAAAAGGATCTTTCGATGCCTCAACGGGTTGTCTGATTACTGGACAATATGGCTTTGGTGGCTGGCAGTTCGGTGCTGGATTGGATCTTTCGGAATGGAAGTATCTGGTCATTACCCTAAAGAAAGCGCCAAACTCGGGTGGCTGGTCATTCAGAATGTTCGACGAAAACAACTATTGGACCTCTTGCTATCAGAAGGACTTCGCTACTAGTACTCGAGTCATTGTCAGTCTGAAGTCTATGTATCGTACCATCAATGGTTCGGTGTCAACGACCAAAGTTGATCCGTCACATATTTATATTGCCGGTTTCTGGAGTTTGGGCAATACGCCGCTCTATCTCGACAAACTGTATTTGACCAATCGCTCGGACTTTGGCGAAGAGACAGCCTTGGAGTTGATTCCGTATGATGACGAAGAGTCTGCTGGTATCTATGATCTGTCGGGACGTCGTCTGGACGCTCCACAGAGAGGGGGTATCTACCTGTCTGAGAAACGTAAATTTGTCATTCGTTAAGAAATAGATAGTTATTTCTGTTTGATTAAAGATACATGTGTTAAGTTTCATGTTATTCAAATTTTTTTGGGTTTAAAGTGATGGAAAAAACAATTTCTAACATTACCGTAGTTTTAACCTTATCGCTTCTATCGGTTCTGGGATATGCCCAGAGCCCGGTAGAGGCTTTTTCTGCCGAAAAGCAAGTCAAAGTAGCTAATCCTTATTTGTGGAGTGATCTGCCGGATCCGGATATTATCCGAGTTGGTGACTATTACTACCTCGTGACTACAACTATGCACATGTTCCCTGGTGGACCAATCATGCGTTCTTCGGATCTTGTGCATTGGGAAGTGGTTAGCTATTTGTTCGATAGCATTCACGATACTCCGAATTATGACCTTGAGGAGGGTACTGTCTATGGCCGTGGCCAGTGGGCAACTACTATCCGTTATCATAAGGGAACCTTTTGGGCGTTGTTTGTCGCCAATGACCGTCCACACAAGTCGATGGTCTTCAAGACCGATGATCCAGCTAAGGGGTGGAAGCTTCACAGCCGTCTCCCTGCCTATCACGATGCGTCGCTGTTCTTCGACGATGATGATCGTGTCTATGTCTATTGGGGATCTGGCGATATCCATCTCGTAGAGTTGAATGCTGACTTGACGGCTGAGAAGGAGGGTGGCATCAACAAAGTCCTGACATTGCAGAATAGACCAGAAGGTTTGCACGAGGGTAGTCGTGTCATCAAGCACGATGGCATGTACTATTTGCTCAATATCTCTTGGCCTCGTACTGGTCGTCAGCAGTTGGCTTATCGTTCTGCTACGATCGATGGCCCTTATGAGATGCAGGTAATTTTGAAATCCGGCTTTGGTGGATTCCCATACGCAGGCCAAGGTACGATTGTAGATGGCAAGCATGGCGAATGGTATGGCGTTATCTTCCAGGATCGTGGTGGTGTAGGTCGTATTCTTACGCTCGAGCCTTGTTCGTGGATCGATGGTTGGCCTATGCTCGGAACCAAAGGCGATGGATTGATTCCAGACAGCGTATCTTTGCGTGTCCCTAATGATGTAGAGGTAGCAGCAACCTTCCCTGAGATGGTGAAGCGTGACTACCAATGGAATCATAACTATATTGCCGAGGCTATCAAGACCGAGACCGGCTCTTTGACTCAACCAGGTCGTTGGGTGGAATTGACTTCGACCAAGAAAGCCAATAGTATCTTCGATGCTCGCAATACTCTCACTTGGCGTACTTGGGGTCCAACGTGTACCGATACCGTCAGTATCGATGCACGTGGCATGAAGGTGGGCGACATGTCTGGTTTGTCGGCCTTCAATGGCGATGCTGGTGTGCTCTACATTCAGCGTACAGCCAAGGGTTATGAACTTGTCTTCAATGAAGAGAATGTCCAGCTTGGCCGAAACATGAAAGAGATTACCGAAGTGCAGCGCAAAGAGGTCGAAAGAGTCAAGATTCCTTCATCGAAGGTAAAAGATATCCGTCTTGTCATGAATGGAGACTTCCGTCCAGGAGCTCACGATATGGCTACTTTCCATTACAGTTTCGATGCAGGAAAGACTTGGCATCAGATTGGACAGCCTTACCAGATGCGATTCGACTACCGTCGTCTGTTCATGGGTACACGCTATGCCGTTTTCTATTATTCTACGCAACAAACGGGTGGTAAAATAAAGATCACTCTTCCTAACAGATAATGAAAACAAAACTCTTACTATCTATTTTACTCGTTTCTGTTCTCCCGGCAAAGGCCGTTGTGTTGGAGAACTTTGAAAGTTATGAAGTCGGAACAGCCATCACATTGTGGAGCTATTGGGGTGGTACGCCTTCTGGCAAAGGTGTTGTAGAGAGAGATCCAGCCAACGCAAACAATAAGGTTCTGCATGTGACGATCAGTAACTGGGGCAATTTCTTTGGCGTGAAGTTGCCGGACGAATTGTCTGGTACCAACTTGTCGAAGAAGGCAGATTACGTCAACTTCCGTATTTATCGCTTGTCTTCGGATCAGAACGAATGGAAAAAGGTTCAGATTTATCAGGATAAGGATCTGGTGTATGAAGACGATGGTTACCCCAGTCAGGGAGCTATCGGTACTTGGCAAAACCGTTCTTATCCAATTCCATCCGATTTCTCTTCGAATGGCACCATTTTGGCTCTCGGCTTTAATAGCGATGCTTCGGATTATCTGATCGATGATATTGTCGTCAAAGGGGAATATGATGACTACAAAACGGTCGTGAATGACACCATCGATTTCAGCGGACAGAATAGCTCTTCTGATTATAAGAGCTACAGTACTCCTCTCATTGTGCCTAAAGAGGCATCTGTTACCTTCCTGACTGCCAGATATTCGTATCTTTATCCTACGGTGATAGGTGAGGGCCGCATGAATATCTGTTCTGGAGGAGAACGTACCTTCATCGGAAATTCCAATAAGTCCTATCCGAACTGGCTCAGCTACAGAGGTGATGTTCATCTTTATCCCTACACCAAGCATTCATCGGGAAATGGATTCTATGGCCTTGTACTGATGCATAATGGCAAGGTTATGTCGCCGGAAACTGCTCAAGCTGATGCCGAGGATGGAAAGATGAATACCTGTTTCTCTCACTCATCGTTGACTATGCATAAGGGTACGACGGTTGCTATCGAAGGCAGCGACAAGAATCGTGGCGCTCGTATCGGAGAATTGCAGATGGAGGAGGGATCCACGCTGACGGGTTACTATAAGAGCAAAGCCGATGCCAATAGTTATTACCTCATTGGTGGTAGAAATACCGATGCAGTTCTGGCAGGAAAGATTGTACCACAGAGTGCAAGCAATATGAAACTGGGCCTCATCAAGGAGGGTACAGGAACCTATCGTATCACAGGTACTGGCAGTCAGATTACTGGAGGTGTACGCATCGTTCGTGGTCGTGTTCTGTTCAATAGCAATGTCTCCGTTTCGGAGGTGAATGTATTGCAGCAGGCCTCGGCGGGTGGTACTGGAACCATTGCTGGTACTGCCAATGTCTATGGTATTATGCAACCGGGTGATAATGGTGTTGGCCATCTTGCCATCGGTAGCAACGCCAAACTTATTGTCCGTCCAACGGCTCGTCTGGAGTTCCAGATTGCTTCGGCAACAGACTACGATCAGTTGACTGTTCAAGGTCCAGTATCATACTACCATATCAACCAGGACTTCTCGGTATCTGACAGTATGCCACGTCTGCGTATTCAGTTGATGGAGGGTGCAGATCTGAAGGTTGGCGATGAGTTTGTTCTGCTGACGGCAACTGCCAAACAATCGTACGAGGATGTTGCCTGGCAATTCGATATCCGTTATCCAAAGTCTTATACTTGGTCCGTTGAACAGAATGTGACCAACGAAGGATTGAAGGTTGTGGCTCGTGTTACCTCGCTCGATTACTCCGGACAAGGAGATGTCGCTGATGACGATAAGCTTGATGGCGATGTAAGTACCGACGATGGAACTTTTGATCTGATGGCCGAAAAGCAGGAAACTACCTCTCTGCGTCATTATACTGATAAGATCCAGAAGTTCGTGGGAACTTGTGTCCCTGTGTGGAGCCTTGATTTGAACAACGAGTCTTCGCCTCGAACAAAGATGATTGCAGAGCAGTTTAATGCTGTGGTTGCAGAGAACGAGATGAAGTTCGATGCCACAGAGCCGAACCGAGGTCAATTCAGTTTTGATGCTGGTGATCAACTGGTGAACTTTGCCCGTAAACACAATATGTACATACGCGGTCATGCGTTGGCTTGGCATTCTCAGGTTCCTGGTTGGCTGACTTCCGATGGTGGCAAGAACAGCAATAACTTCTCACGTGCTGAACTTTTGGCTATTCTGAAGAACCACATCGTGAATGTCATGGGCCGATGGAAGGGTAAGATCCAGGAGTGGGATGTTGCCAACGAGGTGCTTGACGATAACCAGTATTCAATCAATTCCAATCCTAAGGCATACGATCTGCGTCCATCTGTTTGGGCTACAGGTATTGGCGAAGACTTCCTCGATTCTGCATTCGTATGGGCACATCAGGTAGATCCTGAGGCTAAACTGATTCTCAACGACTATGGTGTTGAGGGTAAGGGCTGGGGCAAGAGCGAAGCCCTCTACAACCTTGCGATGCGATTGCGTAACAGCGGTATTCCGATTGATGGCGTTGGTCTTCAGTCGCACATGGATGCAGGTTTGAACTATATTGGTAGCATCGAACAGAACGTAGCTCGTTACCAGTCGGCAGGTTTCCTTTGCCGTATCACAGAGTTGGATTTGGCTATCGGAGGTAATACCCAGCCACAGCTCGAACAACAGGGTAATGACTACTACCGTCTGGCTCGTATTGCCATGAAGTACCCGAACTGCGGCATGCTTATGATTTGGGGATTGGCTGACGATTTGACTTGGCGCACAGGTACACGTCCGTTACTTTACGATGCTTCCAATCAGCCCAAACCCGCTTATTGGGGCGTACACGCAGCTGTCCGCCAGGCAAGCGCCGAGGAACTTGGTATTGACGAAGTGGAGACTGAATCTTCTGTCTTCCAGTCCATCGATGCTTCAGCACCTATCTATAACTTGCAGGGACAGCGTGTTCAACAGATACTTCCAGGACACTTATATATAAATAAAGGAAAAAAACAACTCCTATTAATCAAATAATATGAAGAAAACACTTTTATCAACACTATTGGCGTCTCTTACAATGCTGGGCTTTGCTCAGTGGGGACCTCAGCCAAAACCAATTACCGATGGTCTGAAGGATCATTATGAGGGTTATTTCAAGGTGGGCGTTGCGCTCAATAACCGCAATTTCTCACCCGATCAGGAGGCTTTGATCCTCCGCGAGTATAACAGTATCACTTGCGAGAATTGCATGAAGCCAGGAGAGCTCCATCCATCCGAGGGTGTTTGGAAGTTCGAGAATGCTGACCAGATTGCCGATTTCTGTCGCAAGCACAACATTCCGTTGCGCGGTCACAATCTGCTTTGGCACAGCCAGGGCGCAGACTGGATGCTTTATGACAAGAAGGGTAAGTTTGTCAATAAGGAGATTTTCCTGGCTCGTCTGAAGGAGCACATCACTACCGTCGTCACCCGCTACAAGGATATCGTCTATTGCTGGGATGTTGTCAACGAGGCTATGGCCGATCAGCAGCGTCCAGCTTGGGGCAATCGTCCTGCTGAGTCTGCTTTCCGTCAGTCTGCCTATTATAAGTATAGTGTAGAGATGCTCGGTAGCGAAGATGCTTTCATCAAGTATGCTTTCGAGTTTGCACACGAGGCTGATCCAAACACTCTCCTTTTCTATAACGATTACAATGAGTGTGATCCAGGCAAGTGCGAGCGTATCTGCAACATGATCAAGAATCTCCAGTCTCAGCTTGCTCCTGAGGTTGTGGAGAAGATGGGTATCGGTATGCAGGGTCACTACAACGTCTATGGTCCAAGCATGGCTGATATCGACTCTGCTATTGTCAAGTACAGCCGTCTCGTCAAGCATATTCATGTGACTGAGTTGGACATCCGTGCCAACGAGGAGATGGGTGGCCAGCTCCGTTTCAGCCGTCAGGGCATGGAGATCAAGCCATACGTTAAGTCGCTCCATACTGCTATGTATAATGATCTGTTCCGCGTGCTTCGCAAGCACAAGGATGTGATCGATGTCGTTACCTTCTGGAACCTTTCGGATCGCGATTCTTGGGTGGGTACTTCCAACTATCCTTTGCTTTTCGACAAGGATTTGAAGGAGAAGCAGGCATACTTCGCAGTCAAGGAGTTTGATCCAGCTCTCGATAATGCTGAAATCAAGGAGGACTTCAAACCATCAGAACTCAATCAGCCAGGTCAGGAGTATCCTATGGTCAACAGCCAGGGTTATGCTCGTTTCCGCGTCGAGGCACCACAGGCCAAGTCTGTTATCGTCAGCCTCGGTCTCGGTGGTCATGGTGGTACTGTTCTGCACAAGGGTAAAGATGGCTTCTGGTGGGGTACAACCGAGTCTCCAATGGATGAAGGTTTCCACTATTATCACCTCACTATCGATGGCGGTGTTGTAAATGATCCAGGTGCAAAGAACTATTATGGTTCTGTACGTTGGGAGTCAGGCATCGAGATTCCAGCGCACGATGCAGACTTCTATGCAGTCAAGGATGTTAAGCATGGCGCTATTCAGGACGTTCTGTTCTGGAGTGAGTCTTTCAAGGAGTTCAAGCGTGCTATGGTTTATACACCTGCTGGTTATGGCCAGATCGAGATGAGTGGCAAGCTTAAGGGCAAGCAGAAGCGTTATCCTGTTCTTTATCTCCAGCATGGTTGGGGTGAGGATGAGACAGCATGGAGCTCACAGGGTCATGCTGGTCTTATCATGGACAACCTTATTGCAGAGGGTGCTATCGAACCATTTATCATCGTTATGACCTACGGCGAGACCAACCAGATGAAGTTTGGTACTATCGGTCAGTTTACTGCCAAGGAGTTTGAGACCAAGCTTGTTGATGAACTCGTTCCATACATCGACCAGAACTTCCTGACCATCGCAGATCGTGATCATCGTGCTATGGCTGGCCTCTCAATGGGTGGCATGGAGACTCGTCTTATTACCATGCGTCGTCCAGAGGTCTTCGCTTACTGGGGTCTTCTTTCTGGTGGCCTTTATCGTGCTAGCGAACTCGAGTCTGTTGGTATGCAGCCTAAGGGAATCTTCTTGAGCTGTGGCGGTAAGGAGAATCCTGATGGTATCAATGCAGCTGTCGAGGATCTCAAGTCTGCAGGTTACAATGTCAAGGGTCATGTTTCTCCAGCTACTGGTCATGAATTCCTCACTTGGCGTCGTGCCTTGAAGGAGATGGCTCCAATGCTTTTCAAGTAAAGTTCTTGTTGGACTTGATATAACTTTCATACAGCTGAGGTTTCTGTGATTCCTCAGCTGTTTTTTTGCTTACACCATAGTAAAAATGGTTTCCAAAGTATTGCTGTCCGGGGAAAGTTGTATTTCTTGAAAAGTTATAGAAAACAAGTCGTTCTCCATGCGATTATTTTCTATTTTGCAAAACAAGCCCCATCTTTTTTACTCCATGAATGGAAATCAATAAAAATCAAATTTCCAACTTGTCGGAAGGCATGGCAAATCCAGCT
>JAZRXX010000060.1:0-33567 GCA_045600485.1 Bacteroidales bacterium
CTGATGGGAAGTTTGAGGATGGTAGAAACAAAGGGTTTCGAGAAATACACAACTTGCATTTGTTGGGAGCTAGGATGGCTGTTTACAATTATTAACGATAGCTCGGAAGGTAAGGGTGGCATTTAGATGCGGTTGCCCTGTCCCATTGTTGTTTTCTTTTTTATAGATAACGCGGAAGATGGAAATTTATTGTTTAAAGCCTCATTTTAACCGTACAGGTCGAAAGTTTTTGAGCTCAAATCGAATGATTATATACAAGTCATCGAGTCGCTACACTGGTCCCAAATGATTTATTATTGCCAATAATTGGACATCTACTTATTGCTTTTTTTTGTATCAAAATTGAAATAATGTTACATTTTGGTACGTAAAATTACGTACATGCGCGTATTTTATATATGAAATTTTGGTAAATCCATGAAAATTAGCTATCTTTGCGCCCATAAAAGTATTGGAACTTATAACCAAAATGAATTATAGCCAAATAAACACATGATGAGATATTATAGATTGGGAATTTTTCTCCTTTCTTTGTTGTCCGTATCAATCGGGCAGCTATCTGCTCAAGTTGAGCAGCGAGGTGTCGTGCTCGAATATCAGGGCGACCAGGCAAAGACACCACTGTCCAAAGTTTCGATTTCTGCCAAAGACGCAGGCAATGTGCTGAGCGAAGATAACGGCACATTCACCCTCCAGTTCCGTACGCTTCATCCAGGTTCTGATATTCAGATGCGACGAATCGAGAAGGCTGGCTACGAAGTCATGAACCAGGAACTGGTTGAGCAGTTCCGTGTTGGAGGCAAAGAGAGTCGTCCAATTCAGGTCGTGATGTGTTCGAAGTCCAAACTCCAGCAACTGCGCGACAATTATCGTAGTGTGGCATCGAAGCGCTACGAGCAGCAGCTGAAACTCTCGGAGGCAGAAGCAGAGAAACTCCGTCAGGAGGGCAAACTCAAGGAGGAGGAATACAATGCCCGACTCGATGCCCTCGAGGAGGAGTATGAAGAGAAGTTGAGCCAGCTCGAATCCTATATCGACAAGTTTGCACGTATTGATCTTGGCGACGTCGATGCCTACGAGCAGCAGATTGTCTCGCTTGTTCAGGAGGGCAAGTTCGAAGAGGCAATCTCTCTCTACGACCAGCAGGACTTCCCCGGCAAGATCAAGCAGAGTCGCGAAGCCCGTCAGAAGCTGGTTGACATGAAGACAACCATTGCCCAGGCAGAATTGGCTCAGGCCGAAGAGAACCAGCGTTTGCGTCAGAGCATCGACCGTCAGATCACCCTGCTCAAGATGGCAGGAGGAGAGGAGAATCTAAAGAAAGTACACGAACTCTATCATCAGGTCTTCTTGGCAGATACTACCTATGTGCCAAGCCGAATCGAATATGCGTTTTCTTTGGCTGTCTTTGGCTTGTTCAAGGAATCGTTTGAAGTATTACGCTTTGGTATTGCTGCCGAGAAGGACGTCTTTAACTTGGGACAGCTGTGGCTTGCATTGTCTGAGAATTATCTGCATGCCAGCGATTTGGATAGCGCATTGCCATGTGTGCAGAAGGCGGATAGTATCTTCACCCCGCTTCAAGATACAAGTTTGTATGTGTCTGCCAAAATCATGCCTAAAATCTATTCTAACTATTTGATCATTTATGATGTCTTTTCTAACGAACGAGCAAAAATCGTAGAACGTAGTTTGAGAAGTTGGAATCCCGATACACTCAGTATGCAGAGTATGGAAAGGCATCTCTTCCTGTTGTCATTGTTGTCGGAGCATTTCCGATACACAGGCAATCATCTGCAATCCATCAAGTGCGCCTGCGAGGGTATTGAATTGGGAGAGATAATGCAGCGCCGTTGGCCATGGATTTCGGTATATTGGCAGAACTGTGCTATTGCAGCATCGACATTTACACTCGAAGGAAAAAGAGAAGAGGCTATCCAGATGAATACTCTTTATCTTCAGCTCGTTCGTCCTTGGCTCAGGACTTGGTCAAAAACGGCAAGAGTTTTGGATTTAGGCTATCATTCGTATGTGGCACTTGAGTCGTTGGTGATGTTGGAGGAATATGCTTTGGCAGATTCCCTGATAGCAATGACCAAACAGTGGAAGGTCATGGAAATTTCCGATACAAAGTATCCTGGTGCTATCGATGAGGTGATAGGTCGCTACGATTTGAACCGAGCCTTCGTACTTTTGGCTCATGGTAAACTGTCTGAGGCAGAAAGTCTGGCAGATAGTGCTTTGCAGAAAATCGCTTCGACCGAGAATGGAGCAACTTATATCGGATATTTCCGTCCGGGCTCTATCGCCCAGATTCGTATGGCGCAGGGGCGTTATCTGGAGGCAGAACAGCTCTATCGAGAGGCTGCAACGCAAGCAAAGCAGATGTTCGATGCCGATCCAAAGGACTACGATACAGGAGGATTTCTTTGTCGCTATTATATCGGTTGTGCAAAGGCTCTTAAAATGCAAGGAAACAATAAGGAATATAAGAAAATGCTCAAGCAGGCGGGCAAATATGCCGAATATGAGTATGATCGTCAATTGATAAAAAATAATAAAAAATAGAAGATATGACAAGTTTTTGTTTACCCCGTCCTACACGTAAGGCGATTTGGTTATTATTGGCCATTCTTTTTTCGATCCTATTGGTATTCCAATTGTTTGGAGCTGTTGTTAAGCGAACCACAGGTGGTGCAGGTGCTGCCGGTGCTTGTGCCCGTACGGTAGCTTCAGCAACCAACCAGTATCAGCAATATACCAGTGCTGCTTTAAATGCTGCTCCAAACCGAGCTATGGCTGGTCAGGCAGCAGACGGCGGCCTTGTAGATTATGTTTCTGATGTCTTTCTTTATCCTATCAATATCATTGTGGCCAATGGTCATCGTGTTGTCATTAACGATGATACGAAAGACACAGATGCAGCACCTATGACCAAGGTTTGGGTGGACGAGAACGATAATGGGGCCGAGGATGCCAGCGAGATTATCCGAGAGCCATCTTCCTTCATGGCTTCAGTTTATCTTTATGGTGGTTCGGATGATAAGTCTCTTACCTGTAACTCTATTTCCATCAAGATGACAGGTGGTGAAATTGGTGCCATCTTTGCAGGTGGCTACTATCAGAATGTCACAGCGCAGCGTGTGGATGTCAATATCTTGGGAGGTAGTGTGCATTATGTAGATTGCGGCAGTCAGGCAGGTCCATTGAACGAGAAATTGAAAGTAACTCAGTATATTTCGGTTGTGCTTAAGAATTGCGCTTATCGAAGCAATTTCCCAATCAATGGGATTTCTTCAAGCAGCTACTCTTGTCCGAATGTCATTGTGTTTGATTTGGCAGATCATCGTAATCCGGAGTCATACACACGTAAAGAGCCTGTATTTACCCAATATATTACCCAGATTGAGAAAAAGCGATTTGTTATGGGTGGCAAGACAACTATTCCAGCAGATATGATTATTGATGCAGACGTGATTGTTGTCGAGAAAAATGCCACCATCAATAACCTTGGATCGGTTTCTCTGCCACGATGCGAATACCTCTATCTGTTGAACGGCGCTTCATGGATAGGAAATGTAGTACACACATCTCATAGTGCAATGAGTTTTGATCATTATACCTATTCCGATCACTATCATACCTGTAGCAGTTGTAGAACTCAAGTTTGCGATGGTCACATTTGGGTATATGTCAAGGGTTCTAATGGTACACACACCAAGCAGTGTTGCGTGTGCGGCTATGGCTATACTGAATCATGCGAAAAGGTGCCGGAGTATTATGATAACAATGTTATTGTTCGTACAATTTGCAAACAATGTAAGACAACAAGTACAAGCCGGCTTGCTACGTCATTAGGCAGCAGCACATGTAAGCATACCACAATTACCACGGTGAATATTCCACGCCATCATGTTGATTCGCGTGCGGAGGGCATGATTGAATATGATATCACGCATCAGGCATGCCGTTGCTCCAGTTGCTCTCAACTCCTTCCATTTACTTTGACCTATAGGAATGTCAATCATTATTTCAAATCCTTATCGGATGTTAGCCGTTATTTCAAGGCCAATAATATGGTTAGTGGTACTGTAAGAATGAATTGTGATGCTTTCGCCATGAGTGTTACGGATACCATCAATATTGACGGCAGTATGACGTTGGATATGTGCGGATGTGATATGCTTCGAACTATGCTCATTCAATCGGGTACAGTAAATATCATAAATTCTATGTACGGCGATGGACATTATTCGCATTTTAAAAACTCCGTCAATACGAAACCTGGTGCTGTTGTTAATGCCAAGGATTGTCATTTCTATAGTTTGGCTGCTGGCAATTCCAGCTATGCTACTTTTATATTAAATAACGTAAGATGTGATTATCTGTATTTGTATGGAAAAGAAAATATAACACTGAACAGCTCGTTGGTGGTGGAACGTTATATGCGCAATTATTTGTCGGCAAACAATGCGCCTTCTGGATACGTGATTGGTGAAATGAAGTCAGATGGGACATGGTCAGTCCTGTACGATCATACAGTAACTAAAGTTCCAATGTATCTGGGTCCTGAAAAATATAGCAGTTCTTATCCTACAACATCTTACATCGCTTTGATACCATGTCCTGACCATAAGATCAATTCTGTTACTTCGTATAGTTCGGCTGGTCACAGTGGCTTGTGTGTGAATTGTAATGCAACCGTTCAGCTTCCGCATCTCTTGCTTGCAGGTTCTGCGTTGTCTAACAATCCGAATTGCCATAGTTTGAAGTGTTCGGAATGCGCTTATGTGGCACAGGGTAAGGCTTTCCATGATTATGACAATAATGGTAAATGTCTGGTATGCAAAACTCAGGCAGGTGTACGTGTTCGTGGAACCTTGAGTGCCAGCGGACGCTATTTCCAGAATATCGATGATGCTTTCGATGTTGTTTTCCGTGATTATAGGTATATGGCAGTCGATACTATTACATTGTTCAGCAATCAGACAAACACCAAGACAAGAACATTCCCGTATTTGCGCGATGTCTTTACGATTACTGGAAAGCGAGGAACAATAAGCGTAGGTGGTGGCGCTCGCATTTTTATTGAAGGCAATGGACATACATTATATAATACAGGTAGCATATCCTATCCAAGCAATATGCTGAACGATGCATTGTATAAAGAATATAGTTCTTTCAGGGCAGACCACGAAACCTATTATGCCTCTTCTTTACTTACCAATTCTTATTATGATGGAATCAATAGAAAGACCGTGACTTATAGGGTATTAAGCCCAGAAGCTGGCTATAAGGCGGTTGTCTCTAATGGTATTGTTACCCCTACATTGTGTTCTCATACCAAAAGGAGTGGTCAGATAAATGACCGTACAGAATACGATCAAAGAAAATATACCCAGGTTAGCCATGATGGAGAGTATATGAACTATCATGCTTGGACTTGTTCGCTATGCGAAACGGAAGCGTTCGAAATGCACGAATTCAATGCTTACGATGGTATTGACTATCTTTGTATGAAGTGCATGCTTTATCAGCAAAATGTAGTAGTGGCGCGAGTGAAGGGCCCTAATAACTATTCACAGGATTTTCATACTTTGTATGAAGCATGGAATGATGCTGACACACGATCTTCCAATAGCAATGGTGCAGAATATACAGTTCAGGCACTGTCTGATATATACATGTATAAAGACCATCGAGAAATGTGGAGTATGTCGCTTCGTGAGAAATCAAACATAGTGTTTGAGGCCGTCGATGATGATGGTGTTGCCCACACCATAACTGCATGGTATAACAGACAGACAGGTGAACGTTGCCAGCAGATATTTGAATTGGCAGGTGGTCATCTGACAATCCGTAATGGTATGTATCAAGGATATGACCGTTGTGTGCTCGCCTGGGGCAATGAATTGACGCTTCAGGGAGGTACTTTCCTAAAGGGGGGCTATGCCAATGGCGCTGGATTGGTATCGGTCGAAGGAACTCTTGGTGATGCTCTTCCCGCTGGTTATATCCTCTTGGATGTACCTCACATCTGGAATTCCAGCAATCTTACAAATTCAGCCAGTGGTAAGGTGTTGAAGTGTCCGCATCCAAATGCTACAAAGTATGATGAGGTGTCCCCTTCTTGTTCTGTTCCAGGTAATCCTACTTATTACCATTGTTCGTATTGCAACCAGTACGTTGATATGGAAACTGGTGAGTGCTCTTCTTCTCCTTTTACAACCAATAAGTATTCTCATAGATGGCAAAATAATATATGCATCCATTGTGGCGCCCATAAAAACGGCATTGTCGCTTATCAATACGACAATACTGGTGTGCAATTCGGGGATTCTGCCCCATTCTCGGATTTTAATGATGCTTGGCAACAAGTGTTTACTTGGGCCAGAAGGTCTACTGGTAGTTATTATAAGGTTAAGTTAGAGTCGGACGTTTTCCTTGCAGAGCGTGAATCTATGAGACCGATTCCTTATAATTGCGATGTTGTTATTGACCTCAATGGTCATACTTTGAATTTCGGGGCCAATGAATTGACTTGTACAGGTCATAATTTGACCATAATGGATAGTTCTCATTCAGGAACCTCGGTCGTAAAAGGTCCTATCTCGCAGACTGATGTCAATAAGAACTTTGTGCTTGATGGCGTAACATTGGATACTGAGTACTTCCGGGTTTACAATCTTGCCATGAAGAATAATGCAGGAATCATCTTCGATGGTGGTATCAAAGCCTCTGCAAACATCAACATGCAGAAACTGACTATGGATAACGGTTGCTGGATGGAGGGCATAGGTTGTGCGTCGTTCAATATGCTTGGAGAACAAACCCCGATGGACTATTATATTGATCAGGATGAAGCAATTGTTGACATGGCCCATGACCTGTCTTATTCACAGCAGATCTCTGCCGATGGTTGGAAGTCGCTTCCGTTGACCGGAACCTTTACATTCCCTGATGATATTCTCAGTACAAACAAGGTGTCTGTCTCGGCGTTCCAGAGTTATCCAGCTTCCTCTTGCTATCGTTGGCATGCTGAGCGAAAGGATGTAAAACATACATTGGATGGCTGTTATTGCACAGAATGTAAACTTAATACCCACCACTATCGCCTGCACGATGGTTTCGACTATGGTGTGAACTTCAGCCAACAGTATAAGGGGGTAGCTTACGAACGTAATTTCTCAACATCCAATGAATGGGAGACAATATATCTGCCAATCAACATTGAAACAAGCGAGTACACGGATGTTTGTGCTTTCGCCGACATCTATAGCTTCGGTCGAGTAAGTGATACGAATGGAGATGGCAAGATTGACGAGCGCGACGATATGTGGCTCATTGCTGATCTGATGCGCTCTGGTGAGACCGATGTATGTTATCCTTACTTGGTACGACCAAAGCAGGGTGGAGAGCTTTCGTTCGAATCAACGGATGGTAAGCTGCATCCACAGGATGAACGAAGCTTTGACTGTTCGACTTCTCGAGTCAAATATACTTTAAATGGTTTGCATCATAAGAAGGATGATTTCAGCGATTATAGCAATTTGTTTGTGATGAACGATGGTCAGCTGAAGCCAATGAATGGTAGCTCTTCGACCGTTTACCCTCACCGATGGTATGTAGAGGCTTCGGATCCTAATGCCAAGGACGACGGACCTACTGCCGTAGGTGCAAACGGTATGCGTATTATGATCATCGGTGAAGACATCTCTGAAGAAACAGCACTTCGTCTTTTGCGTGGTGAATCTGTTGACGTCTGGAAGGATGGCCAACATTATACCCTCGATGGACGTAAGGCTGTCAATACTCAATCTGGCATTCAGGTGCTGAATGGTAAAACGATAATGATAAAGTAAACATAGTAAAGAAATGAGTTATTAGTTATCAGTCAGGATAATCTTTATCCGGATAGCAAAATAACTATTAACTTTTAACTAATAACTTCAAATTTATTTGATTATGAAATCAAAACTCTATATATTCTTAACCATCCTCCTGGCCTGCACTATGCAGGTCAAGGGTGTAACAAGTACGGCGATAGTAGGAAATACGACAACGACAGGCCAGTATTTCGGATTTGCTCCTAATTATAGCAATTACGCAGGTCAGACAATCTATTTGGCAAGTGAAATTAATAAGTCTGGCTATATTACATCATTGGCTTATCAATTAGCAACTACTCCAAGTTCAACGATTACTTCCTCTGTAACTATATACATGGCAGAGACTGATGCAACAACAATGCCTGAAGGAAAAATGGATCTCTCGGCATTTACAGTTGTATATAATAATAGCAATACAACATTAGGAAAGAGCACTAATGGATGGGAAACTATCAGTTTGTCTACTCCGTTTTATTATAGCGGAAAGAAGAATCTTGTTGTAGCAGTATCTACAAGTAAGGCAACAACTTTAGGTGTAACATATAACTGTTTTTCAGAGTCAGATTGTAGGTATATTCGAGGAAATAGTTCTTCGTCAATTTCGGCAGCATCATCTAAAGCTAATTATAGAGCCGTCACCCGTTTTACATTTCAAGTGGAATCTACTGAATCTGTAATTGGCCAAAAAGAGACGACAAGTGCAAGTAACGGATTTGGTGAATACTATCTTAATTATGCAGGTCAAACTCTATATCTTGCTGACGAAATCGGTCAAACAGGTCAAATCACAGAAATCGCCTTTCAAGCAGATAATAATCCAAGTACAACAACTGGCGATTTGACGGTTTGGATGGCAGAGACAAACCTCACGGAATTGAGTAATACAACTAAGCTGACTGAGGCAGAGATGACTAAAGTATATGATGCGAAAAACATCTCTATGGCTCAACTAAATGGTGGATATGTGTCTGTCGTTTTGAATACTCCGTTTAAATATAGTGGAACGAAAAATCTTGTAGTTGCTATTTCTAGCAAAAAAGCGGCTTATAAAAAAGTAGATTACAATTGCCGCAATATATATGGTCGGTGTGTCCGAATTAGTAATGATACAAGTGGAGGCTCAGTTACTCCTTTTGATAGCAATTTATCTGCTTCTACCTATGTTCCTGTAACTCGTTTCGGTTTTAGTATAAAGTCTAATTGCAGTAATGCTTATCTTTTAAGAGGTACTGGAACGACGGCTTCTTCCCATACTGGATTTAACCCATGGTATAGATACTATTCTGCACAATTCTTATATCCTGCAGACTCTTTGAAAATGGGCTATTATCTTACGTCCATTGGATTTGAAGTGAAGGAAACCGCTGGTAGCACATCGAGCGACGTGCGTATTTATATGGCAGAAACCGATCAATCCGAACTAAGCGCATCCAATATATATCCGATAGCGCAAATGAAAGAGGTATTTAATGGAACAATTCTGTTGGGTAAGAATATAGTTACCGAGAAAGGTGTTTCTACCGAAGGTCCTGGTTACGAGATGGTACAGTTGACCACTCCATTCCTATATACAGGAAGGAAGAATTTGGTGATTGCTGTGTCAACAATCAGTAAAGATGGGTTGCCAAATGTTTCTTATGTCTGCCGGACAGGTCTATCGAATAGAGCTATCGGATGGGAAAGTGATAATAATGATATTTATGCAAATTTCCCTTCGAATATTACCCCTAGTTCTTATATTACGGGTGTTCCGAATTTGCGATTCCTTGTTAAATACCATTCTAGTTCTCCAACCTATACTCCTGAAGGATTAAGTATATGTAGTACTTGTGGTCAGACTTTGCCTTATTCATATCAGGCTCCTTCTTCCTTGGCTTCGTACACTTATGGTGTGACCAAACCTAATCATTTGAACTATATTGCCCAACAGGTTGCTTGGGGTTATTGGAAAACAAGCCACAAGATTTATATTCAAAACGATATAGATGTAACTGGACAAAAGGTGACCGCTATAGGTACAAACAATTGTCCATTTGTAAGTAAATTGTATGGCTATAATTATTCGGACAAGGTAGGTCATACCATTAAAGGTTTGGCGGCAAGTGAATGCTTGATTGAGAAACTCGGAACCGATGGACTGCTTCAGTCAGTACGTCTTGAGAGTGGCAAACTAGTCAAGACGGGTACCTCTGGTAAGGTGTCTTCTTGTTTGACTTTGGGTAGCGCGTTGTTTGGCTCTCGCACAAGTACGGTTATTGATTCTTCGTTCTATGTGTCAAATACAGCCAATACTACTGGAGGCCGAACTTCGACACAGATGAAGAGCGGCATGGTAACATACGGATTGAATCATGCAGCAACGACTGGAGGTGCGAAGTGGTATCAGACCATTGGAAGCGATAACTATCCAGTATTCGATAGTTCAAAAGGTACAGTATATCGTTGCACCAAATGTGAAAAAGTCATTTATACCAATACTTCGACCGACGAAGGCAAGGTTTATCCACACACTTGGGTAAATACTATCTGTACGGTTTGTAACAGTCAGCCGACAACCTTTGCAGAGGATCAGTCTCTCAGTTTCAGTAGTCAATACAAACGTACTGTTGAGGCCCGAATGACCAATGGCGCCAAATTGACCTATAAGCGAAGCTATGGTCTTTCTACATTGAACAAATGGCAGCCGCTGTTTGTGCCATTCTCGTTCGAGTATCAATCTGGATGGACTGAGTACTTTGATATTGCGGAGATTCAGAGTTATGGCGTCATCGAAGATACCAACGAGGACGGCATCGTCAACAGTCAGGACGAGAAGAAACTGATTGTCTCTTATTTGAATCCTGGTGATATTACGACTGCCAATGCTCCCTATCTGATTATGCCTAAGAGCGGTATGGTAAGCAGTATTACTTTCGAGTCTTGTGATGGCATTGTATATCCGAATACGGTGAGCCGTTTGGATCTTTCGACTATGAAGGAGAATGTCGCCATTGTGGGTAACTATACATCAAGTACTACATCCAGTGCATTCCAAATGGAAGGTGGTGTATTACAGAAAAAAACAGCAGCTATTCCATATTTCACTTGGTGTGCCAATGTTTCGAACAAGAATGGTAAGTCATGGGATCAGAATGAAATCAACATCTTTGCTCACCATCTTGGTTCGCTCGATCTGATTGATGGATCGTCGACTTATACCATTGCTCAGGAATTGGTTTATGATAATGTCTCTTATACCCGTTCGTTCGACGAAGAGATGGCTCACAACTGGCAAGCGGTGTATCTGCCATTCGATGTCGAGGTCGAGAAAAAGCAGGATAGCGAGTACCCGAAGTATGCCACTTTCCAAAAGGTAAGAACAGAGAAGGGTGTTGAGGTCTTCTATCTTGATATGCATGAGGATGGTTACGTAATCCCAGCTTGTACACCATTCTTGGTATGCTTCGATGAGCCAACAAACCTCAACCTAAAGTATTCGATGGCTACGGTGTACCCATGCAATGGGGGCAAGAATTTGTGCTTGAGTTCTGATCAGGCAAACTATACCATCGCTGGTGTGTTTGCTCCTACCAAGCCAAGCGCATCGACCTGGTATGCTATTGCTCGTTTTGATGGTAAGTTCCATCCTGCCAGCAGTACAGCAACCTTGCCTGCTTTCCGCTTCTACATGACGATAGAGGGTGCTAATGCAAGCGAACTTCGTTTCGCGTTCCGTGATGCCCAAGAGATTGAGACAGGAATAGCTACGGTCGCCTCCGATGTGGACAATCAAGATGTCTATTCCCTCGATGGTCGCAAGGTCCAGTCGGAGACTATCCAGTCTGGTATCTACATCAAGAATGGAAAGAAGTTTAGTGTTCGAAAGTAATTACCAACCCCCTTTGATTCGTTATTATAATGAAACGCTATATAACACCAGAAACCAAGGTTATTGATATTGATACGAGTGTGGTAATTGCCAATTCGGGCAATACTATCGTCATTGATCCGACTCCTACCGACAGATTTGCTCCGGAAGTGCGTCGTGGCTCAGGTTGGGAAGATTACGAACAATGATTCTCTTATTGCACGCAGATTTTGCAGATGGAGCAGATTTTTCTTCCTAATTATCTGTCTCATCTGCAAGATTTGCAACTCATATTTGGAGATATGGAATAAACTCCATATCTTTGCGCTATAAAATTATTGAACATGAATTTCAAATCAACATATATAGTCATGACTATTCGAAAGTTTGGAGAATACTTCAAACTGAGCCCTCGTGAGTCTTATGATTATCTAAAGAGGTATTCTGGAATCGCTTACCTTGATGATTGCTTTGAAGCGGAACATCAGCTGTCTTTTGAAGATGCAATTTCCGATTTGGCACGTGTCTGTAATTTACATGGAGGAAATTTGAAATATGATTAAATTGTATCATGGATCAAATGTTGAGATTGACGTTGTGGATTTACGCAAAGGAAATATCAACAAGGATTTCGGAAAAGGGTTCTATTTGACGTCATTACAGGTTCAAGCAACCGAAATGGCCAAACGAAAGGCACGTCAGTTTGAAAATGGAATTCCATGCGTTACGGAGTTCCTTTTTGATGATTCTTGTCTTATGTCATCAGATTTGAAGGTGAAAATCTTCTCGGAGGTTTGTATAGAATGGGCAGAATTCATTTTAAATAACCGCCATGCGAGTAGGACTGGCTTTGTTCACGATTACGATATAGTAATTGGGCCTGTTGCTGATGATGGAGTCGTCCAGCAATTGGATTTGTATGAAATGGGGTTGATTTCTATTGAAGTGCTTGTCGAAGCTCTACGATATCGTAAAATTAACAATCAGTATTTCTTTGGAACATCGAAATCTTTACTATATCTTACTAAAATATGACAAATGTTCAAGTTTTTTTGTTGGATCAATTGCTGGGAAAATTAGTGCAATTGATTTCTGAAAAGCGAGGGATAGATATGTCCTCTGCTTTGGATGTAGTATATCATTCTCCAATTTATGATAAAATCATGAATATAGAGACTGGCTTATATTTGCAGAGCGAGGATTATATTTATGAAATGATGTAGTTAAAATGAAAATATGAAATTCAAGTATATATTGTCTGTCTTGCTGGCATCGTTCGCCGTTGCTGCTTCTGCGCAATCTGTGCAGAAGGGTGTCGTGATGCAGTATTGTGGTGAAGCGGAAAAGACTCCGTTAAGTGGTGTTTCGGTTTCGGCCAAGGGTGCAGCTCCTGCGATGAGTGCAGAAGACGGAAGCTTCACACTCCAGTTCCGTACCCTCCATGCCGGCGATGCCATCGAGTTCCGTCGTATCGAATTGTTCGGCTACGAAGTGATGAACAAGGAGGCTGTCGAGAATATGATTATCGGCAATGCGCAGAATGAACGTCCGCTTGTGATTGTGTTGTGCAAGAGTGAGGAACTGCAAAAGATTCGCGACGGTTATCGTGACGTGGCTGTGCAGCGCTACGAGAAACAGCTGAAGGAGAAACAGTCGCAGCTCGAACAACTCCGAAAGGAGGGTAAGCTCCAGGAGGCAGAGTTCCAACAGCGACTCTCGTCGCTCGAAGATAACTACGAAATGCAGTTGCAGAACCTCGATAATTATGTCGATAAGTTTGCTCGTATCGATCTATCGGAACTGGATGAGTTCGAGAAGGAGATTATGACTCTCGTGAAAGAGGGCCGTTTCGAAGAGGCTATCGCAAAATACGAGGCACAGGACTTGACCACCAAGTTGCAGGAGGGCGTAAGGCACCAACAGCAGTTACAGCGCGACCAGCAACTCCTTGATAGCGCAATCCAAGCGAAGGATCAAGAGATTGAACGCTTGGATCGTAATATCCAGAAGATGGAAGAGATAAAAAAGAAGATGGAGCGATAGGCGATAATCGATTTGGCGATAGGCGATAACCGATTTGGCGATAACCGATTTGGCGATGACCGATAATCGTGAATCGTAAATCGTGAATCGTAAATCGTGAATCGCTAATCGCTAACCGCTAACCGCTCACCGTTCATCGTCTCAAATCGATAATCGTGAGTTCAGGCGCAACGCCAACTCGGACGCGAGGACCTACGCCGCCAATGCCGGTGTTTACATAAAGATAACGGGGGTGACCTTTGTCGTTGTTACGATAGAGGCCACTCCATTCTTTATATTTCCATTCCGCAGGACTCCAACTGCCGATTTGGAACTGTACGGCATGGGTGTGGCCTGCCAGCATCAGATCGATGTCGGTGTCTGGTAATACCTCTTTGCGCCAATGGGTAGGATTGTGGGAGAGGAGGATAGTGAAGTCAGAATCTGTTGGCAGGGCAGAGACTGTCCCTATGGCTTTCTTCAAGTCGCCATAGGTGGAGAAGGGTGGTTCTCCGATGTTCTCGACGCCGACCAGAATTAGATGTTCTTTTGTTGCTTCCTTCGGTGCGCGCGGCAAGCCGGAGATTTCGTTGCTTTGTTCTTTTGTTATTATTATTGATTCGTTGTTGAGCAGATGCCAGCCAGCTTCGCGTTGAATGGAGCTGAGTTTCTGAACATCGGCATACTTTTCGCGAGGCGACATACGAGTATAATCTGCATAGTCATGGTTGCCAAGAATACTATAGGTCGGAGCGATTGAGGCAATTCTGGCAAGTTCCTGACGGAAAGGCTCTGCTTCGCGGGATTGCATAGAGACGATATCGCCCGTAAAGACGATGATATCGGGATGCTGTTGTTCGATATTATCTGCCAGACGATTCAGGAAGGTATGTCCTTCGGGACTGTCGAAGCAATCCAGATGCATGTCGGAGATATGTGCGATGCGATATCCATCGAATGTAGCAGGAACGCGCGAAGATGCGACTTCAATGTGATTGACATTGATTTGGAATCGGGTGATGTAGTGTCCCCATACTGAAACGACTATCGCTACGGTAATAATGGTGCCTAAGGTCCACCAATGTATCAGCCACGCCGTGTGTTTGCATACAAAGATTCTGCAACTCCAGAAGATGACCTGTCCTACCAGCATAACAACCAGTACGAGGGTCAAAACAATCATGCCATAAAAAACGTACCTCATTCTTTTGTTCTTTTGTTGTTTTGTTGTTTTGTTCTTTTGTTGTTTTGTTGTTCCCCCTTAAACGTTAACCCCTTAAACCTTTATTCACCAGCACTCGATGTCGTTTTGGTCTTGTTCGGAAAGAATCTCTTTCCTAAAGATTGGATCCTTGCCAGCTTTGCGTTGTTCGCGATAGTCGTTCAGAAGGTGGACTGCCTTGCCCGATAGGAGGAATATCGCCACCAGATTGACGATTGTCATGACACCCATGCAGATGTCAACGATGTCGAAGGCTGTTTCGAGCGCCATGAAGGCACCCGAGAGCACTACGAATCCAGTGATGATACGGAAGACTTGTATCGCCCATTTCTTCGATGTGATGAAGCGGATATTGGTCTCGCCATAGAAGTAGTTGGCGATGATGGTGCTGTAGGCAAATAGGAAGATCGCCGCCGTGATGAAATAACGACCAGCCACTCCGACTTCAGCTTCGAGCGAATTGGTTGTTAGGATGATGCCGTCGGCATCGCCATTGTAGAGCCCTGCAATCAGAATGATAAAGGCTGTGCAGGTACAGATCAGAATGGTGTCGGTATAGACACCCAATGCCTGAAGCAATCCCTGTTTGACGGGGTGCGAGGTGTGTGCTATGGCTGCCGCATTAGGGGCAGATCCTTCGCCCGCTTCGTTGCTGAACAGTCCACGCTTTACGCCCATGACGATGGTCATGCCTATTGCGCCACCTGCAAACTGTCCTATTCCAAAAGCACTCTTCACGATGGTGGTGAGTACCTCAGGTATGAGCGAGATATTCATGAGTATGACAATAATCGAGAGAACCAGATAGCCGACTGCCATGATGGGAACCATGATGGAGGAGAAACGCGAGATGCGCTGAATACCTCCGAAGATGATGATGAGCGTAGCAATGGCCAGTATGGCTCCGATGATCATCTTGTAGATGTCGAGCGATACCGTATCGTCGATAAGTACCTGCGAGGTTGTACCCAATGCATCGCAAAGGGTGTTGCTCTGCACGATCTGGTTGGCAAGACCGAAGGTGATAGTAATGAGTACGGCAAAGAGAATGCCCATCCATCGACGATGAAGACCTTGTTGCATGTAGTAGGCGGGACCTCCATAGAAAGAATCTTCTCCTCTTTTTTTATAAAGTTGGGCTAAGGTCGCTTCGACAAAGGCGGTTGCCGAACCTAACAGTGCCATAATCCACATCCAGAAGATAGCACCCGGGCCACCAATGAAGATGGCAGAGGCTACGCCAGCCAGATTGCCGGTACCGACACGACTGGAGAGGGAGACTGCAAAAGCCTGAAATCCGCCAATCTTGCCATCTTGTGATCCTGCTTTCAGCTGGTGCAACATATCACGGAGCATCGTGAACTGGACTCCCTTCAGCCGAATGGTGAAGTAGAGCGCACATGCCACAAGCAGAATCAGTACAATATAGGACCAAAGTAGGTCATTGATGAAGTTTAACATAACGATTGACGATTGACGATTGACGATTAACGATTAACGATTGGCGGTTAGCGATTGGCGATTAGCGATTATCGATTAACGATTCTCGATTGGCGGCTATCGGTTATCGAATATCTCCAAATCGATTATCGCTAAATCGGTTATCGAATATCGGACATCGGTTATCGCCAAATCGCCAAATCGGTTATCTTTAAAACAACAGAGGCCCGATTCCCATCGTGCCGCTGCCTTTTTCTCTCATTTGTGGTTCAAGGGCTTTCGCCCTCGGAATTACTCACACGGCAAAGATACGAAGATTTGGTGAGATGCACAATGTTATTGTACAATAAAATGCAAAAATGCGCGATTTCGATGTGAAACCACGCATTAATGTTTACCTTATGTGGCAAAATATGAGTTGATTACCACTTGTAAGAGAGACCAAAGCTCAACAGCTCGGTGAACTGGAAGTAACCCCAATCCATAGCACCAGGAGTCTTCTCTACAGAATCGTCGAAACGAAGGTGTGTGTAAAGCTTGGTCGAGAAATACTTGTTCAAAGGCATGTCGAAAGTATTCTCCCAATCAAAGGTGGTATATACATTACCCTTGTACTTGCCGCAGTCGTAGAGAGGAGAGAAATAGGTTGCCTGTGAAGTCCAGGTCAGATACTTGCAGACCTTCCAGTCCATAGTTGCTTTAGCGCTTGCACCAAAGTCATAGAGGTTGAAGTCGTTGTTGTACTTCAGACCGAAAGCCTTGGCAGCGATACGGCCGTTGCCCATTGCATCGTCGCTATCCCATGGATCGGCAACGAATTTGAGGTTGTAGGCCAAAGGACCCATGAAGACAGAGAATGTGATGTTCTCGAGCGATTTCTTGTAGTCCATACCCAAAGCAATGTTCAGGTAGGCAGGACTCATGAACTTAGAGATTTCACCGTTCATGTTGGTCTTGTAGCCCGGACAGAACTGAGTCTGGCCCATAGCCTGCATGGTGTAGTACCAGTCACCGCCTGCTTTGTAGCCGAGCTTTGTGGTGTACTTCATGTAATCCTGATTGGTCATGTAGTTATGGCAGGTGTCGGATGGAGTTGTTACGAAACCGAGTTTGCCCTCCAACTTATTGTCCCAAGTGAAGTTCTCATACTTGTAGTTGAATGTGTAGTCTGCGGTTGCGAGCAGAGCGAAGTTTGATTCGCCGCCCTTGTACCAGTTCTTGCTGACATAACCTTGTGTGAACTGAAGAGATGCACCGCCATTGGTTGTCCAACGTGACTCTGCAGGATCTGCTGCGAAAAGAGATGCAGCACCGGCCATTACGATGGCCAAAGAAAGAATCTTTTTCATAAATTAATATTTAATTGATTATTTGGGTTATTTATAATTGGTAAAAGGGGAGTAAAAGGGGCGTAAAAGAGACAATACAAACCTCATTCTTCATTTTACACTCTTCATTCTTCCCTCTTCACATTTTACTCTTTACTTCCACTCTCTGGTACTTGATGCGTTCACGACGCCAAGTGTAGATGCAGTGGAGGGTACCGTCGCTGCCAACAATCATCGAAGGATAAGAGTATTGGCTGATAGGCGACGACTCAAGGACCATGAAGGTTGACCAATGCAGCCCCTCTTTGCTGGTTGCGATGTGGAGTGGATTACGTAACGATTTGTTGTAGGCAGGGTCTTTCTTGTCGCGCCAATCTACAATGCTGAATGGATTGTAGATGAGGTAGAACTCATTGTCACCCTTTCCGTTTTTGAAGACCGTTACGGCATCGATGCCTGAGTTGTTGTTCGGCAGTTCGTCGATAAGTTGCATCTCGCTCCAGGTCAAGCCGCCATCGTCGCTGAATGAGGTGGCAATGCGAGCCAGATCTTCGCGACCTTTCTCTTTAGGGGTTGCTGTGCGGCACAGCATCTGCAGACGGCCGTCGGCATGCACCAAGAGAGTAGGTTGAATGGTACGGACTTCGCGACGTTCCGGTACGGCAGGACTGAGGGTCCAGGTCATGCCTTCATCTTCGCTGATCTCTACGAAACAGCGCCATTGTCCGGCTTTCTTCTTGGTGGCAGAACCCGTCTCCTTGCTGGTTGGAGCCAGAATACGGTCGTGTTTGAGAATCTCGCCATTCTTACATTTGAATCCAGCAGGCAGACAGATCGGCTGATTCTTGATAGGGCCCAGAAGACTGTCGCGTTCTACGCTCATGCCAGCAATGTGACCAAAGAGTTTGGCATCGGCAGGCGCAATGCTGTCGCGTTGTGTCGTCCAGGTGTAACCATTGTCTTTCGACCGCATGATGTAGCCAGTCCAGTCGCGTACATCGTAACCTAATTTATAGAAGAGAAGCAGATCGCCACCGGGCACCTGATAGATGACGGGATTGTAGCCGGCTTTGCGCAGCGTGTCCGACTTGTGGTCGGTCATCTTGTTGAATTCGCTGATGCAGCTGTTCTTGTCCGATGCCTGCCACTCGCGCCAGCCCTTGCCCTCTTCTGGCTTTAGTGCGCCATCTGCTACAAGAACTGGAGCACTCCAGCCCTCCTCGTAAGTGTGTGGAGTACCTTTCTGTCCACGTTTAATCAGTTTCTTGCGCTGTGTCCAGATGCACATGTCCTCGCAACCTTCGTATGAACCACCGAAATAGGTGGCAATCAGATCTCCGTTGGTGCATTCGGTGATGGATGCCGAGTGACAAGATGGAAAGGCTGCCTCTTCGAACAGGAACTCATTGCTTAGCAACTGCGTTGCGTTGCTTCCTTCGGTGCGCGCGGCAAGCCGGAGGTTTTGTTGTTTTGTTGCTTCTTTGTGGGGTAGATCCTCTTCGATGTGGTGCTTGCCACTGAGGTAGGTTCTTTCGCCATTAGGAGTGACAACGATGGCTTGGGTGTTGGCAGGAATCTCGATGTCCCACGATAGGTGCATCGGAGTCTTCTTCCAGTTCGAAACCACTTTGCCGTAAGGTGTCTTGTAGCTCACGTTCGACCACGAGAGTTCTTCGAGTTCGAAGTTTGGCGCCAGACGTATCACTTTGAAACCTGGTTCTGCGGCTTGAATACCACCTACATTTTCGAAACACCATGGCAACAAATCTCCCAGCAGCATGATGTGATTGCCGGAATTCATCTTCGGATTGGCAGTGTCGCCATTCCATAGTTCCCAGATGGTAGTAGCGCCTTGCTTGGCCATATAACCCCACGACGGATAGGTATCGTTGGTCGCCAACAGGTAGGCAACGTCCATACGTCCCTGCTTCGAGAGTTCGCGCAAGAGCCAGGAGATTCCAATCACACCACAACAAAGGTGACCATTGGCAGGTTTGAGCATAATCTTGGCTACAATCTGTCGAGTGATGACATCTCTGTATTCCTTCGGGACGATGCCAAATGCCAGAGGCAGCAGATTGGCGGTAAGAGCATTGTTGCCGTAGAAGATGGAATCCGGATAGAGATAATGATCCGAGTTCTTAGGTGTTGGAGCAGAACCTGGTTTTACGGTCAGGAACTTGCGGTTGATGGCCTGACGGAGAGAATCGCGAATAGCAGCGTATTGCTGCTTATCGGCCAGAAGGCTACGGATATTGATTCCTTTTCGTTCCAGTTCGATCTGTTTGTCGTCGGAGGCTTGCTTGATGTGTTCCACCATAATGTCGTCGAAGTGCATCATCACTTCGAGCAACTTGTACATGTAGCAAGAACCGATCAGGATGCCATCGGTGACACGCGATTCGTCTTTGCTGTGTATCAGTTCGAGCGATTCCGGAGTCACGCACCAATCACCATATTTGTCGGCTTTGACCAGACCTTCGTCTGTCCGTTTGTCGTTGTAGAGGTGCATGAGCCATTTGCGCATGGCTGGGTAGTGTGTCAGTATGGTTTTATTGTCGCCATACTGCTGGTAGAGCATTTCAGCACCGAACACAAAGACACTTGGCCAGCTGACATTGTCCGAATAATAGTTCCAGTAGGCAGGCGCAACATCAGGGATGCAGCCATCCTGTCGCATGGCCTCTTCGATATCGCGCAACCATTTGTTGTAGAGGTGCTGGTTGTCCATCAGATAGCTCTCGCCCCAGCAGCCTTGCGAGTGATCTCCCAGCCACGGCTGACGTTCGTCGCGCTGTGGACAGTCGATCGGCATGCCTTTGTAGTTGCTCCTTACGCCCCAGAAGGCATTCTTGACCAATTGGTTTAGTAATGGATTACCACATTCGAAGGTGTAGAGTGTCTCCATGGCGTCGCTGATCACTTCGCCGCAAAAGGAAGCCCCTTCCCAGCCTCCCCCGAAAGGGGTGGAGCTAATGACCGTAATTTCAGCAAAGCGGCCGCCATGATAACTGAATCGTGGAGCCCAGGTTCCACTCTCTTTGCCGTTGGCAATATAGATATCGGTGCTTTGTGCGTGACGCAGATTCTCGACATAGAGTTCGCCGATGGAGTCTAACTTTTCGGCATAACGGATGCGCAGGGTGTCGCCCTGTTGCAATCCTAACTTCGTTAAGTCGGTACGTACCCAACCGGCAAAGTTCTGTCCGAAGTCGATGATTACACGATTCCCCTCTTTCTGGATCAATTCCTTGACAGGTAATGATTCCAGAACACGCATGGATGGCATAGCATTGCCGATCAGTTCTCCGTTAGGGATGGCGCTGCGATCTGGTTTGAACCAGATGGAATCGGGCATCTCCTCTTTGTTGGCATCGTAGATTTCGCCGTCGTATTCATTGGCAGAACGGATGGCACCATCGCAGGTCATCTTCCACTTCTTGTCGTCGGTGGCGATGGTCTCGGTTGTGCCGTCAGCATATTCGATGATGAGGTTGGCGCGCAACGTAGGGTAGCCGAAGTTACGGATCTTGTACTTCTTCTTGTTCTGCTGCATGGTGTAGAATCGGCCGTTGCTTACGGTGACCTGCAGTTGGTTATTGCCTTTCAGCATCGATGTGACATCGTAACTGTTGTAATGGATGCTCTTCTCGTAGTTCGATGGGGCAGGAGCAAGCACATCGTTGCCGATCTTCTCACCGTTGAGCATTGCTTCGTACAAGCCTAATCCGGCTATGTGCAAAGTGGCACGCTTTACGTTTTGCGAAGTCTTGAAACTGGTGCGGTAATATCGTGCAGAGAGTCGGCTGTGTTCCTCCTCTACATCCCATTCGTTGGCTCGATCGAGTCCGATCCAATATCCTTTCCAATGTGTTTCGGAAAGTAATCCGATACCAAACTCCGAGATTTCGCTCCAGGCAGATGCGGTCTTTTGTGGTTTCTTTTCACCCTGGGTAGCCTGTATCTGTACACGCCAATAGCAACGTTGGTTGGCATGCAACGGCTTACCTGCATAGTGAATGTATTGACTTTGTCCCGATGCAAGTGTCTGCTCCCAGAGATCAGGTTTGTTTTGTTCGAGTAATTCGCGGCTGCTGGCAACCTGTATGTGGTACTGAGTCTGCACAACATGGGTTTCGTTGGCATCGCCTACGATTTGCCAACCGAAACGGGGCTGCAGGATGTCTAATCCCAATGGCTGGTCCTCACGCCCCTCGATGCTGAGATTCTGGAGCGTGATGGCGGCTTGAGCCCAAGTAGCAGCAACAATACAAGAGAGAAAAGTGGATAGTCTCTTATACATATTTAAATATATAAAGGATTATTGTTTCTTTTGTCCATCGACCAGTACGATCAACCCTTTGCCTTGGTGGTAATGGCTTCCGTCTTTGTCGTAAATGATTGTGAGGGTGTGTCCGCGATAGGCAATACCATCCAGACACCACCAGTTCCAGGTGCTTGGTGCCAAAGGATGAACCTCGCCGTTGGCTGGATTGAAACCGCAAAGTCCGGTAATGACCAGATCATTGTAGGTCGAATGGTTGTAGTAACGCGAACGGTCATGCTCGCCCCACAACCAGTAGCCGGTCACTTCGTCCAGATATTCGCCTACATACGGACGGCCGTGGAAGTGCATCGACTCGGTGTATTTCTTGAAGTGGTGCCAGAAGAGATCATCTGGCAGCGATGCAGAAAGCTTTGGATAATTGTTCTCGACGTTGATGAGTGCAGTCAATGTCTGCGAGGTGGCAAAAGGCCAGATAGCACCATCCCACTCACAGGTCGGACGACCTTTCCAGGCCTGACGGAACAGCGGACAGCGACGTTCGGCGGTAGTCATGCCGGCAGGGGCATCGAATCCCTTTTCGTCCAATAACTGCATCCAGGCAGCTTTGTACTTGGTCGAATCGTCGGCTGGCAGATTGAAGTACCAAGGCAGATAACCGATCAGTTCACGTACCTGAGCCATGGAATCCTTCTGGGTGAGAGTTCCGTAGAAGGCTCTCTCTTTGTCCCAGAGTTTGGTTTCGATCAATGTCTGCAGTCTGTCGGCTTTGTCGTTTTGTCCGAGTACACGGTAGTTGGCTGCCATGTAGGTGTTGATGGTCGGACGACGGTTCTGTATGAACTTCTTTTTGCGTGGGTTATAACGGCCACCACTGATACTCTCCTCCATACCATCTTCTACGTCACTTTGCCAGAACAGACCATCCTCGTAGCTGCGTTCCTGTTCCCAGACGGTCATGTCCTTTTCCAGGTCGGCACGATAATTTTCGAACCAGGCGGTATCTCCATTGACCAGGACTCGCTGCCACATGGCATAAGGAATCAAGCTGGAGAACTTGTGCAGTTTCTGCATCGGTGCGCCTTGAATCGAATCTCCACCCTTCTTCGGATCATGATTGCCTCGCAGCCAGACATTGACGATGCCATCGGCATACTGACGGTTGCGGAGCCAACGGCTTTCCATCAGATGATGACCGACGGCGCAGGCAATGAGGTTGTATTGGTCGGCATAGCTGCGCTTGACGAGAAACTCGGTCATGCCATAGCCATAAGGTGTTTCGACAATGTGTTTGCGGAGTGTCCACCAGCGGTAGTAGAACATCTCTTCGATCTGTTTGTCGGGACAATCGAGCAGAGGAATGTTCTGTCCCATCCAATCTGCAGACTCGCTGTTGGGTATGGCCTGAACGACGTGTTCGTTCTCCATCTGGTTGAAGTACTCGACATAGTGGCGATAATCGGACCATTTCAGTACGGCTGCATCACACTTGTTGGCCTCGTTGTTCGATGCCTTGACGTTGCTGAGTGTCCAGATTGCCTCTGGATCAGTGCCTGACGCATTAGACAACATGAATGATTCTGGTCGATCTGCCTCGGTGTTGACGGTTGGATGGAATCGTTCTTCGCCTGTGCGGAACATGATACGGCTGATGGCAGAGATTGGTGCGAACAGCATCTTGGGACGTTGCTCTTTGCCATCGATCGTATAAACCACCATGCGGGTATTGAGGTTGGCTACCAGTTCGATGTGATACTTGCGCCCTGCTTCATAGCCTTTGACGATAGGGGCATATCGAGCACCATTCTTGGAGGCGATTATGCCATCGTTCTGCCATTGCAGACGGCAGCATGGTGTGCCATGATCATCCTGCAACTCCAGTTCCAGACGTCCATGGTTATTTTGTCCTGCAACAATATCAAAACTGAGTCTCAGTTCGCGGGTTGCTGGTATGACTCTTTCCAATTTGGCATAATCGTAGGGATCGCTGTCGTGCAGTACGATCTCATCGCCCAAATCAACTCGGGCCAGAACCGGAGAGTAGATGTTCCAGGGTTCGTCGTAGTTGGTGGCTACCGTACGGACTGGAACAGGAATCTGGCTTACCCAGATGTCCTCCTTGTTGATGGAGTAGGTTATCCAGAAGCAGGTGTCCTGCTGTGTTGTTTTGTTGTTTTGTTGTTTTGTTGTTTTGTTATCCTGTTGTTTTGTTGTTTTGTTATCCTGTTGTTTTGTTGTTTTGTTGTTTTGTTGTTTTGTTAACAATGGAAGAACACCACGGGTGTATTGAGGACCATAGCTCTTGAACTGGCCACCATAACGCATCGGAGGAACTTCGCCATTGATGAGGTTGAGGGTGGTATAGTTCAAACCATCGACCGAGGTTGAGATAGCTAACGGCCAACGGAACTCCGATGGATTATAGACTGTAGCGTATGTGCCATCGCTCAGGCGCTGTCCCCAGATCTTGGCATTGCTGTTCACGAAGCCTTTAGCACGGTTGGCTGGATAGGTCCAGCTCTTGCCACCATCGAAGCTGCGGGCAGTAAGGGCATGTTTCCAGAAGGCTACCAGGCTACCATCTTCAAGAGCGTAGTAATTGAATGCCTTGTAGGTGTTCTTGAGAGGCAGACGTTCGTCGTCACGATTGCACTCTTCGACCATCTGCATCCAGTAGAGCGGACTATTCAGAATCTCCTCGCAAGCCTTGCGGAATTGCTTGTTTTTCGAACGGGTATATAACGGGAAGCGGGTGTTTTTCTCGTTGAAGTCATGATTGTAATAGAGGAAATAGATGGGCCCGAGCGAACCATCTTTGTTGACCTCTCGTACGACACGGCCAATACCGTTGCCATCATTCGGATCGTCTTTCATCGTACGGCAGATGCCATAATGACCGATGGCAATGAGACGACTGCCTGTCTCTTCCGACGATACATACCAGCCTACACGCTGGTGCATGACGGCAGCCACTTCGTCTTCGCGTCCTTCGGTGGCATAGATTGGAAAGAGGATTTCGGGTTCTGTCCATTGATGTCCGTCGGCAGAATGTTGCAGAAGGGTGCGCGATGGAAAGGCATGTTCCGACTTCGGATCGCTCAAGTAATGCATCCAGAGCTGACCGTTCCACGACGTGATCATCGGCTGGTGATTGTAGGTCCAGCCCGCTGTATCGCCCAAGGCATTCGGTGCTTGCAGTTCGCGTTGAGCGTGCATGGTCTGGATATTGTGAACACCGATGACGGGACTTAACCCTCCATCGTGGCGATAGGGGTTACTGAGAACTGTACCGGTGTAGTGTGCCTGTTCGGCAATGGTGTCGGCTACGTGGTTCAGTTCCGGGTTCTGTGCGAAAGTCTGGGCACTGATGAGTGCCACAAGACTTAGAGAGAGTTTGCGTACCATTCGATATTCATGTAACCGTCTTCACGGAGTTTGACTGCGTCTGTTGGATCATTGGGGTTCAGATGGTGGGCAGATTCCCATTCGTCAGGGATTCCGTCACCATCTGTGTCTGTGCGAGGTGTGCCTTTGTATTCCGGCAGACCGCCTACCTGTTGCGGATCGGTGATGATGCCGAGTTTGAAGCTCTCGTCTGGCAGACGACGCTTGACGTAAGGTGAGGTGTGTACCTGTGCCTCTTTGGTATAGGTGGCTTCGCCGGTACGGACACTACGGATGATTCGTTCATCGACCGCATCGCGCATAGGCTTGGTGGCACCTACGTTGTTCAGAACATATTCGTAGCTCTCGGCGGCAGTCATGATCTGCAAGGCTGTGTCGAGTGCAAAGGGGGCATCTGCTTTCAATGCCTTACGAATCTCCTCTTCGCCCTTGATGTTTGCAGGTTGGACACCCCCTGCCCAGTTGTCGGCCGAAACGGTCGGGAAGCCTTCGACGAAGTTACCGTTCACGTAGGCTTTGCCCCATAGTTCCTGTTTCTCTTTGCTGCGGCCATGTTCTGGTTTGAGTACACGGTAACAGATGCTGGGTGCCTTGTCACTACCGAGGTTGGCTGCTGCTTGTTCGCTGTTGCCGAACCCATACTTTTTGCGGTTCTTGGCGTAGTTCTTCAGGTAGGCCTTGATGTCTTGTGTTTGGTCGAAGCCGGTAATAAGTCCGGGTTTGAGGTAGTTGTTGATGATGTTGAACTCTGAGGTGTGGTCGCCTCCATCGATCGAACGGTTCCACCAGTTGTAAAGCACATTGTTGACGAAGTTGAAGTCTCCGTTCATGGCAATGGATGGGTTGCGCGAGATGTTGTTGGCAAACAGGTTGCGGGTGAAGAGTGTGTTGTGTCCGCCAATCGAGGCACCAAAGGCATGGTTGTATAGATCCAGACCTTCGGCAAAGATACAATCCTGGATGGTGATGTTGACGGTCGGAAGTTTCTCGCCACGACCTTTCTCGTCGCGGTTATAGACGTGACGATACATGCTCATGACCTCGTCGAGACCCCAGCTTGCAGAACAATGGTCGTAGATGATGTTGCCCAGACCATTGCCGCCACAGGCATCGTCGCGGAATGCAACATCCATCGAGCCACGACGGAAACGCATATAACGGATAATGACATCGTGGGTGTCGATCAGGAGTGTCTGGCCGGTGATGACAATGCCATCGCCAGGTGCGGTCTGTCCGAAGATGGTGATGTACGGAGCCAGGACATGGATGGGGCGTTCCAATCGGATCTCGCCGGCTACATTGAAGACCACGATACGGGCTCCACCTGTTTCGCAGGCTTCACGCAAGGTGCCGGGACCACTGTCGGCCAACGATGTTACGACGAAAACCTTGCCGCCTCGTCCACCGAAACTGTATTTGCCTCCGCCCAAAGCTCCCGGAAAGGCAGGGATGGTGGCTTGACGCAGATCGTCTGGTCTGCCACACCACGGTACGAAAGGCTTGCCGGCCAGCATGTCGGACATGATTACAGGAACGGCCTTCTGCCAGTTGATGTTGTCGAGAGAATCCCAGGTTGCCTCCATTTGCTTGCCACGAAGCTTGGTTGAATCTGGAATGGTGGGATACTGCGCCCACAGAGTTGCTGAAAGTGTCAGCAGAAATGAGAGAGAGAGTAATTTTTTCATACAGTATATTTATTGCTGTGAATAATTGTTTGACTTAGAATTTGGCACTCAGAGAGATGCTGAACATGCGTCCGGTCAGATAGTTCGGAACGGCAAACTGGGTGTTGTTGACAGCTGTTACCCAATAGTAGGAATTGGTGTTGTTGATGCCAAGCAGGTTGAAGAACTCTGCGCCGGCTGCCATCTCCTTGACTTTTGTCCATTTGCCACGAGCCATGAAACGGGCATTCCTGGCATTCCAGACACGGGTAGCGCCCAGATCCAATCGGCGATAGGGCGGAGTACGGAAGATACCGGACTTGCGTCCACCTACAGGACTATAGAATGGAAGACCATCGTTCATGACGCCTCGCAAATGGACTTTGTAGCTGTCGTTGCCCGGCCAATAGTCGCTGAAGAAGATGCCGAACGAATATCGCTGTTCCGTCGGACGGGCTGTCTTTATGCCATCGTAGGTCTCTTTGGCCTGCATCAGCGAGAAGGAGATCCAGGAATCGGTGCCTGGCACAAATTCTCCGAACACTTTCATGTCGAGACCGTAGTTGTAGGCTGTGCCGCTGTTGTGACCCAGATACCTGATCTGGACGTTATCGACGGTGTATGGTATGTAGTCGGCGATGTGCTTGTAGTACATCTCGGCGGTGAACTTGAAGGGACGGTCGTAGGCCTTGAAGAACAGATCGGATCCCAAGATTACCTGAAAGCATCGCTGGCTCTTGATCTCTTCGTTCATGCGTACCATAGTGTTGCCGGCTTCGTCCAGATAACTCAGTCTGTATTCCTTGTAGAATGGAGACTGGTAGTACAATCCGGTTGACAGTCGGAAGTTCGTTTGGCGCTGGCTGTTGTTCAAGGCATCGGGAGTGAAGCGTAATGAGGCACGGGGGGAGAGCAGTGTCTCGCCGTTGAAGCTCCAATAGCTCATTCGCAGACCACCGATCACAACCCATCGTCCACCTAACATGTTCCATCCGTATTGGTCCTGAATGTATGCCGACGAACGTACGGTGTTGTTGTCGTAGAAGGAGTGTTTGTTGTAGATCATCTGTACTCCTTGTCCGATACGTGGCAATGTGTAGCCCGACGAGTCGCGTCGTTCCCATTCGGCAATGCGGTCGCTGATCTTTTCGCTCTGGATGGTGATGCCATACGAGAGTTTGTTGTGGCGTATCTGCGAAACTCCTTTCAGCGTCAATGCTGCCACTGAGGCATCGAGGTAGTTGCGGGCGTGTTCGTGGTAAGCACCTACGCCCAGTCCGCTCTGTCCGCCGTCGGTTGCCTGATCCAGCCAATACTCTCCGCTGATGTCGTAGGTAACCTCTTCGTCGGTTTTGAACATCGATGCCATTACCGAGAGTTGGGTGTTCTGGATGCCTTTGTAGTTCAAGGTGAGGGCACCGAAGTAGGTGTCGAACTGATCTTTCTCGTGTCCGTCGAAATAGACTTTGAACTTGTGTACATCGGTCAACGTGCCGAACGATGTCTCGCGCGATTTCGGCGTGAACCGGTAGTCGTTGATGGCGATGTTGCCCAGAAAGTTGAGATCCCATCCTTTGCCGACGTCATATCCAAGCAATGTCTGGTAATCGAAGAAGCGAGGATCGTATTCTCCCTTGGTATCGAGGCTTGAGAGCATCGAGGCATTGCGCTTGTAGCGGACGCCGTGCAGTTGCGAGAACTGTCTGGTGCGATGTCCTAACGAAGCCGATGCTCCCAGGAAGTTCACATTGATGCTCGCTTCGAGCGAATCGGGCTGTCGGTAGGTAATGTCGAGAACCGACGACATCTTGTCGCCATATTCGGCCGAGAATCCACCGGTCGAGAAATCCACCTCTTTGACCATGGCAGGATTGATGAACGATAGACCCTCCTGCTGTCCGCTGGCAATCAGCTGCGGACGATAGACTTCGATACCGTTCACATAGACAAGATTCTCGTCGAACGAACCGCCTCGTACTGAGTATTGGCTCGAAAGCTCGTTGTTCATGGTGACGCCAGCCATGGTGCCGATCATGTCTTCGACGGCATTGCCTGAGGCCGAAGGTGTGAACTGGAGGTTTTCGGTCTTGATCTTTTCGGTGGTCGATGCTTTCTGCTGGTTCGAGGTCACCTCGACGTCGTTGATGTAGGCTTGATTGGTACGCATCTGGACATCGAGTCGGATGACCGCTTTGCTATTGCCCTGCTGGCGGGTGTTGAGTTGCCGTTCGATGCGACGGAAACCTACGGAGGTGAAGATGACCATCAGGCTGTCGCTTTCGGGCAGAAGCAGGCTGTACTCGCCTTTGAAGTTAGTCATTGTACCGACACTGCCTCGCGACAGTCGGACATGAACCATCTCAAGGGGCTCTCCGTTATCGTCCACGACTCGTCCCTCCAGACGTACTCCCTGTGCCAGCAACAGGATTGCTGACAGCCAGAGAATCGATAGAAGGAACAGTTGTTTCATGTGCGCGCGAAAACAAAGTTTTATAGAATTAACGGATGACCACCGTTTTTATTATTTCTGCCCCTAACTTTGCATTTAGTCGTTGGGCTATGAGGGTACGTGACATCATGAGTTCAGTCTTCAGCGAAGGCGATTTCAAATTGACGAACAGATTGCCATTGTTGAAGTAGATACGATCTGTCTCTTGGGTGATTCCTTCCCCCAAGCATTCTTTCCAGACTGTCGAGATGCGATCCATATTGACCACATTGTCGAGCTGCGTTATCTTGAGATATTCTCTCAGGATTTCGCCGATGGATTGTTCGTTCCTTCTCTGCATTGGCGTTTAATTCGTGTAGTGTCCTTGATTGACGGTGAAGAGCTTGTAGTCACCCGATACCTTTTCGATGATTCGATCCAGATACTCTCGGTTGGTGTCGGTAATGAAGATTTGGCCAAACCTGTCGCTTGTCACCAGACGTATGATTGCCTCTACACGTTGTCCGTCCAATCGGTCGAAGATGTCGTCCAGGAGCAGAATCGGCGTCGAGAGACCTTGCTTGCGCAGATAATCAAACTGTGCTAACTTGAGTGCGACGAGATAGGTCTTGTTCTGTCCCATGCTGCCTACCTGCTTCATGAGGTTGTTGTCGAGTTGCATGACCAGTTCGTCTTTGTGCGAGCCTCGGGTGGTGTAGCCTAATGCCATGTCTCGGCTCCGTACTTCGTCTAAGAGTGGGAGGAGTGAACCTTTTTCGAAATGAGAGGTGTAGGTCAACGAAACTTTCTCCTGGCCTTGCGATATCTGCGTGTAGAATTCCTGAAACACAGGTTCGAAGTCGGCAACGAACTTCTGGCGCGCCACATAGAGCTGTTGCCCGTAGAAGTCCATTTGCTCTTCCCAGATGCGATAGAGGCTGTTGTCTGTGCAGGGCGGATCCTGTTTGAGCAAGGTATTGCGTTGCTGCAGGGCGCTGTTGTAGCGGATCAGGGCGTTCAAGTAGGGCTTGTCGAATTGCGAGATGATCATGTCTGTCCATCGACGCCTTTCTTCGCTGCCACCCAGTATGAGCTCGTTGTCGGCAGGGGTGAGCATGACGATTGGCAGAAGTCCGATGTGGTCAGACAGTCGCTGGTATTCCTTGCCGTCGCGCTTGAATGATTTCCTGCTTTTGAATCTGTAGCCGCATCGGATCTCTTCCGGTTGTCCGTTCAGTTCGTAATTGCCGCTCAACATGAAATAGTCTTCGCCATGCGTGATGACCTGGCTGTCGGAAAGGGCATTGAATGCCTTGCAGAACGAAAGGTAATAGATGGCGTCGAGCAGATTGGTCTTGCCTTGTCCGTTGTTTCCGACCAGGCAGTTTACCCTCGGCGAGAAGTCTATTTCAGCCTCGCGGATATTCTTGTAATTGACTATCGATAAATGTTCGAGTTTCATCTTTATATTATCATTCTGCGTGGCAAATATAAGAAAGTTTCGGGAATTTTTGCCTAAAAAGTGATTTTTTTTGATAAAAATGTTTGTTATTTGTGCGGAAATTATAACTTTGCACCGCTTTAATGCGCAAATTGAAAATATAAATAAAAAACCAAACATAAAAAATGGCAAACACAAAACAGCAGCAGCCTGAGGAGATTCAGGTTAGCAAAACAGATGAATTCGTTGAGAAGAATTGGAAAAATGTACTCTATGCACTCGTAGCAGTAGTGGTAGTTCTTGTCGCTTGCTTCGGTGTCAGCAAGTGCTCTGACAGCAAGAATGAAGCAGCCAACCAGAGCGAGGCCTACTATCAGGCTCAGTTCGATTTCGAGGCTGGTAACTATGCTGCCGCACTCGAGAACTTCGAAAGCGTAATCAGTGAGTTCGGTTCTACCAAGGCTGGTAACTTGTGCAAGGCTTATGCAGGTCTCTGCCAGATGAACCTCGGTGACATTGATGCAGCTATCTCTTACTTGAAGGATTTCGACGGTAACGATGCTAACATTGCTCCAGCTATCCTTTCTGCTCTCGGCGATTGCTATGTGGCTAAGGAGGCTTATTCGGATGCTGCCAAGACTTTCGAGAAGGCTGCTTCGAAGGCTAATAACCCTCAGTTCTCTCCACTTTATCTCAAGAAGGCTGGCTTGGCTTACGAGAAGGCTGGCGACAATAGCAAGGCACTCAAGGCTTACGAGACTATCAAGAACGACTATGCTGACTCTGAGTTGGCAAGCTCAATCGATAAGTATATTATCCGAGTTAAGTAAGACTCTTATTATAATAATTTAATTCAAGTTTCGAAAGCTCAACTTGAGGCTAAAGGCTAAAAGCTAAAAGGTAAAGGCCTCCACAACAGTTTGGAGTGCAGTCTTCTGATATCATACGCTTCCGGAAAGCCTATATCCTTTACCCTTTGCCTTATATCCTCAACGAGATCAAGTTAAAACTTGCGAAAGTTGGATAATTTAACTTTTAACTTTTAATTTTTAATTTTTAACTTCCATGAGCCCTGATCCTGCGGCGGCGACAAGCCCCGCGACACCTTCACTCGAAGATGCTACGATCGGAATTGTAGTTTCCGACTGGCATAGTGAATTGACAAGCAAGATGCTCGAATCTGCCATCGCAGAACTGAAGCATCTTGGAGTAGAGAATGATGACATCTTTATTGCGCATGTGCCTTCTGCTATGGAATTGGTCTATGCAGCAAAACAGATGGCAATAGTTCAAGATCCTAAGGCGGTTATCATGATTGGCTGCTGTACGAACGACGAGTGTTCGCAGTATGGTATTGTTGGTCAGAGTTTCGCCTATGGCTTCTCCGAATTGAACCTCCATGGCGATATTCCATATATCAATGGAGTGATCTTTACTCCGACTATTGGCGAGGCTCAAGCTCGCTGCACCGAAGCCAAGGGCGTTGAGTGTGTGGTTAAGGTTTCATCGATGGTGAACATGATGGCTAATCTGGTCATTATTTAATATAGGTTTGAGGTTGCCTCCCAATAACCTCAATTGCGGCATTAGCTCAGTTGGTAGAGCGTGGGCTTCCCAAGCCTAAGGTCACGAGTTCGAGCCTCGCATGCCGCTCCTCTTATTATCGAAACGAAAGCAGGCTTTGTGCCTGCTTTTTTTTTGTTCGCTTTTGTTGTATTGTGTGTAAATTACGTGCCGAATTGCAATCTGATGATGGTGTTACTGGTTAAATTGTATTAAAAAAACGTGTGTTGAAGTGTATTTTTTTACAAATTCATTTGGATGCTTGAGAATATCTGTGTATTTTTGCACCGACAAACATATAGTTTTTAGTATGTTTTTTACATGACTCAAAATGATGTGGTTCTGCGCATGTATTTTAGCGCAGTTGTAAATGGTTGAATTTATTATAAAGGTGGTGGCCTTCTTCTGCGAGACGCAGGGGAAGGCCCATTTCTTCTGTTCGACCACAGCAAACACACTAAAAAATAATCTGCTTCATCGCGTGAACTATTGTTTTAACCACGGAAAGCACGGAATACACGGAAATAAGCAATGAACAATAAACAATGCGTGAAACCAAAAAACAAACAACTGAAAACTAAAAACTGAAAACTAAAAACTAATCGCAATCTGCGTGAACCCATCATTCGATCATTAAGGGAAAATTGTCCTAATTGTCGTAAAAAACAAGAAAGCAAAGAAAACAAAGAAAAATCAGCGAGATCAGTGCATTTTGTTATTTTCGTTCATTTCGCGTTCGTTATAATAAATAAAGATATCTTTGTTTTCGTGATAATTCTAATCCTCACTTTCGTTTTTGGCTTTCACTATAGGTGGAGTAGGTTTCCAAAGCTTGGCTTGCTATTTTTACTATAGTGACAGTGCCTAGCGTATCATCTCAACGAGATTAAATAATTATTGCTGTCCGGGGAATATTTTACTCCATGAATCGAAATCAAAAGAATTCAATCTGTTGCCTCTGTGGCTCGTCAATGTGGCTATAGGAACTCTATCTCTTTGATTTTAGCTTCCGAAAAAGCGTTCGGAAAGACTC
>JAZRXX010000061.1:0-45770 GCA_045600485.1 Bacteroidales bacterium
CGCATCTTCGAACTTTTGCTTCGGTTACAATGTCACATTGCTCAACCTTCGTATCGCGCGAGCAAAGCTCGGAGGCGCCCTCAGTAAAAGTCCAAATCTGCCTCTCAATCTGAACAAAATATGTTAAACTAATTCTGAACATCTACTTAAGAAAATCTCTTTCCTACTTATGTTTTCCAAGACACGAGTAAATACAGAACGACAATTTGCACTGGACTATGCCAAAGGTCTGGCGGTCATATTCATGATTGTATGTCATACCATCATGTATTTAAGTCCGGGGTATCGAGGTACAGCCGCCTATGCAATTGGCAGCAGTATAATGGGTGGTCCCAGTACTGCACCCTTCTTTATGGTTTGTCTTGGAGTGGGTATTGTCTATAGCCGACGGAGCACGCCACTCTATTTGTTGAAGCGTGGATTGCAGTTCCTTTTCGGCGCTTATCTGCTCAATGTGGTGCGTGGCAGTCTTTTCTTGTGGCTAACGGGTTGGTTGCTTGGCTGGTCGGCCGAAGAGAATGGTATAGGTGCTGATCTGGGGGCAGAGGCGTTCTTCGCTACGATGATTGTCGATATACTGCAGTTTGCCGGGTTGTCTTTCTTGTTTTTTGCATTGGCGCTGAAACTGAAACTCAAGAACTGGATGCTCTTGGCTATAGCCGTTGTCTTGCAGGTCGTTTCTCACTACTTCGAAGGGTATGATACGGGTAATGAGTACGGAACAGCTTTATTGGGGCTGCTTTTGCCGACTGGTGCAATCGAGGAGGAGGATTGTCTGTCCTGTTTCTCATTCTTTGTCTGGGCCATCTATCCGGTAGTCGGTTATTGTTTTGGCCAATTGCTACAGCGAGTTTCGGATTTGAATCGATTCTATAAGTACCTGTTTTGGCCGACATTGGTGTTGTCGGTCACCTATATTGGAATTTTGATAGGAATGGGATCGTTTATGCCGTTTTCGAATGCTTACTATTGGCACAATCTGATTGAAGTGTTCTTTTATTTGTGTATCGGATTCTGTATTCTGGCTGCTTTTCATCTGTATTCTGCCAACTTGCCACAGATTCTGTTCAAACCACTCACACCCATCAGTTTGAACATTACCCGTATGTATTGTGTCAGCTGGTGTCTGATTCTGTGGTTGCGCATGTTGCTTCAGCCGTTTATTGACGAGAAGGGTATTGATCCGCTTTATTCCTATTTGATTTCGATAGTGATAATCGTCGTGACTTACTACTTGCAGAACAGGTTTAAAAGAAAATAAGGCAGCCCGAAAGGGTTGCCTTATTTGTATATACCATTGAGAGGCGATTACTTCTTCTTGCCGTAGCGAGAGAGGAACTTATCAACACGACCAGCGGTATCGACGAGCTTGTGCTTGCCAGTGAAGAATGGGTGGCTGGCAGAGGTGATTTCAAGCTTTACCAATGGATACTCCTCACCGTCGATGGTGATGGTCTCTTTGGTGTTGATGGTTGAGCGAGAGATGAAAGTAACATCGTTGCTCATGTCCTTGAATGCTACAGGACGATAATTGTCTGGGTGAATACCTTTTTTCATAATTGTTATTTGTTTTTCGAGCACTTACCTCCAGCGGCTCCGAACGGCAAAGGTAGAACCTTTCTTCGTACGCTTTCAATAGTACACGAGGTTTATATTATTTTTTGCGGGTGCAAAGATAGTGATTTATTTGTTAAGAACCAATTACCTCCTCAAAAACGGCTTTGAAAAAATCTTCGAAGATGGATGCTTTGCCCTTTTTGATAGGTAGATATATCACATAGAAACAGAAAATGGCGACTAAAGAGCCAACAAGCAGTCCTCCGAGAATGTCGCCTGGATAGTGAACTCCAAGATAAATTCGACTATAGCAGTTCAGGATTGTGAACAAAACCAGAAGGAAGATGGATAGCGGAAAGTGTCGGGATTGACTGCTTGATTTCCCCCTCCAATCCCGCAGAAGGAGAATGAACCACAGACTCAGCCCCCAAGTGTTGGCAGCATGGCTGGAAACAAATCCAAAATGGCCACCACGATAGTTGTTAACGATGTGAATAAGATCGGAAATGCCAGAATCTGGTTGCGCCGGACGTGGTCGCATTATCCATGGCTTGATGATGCCGGAAGATATCTGATCGCTGAGTACAATGACCAGAATTGTGATGATAAGAAGGCTTCCTGCGAACTTCCATCTGTTCTGGTAGGCTTTGCTTCGGTCGAAGATCAGCCACATTAGGAAAAGATATAGAGGAATCCAGGTGAATTTGCCAGAGATAATCCACCACATCTGATCCAGAAATGCTCCACCATCGTAGTTGAGGAAAAGCATCAGCTCCTGATCAAAGGAATTGAGAGTCTCAATCATATTGTTCGTTTATTTGTCCACAATCCATGCTGGATTATGGATGGGAAATCTGCTGCCATCGTACTTCATGTCACCCTCTTCAGGAATCAGTATCGTGTAGGTCTTGCCCGGACGGACAGTAAGACGGGTGTTGCGGAGCCATGGGTTGAATTCCTTGAGGTGGTAATAGCTTACACCTTGCTTCTTGGCCCAGGCTGTAATGTCGGCAATCGAAGTTTTGACAGTGACAGCATGGGTGGCAATCGGACGATAAAGCTGGTCGCTGTAGAGCACAAAACCAAATCTGTATGGATCGGACAAGACGGTCTTCATGGCCATGATGCGGAACATGTAACGCGAGGTCTCTTCGGGCACAAGCATATTGAGCGTTGTGGTTTCGTCTTGTTCCTTCATGCGACGGGAGATACCATTCTGTCCGGCATTGTAAGAGGCTGCAACGGAATGCCAGTCGTGGTATTTCTCGTAGGCCTCCTTGAAGTATTTACAAGCAGCACGGGTGGCTTTCTCAAGGTTGTAGCGTTCATCGACCTCCGAATCAATCTGCAGGCCATAGCGCTTGCCCGTTTCGGACATGAACTGCCAAAGTCCAGCCGCTTTGACGGCAGAAACGGCACGTTGGTCGAGGTTACTTTCGATGCAGCAAAGGTATTTGAAGTCTTCTGGCACGCCCTCTTCCTTCAGGATCGGTTCGATGAGTGGGAAGATTCTGTTGGCTCGCTTGATTATGAGCGAGGTGTTGGTGTGCGCATAGCACATGTTGGTAAGTTCCCGCTCGAAGCGTTCGTGCCGGTCATAGCGAGTCAGATCGACGGTTTCACCATAGATCTCAACTTGCGATTCGAAGCGAGGCGTTGAGGCGTACGAGAGCATCATCGGCAATTCCGGGCGGAGGTTGCGAGGTGCTTTAAAGGCCACGAAAGCAATGGCCACCAAAAGGATGAGAGAGGAGATGATGATGAGCTTTTTCTGCATTCTATTTAAAAAGATTATGGATTCATGCTTTTGTCAACCTGTTTGACGCGAAGTACATTGATGTCTCCTTTTTTGTTGTAGCGGATGCCGTCTGTGCCACGGGCTTTGACGAGATAATAATAGGCTCCTGTGGGGACAGGTTTACCACCTTGTGTGCCGTCCCAACCTACCGATGGATCTTTGGTGTGGAAGAGTTGCTGTCCCCAACGGTTATATACCCACAACTCGAAACTGACCAGCGACTGATACTTGACCTTGAAGACCTGGTTGGTGCCAGAAGGGGAATCGGGTGTAATCAAATTCGGAATCTGCAACAGCGATTCGGTAACTGTGATAGTGTACTTTTCGAAGTATTTGCCGTCGCCCTCTTCTCCCTTCTTTCGGTAGTTGAATCGGACATAATAGGAACCCGATTGAACAAACTCGTAGTCAACGTCCAGTTCCCGATAAGTAACGATGGTGGACGAGAACTGCATGTCGTCCGAAATCTCCCAGGCATAATAGTCGATCGAGTCTGGTTCTATCTCTGCCTCAAAGTGCACAAGAATAGGGCCCGGTCCCTGGAAGGTGCGAGCACTGCCTTGTACTGTGTCAGCTCGGTTGTCGATGTAGCCTTGAGCATCGATGTATGCTGTGTCGGCTGCTATAACAACCTGATCGTTAACGTCAGAACTTATCGGTGACGCGAGCAAAAGAAGGAGCGTCGAAACTGCAGAAGTCATGATCCTGATATTTGTGTTGGCCAACGATGGCAATCATGGCCGCGTTGTCGGTCGTGAATTTGAATGGTGGGAGGAAGACCTTCCAGCCGTACTTTTCGCCAAGGGCAGTCAGTCCGTCGCGAACACCGCTGTTGGCTGATACTCCACCCGATACTGCGACCTGCTTGATTCCGGTTTCCTTGACTGCCTTCTTGACCTTGTCCATGAGTATGTCAACAATGGTCTTCTGTAGCGAAGCGCAAAGATCCTTCTTGTTTTCTTCGATGAAATTAGGATTCTCTTTCAACGCATCACGCAAGGTGTAGAGAAAGGAGGTCTTTAGTCCCGAGAAGGAATAGTTCAAGCCCTCGATGTGTGGCTTAGCAAACTGGAATCGCTTGGCGTCGCCTTCGTTGGCCAATCGGTTGATGACAGGACCACCTGGATAGCCTAATCCCATGACCTTGGCGCACTTGTCGAACGCTTCGCCAGCCGCATCGTCGATGGTCTGGCCAATGACCTCCATGTCGTTGTAGGCCTTGACCTTGATGATCTGGCTATTGCCACCCGATACGAGCAGGCAGAGGAATGGGTAGGAGGGAAGTTCTTTCGGTTGAGCCTGGACCGAGCCATCAGCCAGACGTTCGCCTTCGAGTACAAAATGGGCCATGACGTGTCCCTGTAGGTGGTTGACATCAATCATCGGGATATTGAGCGATGATGCCAGTCCCTTGGCAAACGAGAGACCGACCAACAATGAACCCATGAGTCCAGGACCACGGGTAAAGGCTATTGCTGTCAGGTCGGACGGCTGGATGCCGGCACGCTTGATGGCCTCGCTCACAACAGGAACAATGTTCTGCTGGTGGGCTCGTGAGGCAAGTTCTGGAACAACGCCACCATAGGCTTCATGGACGGCCTGGCTGGCGATGACATTGGAGAGTAAAACTCCATCCTGAAGGACGGCTGCCGAGGTGTCGTCGCATGAGGATTCGATGCCGAGTATGATTGTTGACATGTGTCGAATTGGATGAAAATGATAACTTGTTACGGATAATCCTGGCAGATAGGTCCACGATTAGGCGGCGCGAAGTTACACTAAAAAAAGGAGAATGCCAAGAAAATAGAGGAAAATTCGCGCGTGCGTGTAATTTTTTTATATAATGTTTGGTTATTACAAGTGGATTTACTAACTTTGCGACCAAATTTTGTACATACACACACGCATGAAGAAGATAATTTCATTTTGGATGTTCTGCATGACGCTGATGATCAGCCTGGCGCAAAGTCTTCCGGCCAATATCGCTGTAATTCTGCCCTTCAATCTTGCATCGGCCAGTATTGCCGATGATAAGTCGCAGATGCGCAGCGTCGAGTTCTATCAGGGACTGCTTTTGGCTGTGAATCAGGCTCAGCAGAATGGACAACGCATCAATGTGCTGACTTATGATCTTGGCACCCGTTCTTTGAGCGATATCCTGACCGATGAATCGTTGCTCGAAGCTCAGGCAATCATTGCTCCGATGGAGATGCAGCAGGTTCGGCAGGTGGCTCTCTATGGCGAGGCTCATAACATTCCGGTGGTTAGTCCGTTTGTCTTGGACAAGGACTCGTCGTTGGTGAGTGGTTTTCCACACCTATTCCAACTCAATACCTCGAAGTCTCTGCTGTATGACCGTCTGAGCGAAATGCTTTGTCAGCAGTTCCGTAATTTCCAGTTTGTGTTTGTTCGCGACAGTCTTTTCCAGACTCAGGTTGATCCTTTTCCGGGTTATTTGCAGGAGGTGCTCCTTTCAAAAGGCATTTCATATCACCAGTATATCTACAACGAACCCTATTCGGTGGTTTGTATGGACTCGGCCCTTCAGTTGGCCAACCAGCATGTCTTCTATGTGCTCGAGACTCCACAGAAAGATGCCTTGCTCCGTTTCTTTCCAAGTTTGAAAAACAAGCTCTTTCTGGATGCCAATCCAGCTATGGCTGAGGCCATCGGCGCTTCGTATGCCAGCGGCACAAACAGTGCGTCCAATTCGGTGACGGTCGAAGAACTGGTCCCGGACAGTTTGATTTCCGATAGTGTCCGCCTGATTACAGAAGACCGACAAATTGCCATCTTGGGTTATCCGGAGTGGCAGTTATACACCAACGATTTCATGGAATACTTCTATGATCTGAATGTGTGGATGTTCTCTAAGTTCTATGTCAATCCATTTGACTTTGAGGTGCAGAATTTCTATTCGGACTTCAAGTTCTGGTATAATCGCGATCTGATGCCGAAACTGCGTCCGAAATATGGCTTGATGGGCTATGATGTGACCAAGTATATTCTGAACCAATTGTCGCTCTACGGAACCATGAAAGGCGATGCCGAGGGAGATTTGCCGATTTATACTTTGCAGACGGCTATCCGTTTCGAGCAGACTGAGGGCTGCTGTTTCTTGAACAAGGGCCTCTATATGGTGCACTTCACTCCAGAAACGACCATCGAACGATTTGCGATAGAATGAATTCGACCGGAAAATAAGAAACATAGTTTGGATGAAAAGATATATTTTTTCGCTTCTCGCAAGTTGCATGGCTTGTTTGGCATTGGCCCAGCCCAAAGTTCCGAGAGAGTTTCAGTTGGGAGCAATAGGTGGCGCCAATATGAGCAGTTATACGCTCAGTCCATCGGTAACGCAAGACAAGTCGTTGGGTTATACTGCCGGTGTTGCGGTGCGATACATTGAAGAGAAATACTTCGGATTGCAATGTGAACTCCTGCTGACTCGCCGTGGTCTCAAGGACCGTTATGATAGTTTTGAACAATACAGCTTCGAGCGTCAGTTGACCTACATTGAGTTCCCAGCCATGGCTCATGTTTATTTCAACATCAAGAAACGTAGTGAGGTTGCTTTGGATTTGGGCTTGAAGATGGGTTATTATCTCTGGGATGGCCAAAAAGGCAATCTGGATGACAATTGGACCCAACTGGTAGCTAATGTTACGACACATGGTTATGCACATCATAGCCTTGATATCGATCAGAAGGTGGACTACGGCATTCAGGCTGGCCTGGGCTACGAATTCAAATTGAATCGAGAATTGAGTCTGCAGGTGCAGGGCCGTTATTATTTTGGTCTTGGCGATATTTTTCCGAATACAAAAGCCGATATCTATGAGACCAGTTCCAACCAGAGTGTTCAGATTGTAATGGCTCTTTGGTTCCATCACCGTATTAAATAAAAATAAAACATGGAAATTATAGAAACAGCCATCCCTGGCGTAGTAATCATAGAACCTCGAGTGTTTAAGGATGCACGTGGGTATTTCTTCGAGTCGTTCTCTGAGAAAGAATTTATCGAAAAAGTTTATCCTCTCATCGGTCTTAATCCCCCTAAGCCGGGGGACAGAGGGGGACTTTTTGTGCAGGACAACGAGTCCATGTCATCCTATGGCGTGATGCGTGGCCTTCACTTCCAGCGTCCTCCGTTTACACAGTCGAAACTGGTTCGTTGTGTGAAGGGGGCTGTGCTCGATGTGGCTGTCGATATCCGTAAGGGTTCTCCAACTTATGGTCAGCATGCATCATGCCTTTTGTGTGGCAGTGATTTGATGGATGATGAGACAAAGAAACAGTTAGCGTTAGGGTCAGGGTTATCGTTCGATGAAATTGCGACTGCAATTCATCGACAGTTTTTCGTGCCTCGTGGCTTTGCTCATGGCTTTGCTGTATTGAGCGAGACTGCTGTATTTCAGTACAAGTGTGATAATTTCTATGCTCCTCAGGCCGATGGTGGTATTTCGATTAAGGATGACTCTCTCGGCATCGATTGGCATATTCCAACTGATAAGGCATTGTTGAGCGAGAAGGATACCCTCCATGCATGTTTGAAGGATTTCGACAGTCCATTCGATTTTAATGCCGATCTTTATCCAGAGTTTAAGTAATGATTTAGAATGATGGAAATATGAATATTCTTGTTACAGGTGCTAATGGACAGTTGGGCAATGAGATGAGAATCATTGCCAAGAGTTCGAACGATCAATACATTTTTACGGATGTCAATCAGGTGGAGGGTCTGGAGACCACTTATCTCGATATCACCGATCTGGAGGCTGTCCGCCAGATGGTAAAGGCTTGTGGTGTCAAGGTCATCGTCAATTGTGCCGCATGGACCAATGTGGATGGCGCTGAAGACCCTGAGAAATATGCATTGGTTGAGAAACTGAATGCTACTGCTCCTGAAAATCTGGCGAAGGCAATCAAGGAGGTGAATGGTCTGTTGGTGCAGATTTCGACCGATTATGTCTTTGGCAAAGAACCTTACAATGTGCCTTGTCGTGAGGATCAGAAGGGAACTCCTACTGGTGTATATGGCGCGACTAAGCTCTTGGGCGAACAGAAGATTATGGAGGTGTTTGGCAACATACAAGATACAACCCATAACATCCCACAAGGTGGCTTTATCATCATTCGCACCGCATGGTTATACTCAGAGTTTGGCAAGAACTTCTGCAAGACCATGCTGAGCCTGACATCAACCAAGCCTCAGCTCAAGGTCGTCTTTGACCAGTGTGGCACACCGACTTATGCATTTGATTTGGCCAATGCAATCGTAACCATCATGGAGGATTTCAAGTCTTCGTTATCGTCATCGTCTTCGTATGCCAAGTCCGGCATCTATCACTTCTCGAACGAAGGAGTCTGTTCCTGGTATGATTTTACCAAGATGATTCAAAGCATCGCTACAGAGCTTGGATATTATGATCATCTCCCTTTGAGAGAGACTGGAGAGGGAATTTGTGATATTCAACCTTGTCATAGTAATGAGTTCCCAAGTCCAGTTACCCGTCCAAGTTATTCTGTGTTGGACAAGACCAAGATCAAGGAGACCTTTGGTGTTTCGGTTCCATATTGGACAGACTCTCTTCGCAAGTGTATTGCAAATTTGAAAGCTAATAACTCATAATTTTTCACTTATCATTTTTTACTCATAACTTATAACTCATAACTTATAACTTATAACTTTTAATTTTTAATTTTTAACTTTTAATTATTCCGTGGGTATTGTCATTCGTCAATCGATCAAAGGAACATTAGTCAATTATATTGGCGTGATGCTGGGCATTTATGTCCAGTTCTATATCGTTGCCAAATATCTGGATCCGGAGGTAATCGGATTGTCGAAAGTGCTCTATGAAGCTGCGTTGCTGCTGAGTACTTTCGCGTTGTTGGGGTCGGGCTCTTCGGGCATCCGATTCTTCCCCTATTTCAAGAATAGCCAAAACGGCAACAACGGATTCTTGTATTATTATCTGTTGTTCCCGATTGTCGGTATTGTTTTGATGTCGATACTCTATCTGTTGTTCCAGAGTCCAATTCGAGATTTCTTTGTTTCGAAATCGGCGCTCTTCAACGACTACTTTTACTATGTATTGCCCTTGATGGCCGTATTGACCTTCTGGACTTGGAGCGATACCTATGCTAACATCCACATGCGAATCGCTATACCGAAGGCTATTCGCGAGATGGGTATGCGATTGATGATGTTGGGTATCTATGTGGCTTATGGTCTCCATTATATCGGTATCACGGGGCTCATCGTCGGATTTATCTGCTGTTACGGAATCTGTATGACAAGTACGTTGTGTTATGGCCTTCACATTGGCGATAGTGGACTGAAATACGATTGGCGTTTTGTGACTCCGGATCTGCGTCGTACGATTGGCAAGTATTCTGGATTCTTGATTCTATCGGCGGTCAGCTCCAATATCATGTCGCAGCTGGATTTGTTTATGTTGTCGGGTGTGAGAGGTCTTTACACGGCAGGTATCTATACAATTGTGGTCTATATGGCCGATTGTATCAATATGCCAGCGCGAAGCATTACTGCCATCTCTTCTCCGTTAGCAGCGCAAGCAATGCGTGATGGTGATTATAATGAGGCCCAGAGCCTGTATCGACAGGTTTCAATCCATCAGACGTTGACTGCTTTTCTGTTGCTTTTCTTCATCTGGATCAATATTGATAATATCTATGCGCTGATTCCGAATGGCGATAAGTTTGCTGAGGGTAAGTGGGCGTTGCTCTTCTTGGGATTTTCGCGTGTCTTGTATTGTGTGCTGAATTTCGGCAATATCCTGATCTCCTATTCAAAGTATTATTATTGGACATTGTTTGTCGCCATTTTGCTCACAGCATTGACCATCGCCACCAACTATTATCTGATTCCGATTTTCGGGTTGAGCGGTGCTGCGTTGGCAACTTTGATCACTAGTGTATTGAGCTACGGCTTCCAACAGTATATAGTTCAGATCAAACTCAAGACCAATCCGTTGTCTATCCAGCACCTGAAGATTGTGGGTGTGGTCGGAGTTCTTTATGTGGCAAACATGCTGGTGCCTACGCTGTGGGACGTCAACGAGGCTTGGTATTGGGCCATTGCCGATGGTTTGATGCGCAGTCTCCCTTTGTTGGCTTTGGGCATCGTGATGATTTACAGTTTCCGAATTTCGGAACAGATCAATGGTATGATTGATAAATATATCGGACGAAAGAAATAATGAATGAGATAATTGCAACAGGTATCGATTGCTTGCAGCAAGAGGCTGAGGCTATACTTGAACTTGTGCCTCGTATGGGGAATGAGTTTGAGAAGGCTGTTCAGCTGATTCGAAATTGTCAAGGCAAATTGATTGTGACTGGTGTTGGCAAATCTGGTCATATTGGCAGTAAAATTGCAGCCACGTTGGCATCAACTGGAACTCCGTCCTTCTACCTCAATCCGCTTGATGCCTATCATGGCGATCTGGGCATGATTGCTGCAGGCGATGTGGTGATGGCTATTTCCTATAGTGGCAATACCGACGAGTTGCTCCGTTTTGTGCCACTCATTCTCGAACGACAGATTCCCATTATCGGCATATCTGGCAATCCAGATAGTCTCTTGGCCCGTTATTCAACAGTACATTTGAACATCGCTGTCGATCATGAGGCCGATCCATTGAATCTGGCACCGACATCGAGTACAACGGCTACCTTGGCAATGGGCGATGCTTTGGCCTGTGCATTGATTCGTCTCCGAAATTTTCAGGAGTCTGATTTTGCTCAGTTCCACCCTGGAGGTACATTAGGCAAGCGTCTGTTGGGACGAGTTCGGGATTTCATGGCAACCGAACATCTAAAGACTTGGATTGTTTCGCCAACAGATAGCCTGTCGGATGTGATTCTTCAGATTAGCGAGGGAAAAAAGGGCTTGGTTGTGGCATTGACCGACGATGCATCCCATTCGGTGGTCGGTATAATAACCGACGGAGATATGCGTCGAGCTATGCAGAAATATCGGGAACAGTTCTTTTCGCTTCGAGTTGATGATGTGATGAGTCGAAACCCTAAACGCATACATCAGGATGCCAAGATTTCGGAAGCTGCCGATTTGATGCTTCAGAATTCCATTCATGCGTTGATTGTACTTGATGACCGAGAGCAGTTTGTCGGAATCATCGACTACTTCGCTTGTCAGTAATTTTTTACATATCACTTTTCATTTTTCATTATATGATTTTCATCGCTGGTCCTTGCGTCATAGAATCTCAAGACTGCCTCGAAGAGGTAGCTCAGGAGTTGGTACGTATCCAACAGAACTTAGGTGTCGAGATTATCTTCAAGGCCTCTTTCGATAAAGCCAATCGTACCTCAATCTCCTCATTTCGAGGTCCAGGTATGGAGAAAGGTTTGCAGATGTTGGCTGATATAAAAGAAAAGTACGGCTTGCGTCTGTTGACCGATATCCACGAATCTTATCAGGCTACCCCTGTGGCAGAAGTGGTCGATGTTCTGCAGATTCCTGCCTTCCTTTGCCGACAGACCGATCTTCTGGTCGCTGCTGCTCAGACAGGAAAAATCGTCAATATCAAGAAGGCTCAGTTCCTTTCGGGTCAGGATATGCAGTATCCTGTACAGAAAGTCAAAGAAACGGCTCCCGAAGTGGAGTGTTGGTTGACTGAACGAGGAAACACATTCGGCTACAACAACTTGGTGGTTGACTTCCGCAATATAGCAGACATGCAGAAGATTGTTCCAACTGTTATCATGGACTGTACGCATAGTGTTCAACGTCCTGGTGCTGCAGGTGGCAAGACTGGAGGAAACCGAGAATTTGTGCCAGCCATGGCTCTTGCAGCCAAGGCCTTTGGTGCCAATGGTTTCTTCTTCGAAACTCATCCAGATCCCGAAAAGGCTTTGAGCGATGGCCCTAATATGCTCTATCTTCATGATCTGGAGGGTGTGATCAAGAGTTTATTGTGACTTTAACCCTTAAACATTAAACTCTTAAACTTTAAACATTAACCCATAACCCAAATATGACATCATTTGTAGGAAATAAGGCCATCGAGGGCCTGCAACAGGTACTGAACCAGATGGGGCAGAAGAATCTGTTCCTGGTGCATGGTGGCAAGTCTTATGAGTCGTGCGGAGCCAAGCAGATTGTAGAAAGCCTTCTGCACGAAGAGAAGATTCGCTTTACTGCTTTTTCGGAGGTTTCACCTAATCCTCTCTACGAAGAGGTTCTGAAGGGAGTAGAAGCATTGAAGTCTTCTGCGGCACATATCATCCTTTGTGTAGGTGGAGGAAGTGTGATGGATGCTGCTAAACTGATGCGTCATATGGCAGCCGAGGAGGGTTATCAAGCACTGTTGTTGGCTGTGGCAACTACAGCTGGAACCGGAGCCGAGGTTACTCGTTATTCCATTGTCGTAAAAGATGGAATCAAGCAGAGCCTTCAGGCCGACGATATTTTGCCGGATTATGCTTTTGTCTATCCTCCTTTTATATATAATGTAAAGGGCTATCTGGCTGCTTGTACCGGGTTCGATGCTTTGGCCCACGCTTTGGAGTCTTACTGGAGTCGTAGTGCAAATGCAGAATCCAAGAATTATGCCATCAAGGCAATTCGTCTGCTTTGGCACAATCTACCCCAGGTGGTTGAAAATCCTACGCCAGCCGTTTGTGATGCCATGGCCGAGGGTTCTTATTGGGGTGGACGTGCCATCAATGTGACCAAGACAACTGCTCCACATGCCTTCTCGTATGCCTTTACAACCGAATGTGGTTATCCACATGGTCATGCCGTTGCCTTGACTTTCCCTTACTTCTTCGAATTGAATTTGAAGAAGGATGATCCATTGGTCGAAATACTTGGATTGGACAAGACGATTTCGTTTGAATTGCAGATGCAGCAATATCTTCAGACCATTGGCTTGGGCTACAATGGTTGTGGCTCTCATGATCTGACAGAACTCCTTTCGCGCGTCAATATGGATAAGTTAGGCAATAATCCGGTAGAGATGAATGCTGATCGAATGAAAGCATTGGCAGCTTCTATTCATTGACCGCAAAATACACCATTCCGATGAGACCACAACTTCCATCTCCGAAACTGTGCTGTGGATGTGCGTCATGTATAGACGCATGTCCCAAGACTGCATTGTCGCTGGGCGAAGACGCAAACGGGTTCTTCCGGATTTCTGTCGATGAAGATGCCTGCATCGGGTGTGGAGCATGCGAGAAACAATGTCATTTGCTTCATCCGGAACGGATTGTTCGAAATGATGCCCATCAGGAACAGCCATTGGCTGGGTGGAGTACACGCGAAGAGATTATCAGTAAGAGTGCTTCGGGTGGCATCTTCTCCCAATTGGCGTATGACTTTCTCAATCCGTCACACTCGACTTCTCGTTATGTGTTTGGTGCAGCGTTACAACCAGATAACAGTACACGGCATATAGAGATCCAGACACAAGAGCAATTGACAGCCTTGCAGAACTCCAAGTACCAGCACAGCAATACGATGGGGATATTCAAGCAGGTAAGGAAGCGATTGGACGAGGGTGCAGAGGTTTTGTTTTCGGGAGTTCCTTGCCAGATAGCTGCACTCTATTCCTATCTTGGAACGAAAGCTGGCTCTGACCATTTGTACACCTGTGAGGTTTTGTGCCACGGTGTTCCGACACATGCTTTGCACCGAACTGCATTGGAGGTCGAAAAGGCTACTCGGATCATCTCATATCGAACCAAGGAGGGAACCGGTTGGATCAATAACAACAATCGTCTGACCTACGAATTGGCAGATGGCCGTCGGGTCTCGAAACGCCGGCATGTGTACGATTTTCTGTTCCGTTCGTATCTCGAATTTTCGTTTACCCGTCCGAATTGCTTCGCTTGTCCTTATGCCTCGATTGATAGAGTGAGTGATATAACGTTGGCTGATTTCTGGGGATGGAACCTGAGTCCTCGCAAGGAGGATTATCGCAATCACATGGGAATATCCGCCATTCTTGCCAACAATGCGAAAGGACAACGATTGCTTCGGTCAAGTCTGGAACTGCAATTAGTCGAGACTACTTGGGAGGAGATTCTTCCGCTGAATCAAACCTTCTTTATGCCCACCAACCATTATCTGTTTTCGGGGGCAGAAAAGGTCCATCGTATTCTTCGTCTTCCGATGCCAATCCGAAAGTTCATCTTCCAGAATGGTTTCAGCAACCGTTATTTGAACGAAGCTTACAAACGCCTTTTGTCCTGTGCGCTTTTCTTTAGGCATCGCCACCAGAGAAAAGAGGTCCAGAGTCGTCTGCAACAGACTTTGAAATATCTCAGACAATCATGAATAAAGTCGGAATACTAACAACCTATTTTGCCTCCAACTATGGAGCCATGCTTCAGCCTTTTGCCCTCAAGCGAGTTCTTGAGCAGGAGGGCTGTGACGTGGAGATGATCCGATATGAGCAGAAAGATATTTCGCATGTGTACAATCCTCTCTATATCGGCAAATTCATTCAACCCAAGGTAACGGCAGCCATTGCTTCGCTGATCTTTTTGCCCAATGCTTTGGCTAAAGAGCGTAAGTTCCGTCGTTTCTGTCAGACATACATAAATCCTGAACCTGGATTCTCGGTCGAGATTCCATCTGACAAGGATTTTTATTTCATAGGCAGTGATCAGCTCTGGCGCACCTTTGGCAACGACGAGCACTTCGATCCTGTCTATATGGGCTATTTTCAGACCAAGGCAGGCGCCCGAAAGATATCGTATGCCGTCAGTGGAGAGCATCTCTCCCTGACTCCCGACAATTGTGAGTATCTGAAGAAGGCGTTCCGAAATTTCGATATGATTTCGGTACGCGAGGAGAGCCGGGCAGTAGATTTCCGACCTTTGGCCGAGCAGCCGGTTGAGGTGGTGCTTGATCCGACGTTGTTGGCCGAGCCTGCCTTATATGGAGAACTTGCGAGCAACGATCCGTTGCCGAACCATCCTTATGTGTTGTTTTATTGCGTGCGTCGCAGCCAACATTTCGTCAAGAAGGTCTATCAATATGCCCGGCAACATGGCTGTCATCTGCTGATATTCTCCGAGGGAGTCAAGCCAAGTCTTCTGCTCTTCGCAATGCGTCACCATGATGTACATTATCAGGTAAATGCAGGCGAAGAGGAGTTCCTGGGTGCTATGCAGAAGGCACAAGCGGTCTTCACGCCATCGTTTCATGGTTCTGCCTTTGCCATCATCAATCATCGGAACCTTTATGCTTTGATGTTGGATGATGGGCACGATCATCGTCCAGAGGAGTTGCTTCGTGCTTTGGGGATGGATCATCATCTGCTTAAGATCAATGGACCAATCACAGATGTCCCGATAAATTATCCCGAAGTTGAAATTCGCCTGCAGAAGTTAAGAACTCATTCTCTTGACTTTGTACGAAGAGCATTGAACAAACAATAATTCCACAAGCATGACAGACAGCAATAGTCAGAAACTCCTTTCGCTCATCATTCCAACCTATAACATGGCAGAGCTGCTGCCACGTTGCCTTCAGTCGTTGGTCATGGCCAATGCAGCATCGTTGCGTTTGGAGGTGATTGTGGTTAATGACGGTTCTAAAGACAATTCGTTGGAGGTCGCAAACGAGTGGCAGTCAAGATATCCTGACATTATCCGGGTGATTGACAAACCTAATGGTAATTATGGTTCGACCATCAATGCGGCATTACCAGCCGTAAAGGGTTTGTATGTGAAGGTTCTGGATAGTGACGATTGGTTCGATACCTCGGTATTGGGACAGTTCCTTGACTGCATCGCTTCGTTGCCGGCCGATGCAGCGTTGCCAGATATCATTCATACTCCATTTTCCAGTATCGGCCCAGGAGGTGTCAAGGAGGTAATCCGATATAACACCATGGGACGTGAACCTTACGAGTATGGTCATGTCTATGCTTTGGACGATGTGCTGAAAGATGGCTATATCCGTTTCTTCCTGATGCATGCCTTGACCTACAGGACCGAGTTGCTGCGTAGTATTGGCTACCGTCAGACGGAGGGTGTCTCCTATACCGATACTGAGTGGTCTTGCTATCCGACCTTCTTTGCATCAACGATTCTGTTTCTTGACTTGAACCTCTATCAATACAATGCCGATCGCGAGGGACAGACCATGGATCCGAAGGTTTTGATGCGTTGCATAAACCAGTTGTCGGTCGTCACGGATCGGATGCTTGCCTATTATCAGCTGCATATTCAGGATGGTAAGGTGAGTCTGGTGCGTCGTGATTGGCTCAAGTCATACTTCGAGAACCGTATGCGTATCCTTTACAAACTCTATTTGCTGGATATGCCACGAGCCGACTTCAAGGTCGAGGAGATGGAGGCTTTCGACAACCGGTATTGGCCCATCTGTCAGGCCCAGAATTTCCATTTTGTCCTTTGGCCAGAGAATAAATTGCTTCGCATCGACTATATCCGCTACTGGCACAAGCATCATAAGCGCTGGCCGGTATGGTTGGAAAATTGTAACCACCTGTTGGACGTCGTAGCCAAATGGGTGTATGTCCGATTCTTTAGAAAATAACAGGATGAAACAGCCTTTACGCATCAAGTTCTACTGCCGCAGTTTCAATAAGGAACTCTATCTGCTGAGCCGGACTCTCTATCAGGAGACCGGGTATCCCTGTGTGCGTCTGACCGATCAGACAGCCGATGGCTATTTCTTCCGTATGCTGGAGGATGAGGCTTGCGATATCGCCATTAATGTGGACGAAGATTGCTTTATCTCCAACCTGGATGCTGTGTTGGCTTTGGCTCAGAAGATGGACGAAGAAGGTTGGGTGAACATCGGGTGTAGCGATGCTGGCCCGGGAGTGCCACGTAGGGGAGAGGCCGAAGTGACCAATCCGTTCTTCAATGTCTTCAATCTTCGCCAGATCCGTAAGTCGTGGAATGCCTTTCGTCTCATTCCGGAGTTGAAAAAAGACAGCTATAAGGGAATAGAGCCCTATTACAACTTCTTCCATTGGATGAATCGCACCTTTCCTGGCAAAACTCTTTATCTGGACAATAGTAAGCATAGTGACCGTATCAGTACCCTTTTGTACGATGCTGAGGGGAACCATCTTTGCAGTCATAGTTGGTTTGCCCGTCAGTTCCGTCCATCGTTCCTGACCAGGCTATTTGAGAGCAACGATGCCAAGGGAGTCAATCATGCGCAACGTATCGATAATCTGATTCAGGAAGTTTATGCTGAACGTGGTATGCAGGTTCCTGCTTTGTCCCCAATTCAGTTGTTCGGTTGCCGTTTCGATGAGGTGATACGTTGGTCCATCAAGATACCACAGCGCATTGCCAACTGGCCGAACAAGTTCCGCGCTCGTCATTTGTCAAACTAAATCTTTAAAGCTGTGGTCGTAAGTATCATTTCGCCTGTCTATAATGTCGCACCTTATATAGGCGACTGTATTCGGAGTCTGAAGGAACAAACCTTCAGCGATTTCGAGGTGCTTTTGGTCGATGATCATGGCTCTGACAATAGTATGGAGGTGGCTCGCGAAGTCATTGGCGAAGATTCGCGATTCCGATTGCTGGCCACTCCAAGCAATAGTGGTCCTGGTGTGGCTCGCAATGTAGGAATCGAAGCTGCCAGAGGAGAGTTTGTCGCTTTTATTGATAGCGATGACCTTTGGCATCCGGATTTCCTGTCTGCCATGGTCGAAAAGGCCATGAGTCAATCCACTAAGTTACCCCTTGACCTGACCTATTGCCAGTTGTGCTATCAAGGAGGGGCTCGCGATGGTCAGGTCTATCGCAATCCGGTCTTGCCCACAGGCGCTTTTGTCCCGGAATTGAAGCGCTCTTTCCTGCTGAAGTTCGTTACTTTCTCGGTCTGTTTCCTTTTCCGCAGGGAGTTTCTGATGGAGAATAATCTCCGTTTCCCAGGGTTGAACAACAGCGAAGATACCCATTTCCTGACACGATGTCTTTTGTTGGCTCAAAGCATCGGCTGTGTCGATCGTCCATTATACACCTATTGTATCCGAGAGGCATCGTTATCAACCGGTCGGAATCGCAATAAGTATCGGCAGCGTCTTTGCGCTATTCGTAGTTTGAAGAGTGCTTACGAGGCTTTGTGCGCAGATTCCCGCTATTCTGCCTTACGACTGAAGCAATATGCCTTTGTTATGCAAGTTATTTATTGGAAGAAAGGTTATGCACAGGCATTTCTCGAGATTATCAGGAATATCCTATAAACAAACAGTTCATGCAAACATCTACGCGACAACATCTCTATAACTACGACCTCCTTCGAGGTCTGGCTATCCTACTTGTGGCTGTTCAGCATGCCTGGTCGATGTCGGAGATGGACACCGACCGTTGGGGCTTGCTCTGTTATGGTTATCGCACCATTGTGAATTGTGGTGTGCCGCTCTTCGTGGTACTCTCGGGTGCCTTGTTGCTAGATGCCCCTATACGTCCGATGTCCGACTTCTTCCGACGTCGTTTTTCTCGCATCCTGTTTCCTTTCCTGATCTGGGCGACGGCAGTCTATCTGCTTTCGTTCGTTACACATAAGTACGAAGGGATGGATTCCTGGACGGCGTTTCTTTTCAATTATGTTCCTTATCTGCTCACCAACCGGATCAACGATTTCCATTGGTTCATGCACATGATCTTGGTACTCTATCTGTTGGCTCCTTTCCTGCAACGTGCCTTCTCATTGTGCAGTCAGCGTAGTATCCGTGCCTTATTGCTGGGTTGGGTGGTTGTTATGGTGCTTCGCGCCTTTTTCCCCGATGTTTATGTGTTGAGATACACTTCGGGTCTTTTTGTCTATTTGGGTTGTTTTATTGCTGGCTATTATATTCATCATTATAAGTTGAATCAGGAGAACAAGTGGATTCCTCTTGTTGTCTTTGCCCTTTTGGCAGTCAAAGATGTTTTGACCAGAACCATGTATCCCTATGTGGAGCCCTTTATGGCGGTTACTTTGTTTGGTTTGTTTTCGAATTTCCCGATGTCAACTCCTCCCAGAGGATGTAAGCCTTTGCTTTTGCTTAGCCGGTACAGTTTCATGCTCTACCTGATTCATATCCCAGTCATTAGAGTTTTGTTGACGGTGGCTGGTTCCGAACTATCGCCCGAACGTCCTTTTGTTGCCTTCTTCCAGCCGTTGTGGTTGGCTTTGGCTGCGATGCTGATATGTGGTTTGGGATGTTGGATACTCGAGAAGATTGGCGTTCCTGCCAAGATACTTCGTTTGTTGGGCATCACAGCTTAATCTGTAAATACATTTTACACTATGGAATATATCAAAAAAGTTTGGCCCTATATTGTGGCCGTTGTGATTTTTGCTGCCGTGGCATGTCTTTACATGTCGCCGGTATTGGATGGCATGATTATTGCCACCAGCGATGGTGTGCAGGGACGTGGTGCCGTGCATGAGTGTGCTGAGTTTCATGAACAGACCGGCGAGTACAGTTGGTGGAATGGTTCGATGTTCTCTGGCATGCCAAACTATCAGATCGGTGGCAGCCGGTATGAGGCAACTACATGGCTTGCCCCGTTCAAGTCAGTTTTGTTGTGGGGTCATAGCAATGTTATCGCCATTGTTTTGATCTATTGTTTGGGATTCTTCATTCTGCTTCGTAGCATGAAGATCGACAAGTGGCTTTGCATTGTCGGAGCGCTGGCGATAGCTTTCAGTAGCTATTTCTTTATCATTATTGGCGCTAACCATCATAGTAAGACTTCGACCTTGGCGCTGATGTCGATGGCGTTGGCTGGTTTCTATCTGATCTACAATGGACATCGCCGTACCGGTGTTTGTCTCACCATGATTGGTACCATGGCCGGTTTCTATCCTCACCCTCAGATGTCCTATTATCTCTGCTGGGTTATCGCGGCTTTTGGCGTGGCTGAATTGTACTATGCCTTTGTACGCAAGACCTGGAAGGATTTCGCTATCAATAGCGTGTTGGCTCTGATGGCATTCGGCATCGGCTTCGGAACGGGTACTGCCAATACCTATTCCACCCTCGAGTATGCTGAAGAGACTATGCGTGGTGGACATAGTGACCTGGTTAAGGAATCGGATGCAACAAACAAGACCAAAGGTCTCGATTTGGATTATGCTACTGCTTGGAGCTATGGTGTCGATGAGACTTGGACCTTGCTTGTGCCAGACTATATGGGTGGCAGTTCCAACTACAACGTAGGCAAGGACAGCGAGCTTTGCAAGGAGATGGTCAAGAAGGGTGTGCCACGTAAGTCGGCTGAGCAATTCAGCGAGAGCGTTCCTACCTATTGGGGCACTCAGCCTTTCACTTCGGGTCCGGTCTATTTGGGCGCTTTGGTCTGTCTGCTTTTTGTGCTTGGTCTGATGATTGTGAAGGGCGCATACAAGTGGGCGCTCCTTGTTGTCACTCTTTTGAGTATTGGCCTCAGTTGGGGACATAACTGGATGTGGTTTACCAAGCTTTTCTTCGACTATGTCCCGATGTATAACAAGTTCCGTGCTGTTTCGAGCATTTTGGTCATTGCCGAAATCACGATGCCATTGCTTGGCTTCCTGGCAGTACAGCGTATCGTTGAGGCAAAACGAAATGGTACTGATCTTGGCCGGCAGGTTCTTGTGTCTGGTGGTATTGTTGTTGGGTTGTTGCTGCTTTGTTTGATGACAACATCTGGCTTTGCCGGTATGGTCGATGCCCAGTTGCCAGATTGGATGCAGGACATGATGATCTCGCAGCGAGAGAAGATGTTCCGTAGCGATCTTTTCCGTAGCTTGGGGTTTGTTTTGGCAGGAACGGTCGTTCTTTGGCTCTATGCCCACAGCAAGAAATTTAACAGCACAGGCCTTTTGGCTCTGGCTTTGGGCGCCATCGTCCTGATTGATATGTGGCCTGTTGACAAGCGTTATATGAACGATGGAATGTTTTCGCCAGGCAATGCTTTCGATAAGCAGTTCAAGGCACAGACTTGGGAAAAGCAGATTCTTGAGAGCGAAGGAATGAATGTCAACCAGCCTCCGGTTGTGACCGACAATCATTTCCGTGTCTTCAATCTGGCTATGAATCCGTTCAACGATGCTCGTACTTCCTATCGACTGAAGAGTATTGGTGGTTATTCGGCAGCCAAGCTTCGTCGATATCAGGATCTCATTGATCAGCATCTCGGCCAGATGCATATGCCTGTCATTAGCATGCTTAATGCCCGTTATATCATTGTTCCGGATCGTAACAATGGCAATGCGCCTACGGTTCAGTATAATCCAGAGGCTATGGGCAATGCCTGGTTTGTGAATGAATTGAAGGTTGTCGATACGCCGAATGAAGAGTGCGATGGTTTGATGTCGGTCGATTTGCGTAAGACGGCGATCGTTGGCAAGGACTATGCATCGTATGTTCAACCAATCGAAGCTGATTCGACGGCACAAGTGAAGTTGACGGTGTATGCTCCTAATCGTGTGGAGTATGATGCCGTTTGTCAGAAGCCAGGTACGGTTGTCTTCAGCGAGATTTTCTATCCTTATGGCTGGAAATGTACAATCGACGGACAGTCAACCGATATTTTCCGTGCCAACTATATGCTTCGTGCAGTTCATGTTCCATCGGGTAGCCATCATATCACCATGGTTTTCGACCCGGATAGCGTAGCCAAGGGCAATGCCTTGTCGATGGTATTTGTATTCTTGCTTTATGCCATCCTCTTGGGGTGTATTGGTTGGGGTATCTACGATTGGCGCAAGAAGGCATAATCCAGATAATCGTCAAAAAAGCCGAACCTACGAATAAAGTAAGTTCGGCTTTTTTTGTTCACTATCGAATCGTCGTTTCAAATGAATTCGACCTGTACGAATGAAATTACTATTCTTATAGAATTATTTAGACCTGTACGGTTGGATTTGGATTGAACGCAAAGATTGAGTTCAACCTCTGCATTAGAACTGCTCGTTGCTGTTTGTCGAAGCTGGAGCAGACGGATTCAAGATAGAGTAGCAGACTGCAGAAGCGAGATAGGTGATGATGGAAGTTACCATCACACCGACGCAACAGCAGCAGATACCCAAGATGTTCACAAAGAAATAGACGATCTGGAGCAAGCTCAAGGTAAAGGCATTGTCAGCCGTCATGTTCCATGAGGCAGAGATAGCTTCGCCGATGCCTGCCTCCTGGTGGTCGAGCAGATAGTAGCCGGCATACTCGAGACGAGCGTAAAGATAGATACCCGGCAAGATGCACAGCAAGAAACCAAAGCCAGCGATGATCGATGCGATAATTTGTATCACCAAGAACTTGGCGTACACATTGATAGGCAACTTCCAGGCATCGATGGTGAAATCGTATTTGCCGCGTATGCAGTTCAAAAGAGTCTGGAAGAAACCAGCCGACAGAGCAAGACTAACAATCTTGACGATTGTAGAAGATGGAATGGCTTTGCCATACAAGTCGGCTAAGGCACTGATGATATACTGAGGATCGTCGGAATGATTCATCAGATTCTGTTGGAACTGTAGCTGGTCAAATGTACTCGGTCCTAAGATGGCGGAAAGAACATAGTCGATAATGCCTAAGCCGATAACGCTTACCAATACTGCAATCCAACTCTTTTTTGTGAGTTCCCAAGCTGCGCTGAGGACGTCACCAATAACGATTTGTTTCATAGTGTTTTGTTTGTTAATATGTTTGTTAATAGAGATTTCGAATGATTCCCCATACGATCAGGATGCCCAAGACTGAAAATATGTAGGGATTGCTATAGCTTTTGCGAACCCAGACCTTTTCTCTCCAAGGTTTGTAAATCTCACCTCCGACAAGAATCAGGAAGTAGGGGACCAGACACCAAACCACAGGATTGTAATTCCACCAGGCGATGAAATCACCATGTAGTAGGGCAACTATTCCACGTTGTACTCCGCAAAATGGACATTGTAGCCCAGTGAACTGAAAGAGGGGACAAGGAAGCATGGACAAAAATAAAAATTAAAAGTGAAAAATTAAAAGTTAAAAGTTTAGTTTATTCAAGTTTCGCAAGCTCAACTTGAGGCTAAAGGCTAAAAGGTAAAGGCCGTCACAATAGGTTGGTCAACTATGTTGCTCTGCGAGTATATCTGTCCTCCCTTATCCTTTTCCCTTTATCCTTTTTTATATTCACTCAATCCAGCCGTCTTTGCCGAAGCGAAGTGTCTGGAGGAAGAGCTTGGCCTGTGCTCGATGATTGGCATCGTAGGCATGCGAAAGGTAAAGCCATTGTCCAGGTTCAACTTCGACTACAGCGTTGTGTCCAATGCCATAGAATCGCTCGGTAGGGCCGAAGAGTCGGGTACCACCACCTTGTGCCATGTCGTAGCCTTGACGATCGAGGTAAGGACCTGTTATCTTCTTGCTACGGCCATAGACAACTCGATAGGTTGAGTTCTTGCCTCGGCAGCAGTAGTCCTGGCTGACGAAGAGATAGAAGTACTTGCCACGGCGGATGATGAATGGCGCCTCGACTGCATTGTCGCCCGCCTGGATGGTATCCTTGCCTTCGATAGTGTAGTTCTCTGGACGATCCATTTCAGCTAATGAACGGTATTCGCCTTTGCGACGTGCGATGGTGACAGGGGCTGACTTGGGTGTCTGGAGGTCCTTGTCGAGTTCGATGAGCTGAATGCCGTCCCAGAAGGAACCGAAATCAAGATATGCCTTCTTACCATCGGTAATCAGGTTCGGGTCGATGGCATTCCAGTTGTCCTTGTGACGATGCGAGACGATGACCGGACCACGATCTTCCCAGGCAAAGTCTGGAGAGGTTGGATCAAGGGTCTTGTTGACTGCAAGACCGATGGCACTTCCGTTCTTTCCGAAGGTGGAACAAGAGTAGTAGAGATGCCAGAGGCCGTTGTGGAAGCTGATGTCTGGTGCCCAGATGTGGCCATGGAAACCTCGTACACTATCGATGGCCCAAGCTGGAATCTCATCGCGCGAAAAGACTGATGGTTCTGGACGCCACTCCTTGAGATCAGCGCTCGACATGACACCGACGCCGAATCCGGTTGAGAAGATATAGTAGCGGCCATCCTCGCCACGAGCCATGACCGGATCGTGAACGTCAGGATAGTTGGTGGCAAAGCGACCGAAACGGTTCTCTCCACGTACTACAACACGCTGCAGGTCGCAGAGGATACCCTCTTTGGCTTCTGCAATCACAGCACGCTGGGCTGGCTGGAAGTAGATTGGATAATCCTTCGACAGAGGAAGTATGCGGATCTCTACTTTCTTGCCACGCAACTGTGAGCAACGTACGAGCATCGGCAGACCATTCCACTGATTGTCCTGTACCAATTTGTCATCGGCATAGACACGAGCTACATCGCCAACATAGTTGACTTCGAGGATGCCGTTGGCAGGCAGACGGTCGGTGCGTTCAATGGTCCAGACGGATGCATGTTTGAAGTCTTCGTCCGATGGCTGCTCTGCCACCTTCTGGTTGCCATTCTTCACCTCGCGTACGCGATTATATTTATTAATGAGGGTGAAGTGAACTGGACGATCTGCCTCACGCTCTGGGAGTGCATAGGCATTCTTGGCCGAAATGAGATGGATATAGTGTTGATCCTTGAATCGGATTGGAAGTTCCTCCTGGAGCGTATAGACCTTGCCATCGACACAGACTTGAGGCTTGATGCCCGGAATCTCGACAAAGTAGAGGTTTTTGCCCTGTAGTCCGGATGGTTGAGCTGTGGCCCAATCGATCGAGTTAGGACCGAATTTCAGACCGAAAGGCAGAACGAAGCAGGCATCGGTCGGAATATCGATGACTGGGAACTGAACAAGCTTGCCTTCGGCTGTGGTGAACTTGAACTGTACGTCGTTCTTGGCCGAAAGAGGAAGCATGCGGAGATAGTTGTTGACAAAGACAAAGCCACTACGACCATCGGTGCGGACGGTGTAGCGCAGGGTGCTGTCTTTGCGACCTTCGATGCAGTTGGTGGCAGGGAAGACAGGATCCATGTCGCGCAAGATGCCACCGAAATCCCTTAGGAAGGAATGGAATTGCATGGTCCACATGTACGATTCGTTGAGCTGTCCCATTTCGCCTATCGGAGACTGGAAGTCGTAGGAGAGTTCTGGCATGTCGTTGTAGTTGGTGACAGGACTGTTCTGTCGCTCGGCCATGCCGCGACCAGGATTGGTGCCGCCGTGGTACATGTAGTAGCCTGGGAGATTGGAACCGGAACCGACCTTGCAGATGGCCAACGAGAGGGCATCTTTGGGGAAGATCTGGATACGACGATGATAAGCGGTCATCATACCACCACCCAATTCGCAGGTGAGGTAGGGATAGGTTTTTGCGTTATTTTGTTGTTTTGTTGTTTTGTCATCCTTGAGTTCTGCCTTCGAGAAGGTCTCGGTTGCAATGTTCTCGGAGATGCGTCCCGGCTTGAAGACAAAGGCATCCGGATAGGCACCCGGCATGTCGGCAAGGCTGCGATCCCAGAAACCATCCGCATAATCACCATAGAGAGGAAGCATCTCGCCGAACTCCTCCTTGCCATTGAGTTTTGGCCAGCCGGTACGGGTATAGAAGGGAAGATCGTAACCGATCTCGAGAGCCATCTGCTTCAGCGCCTTGTAGTAGGGCCATGGACCACGGCATTCGTTCTCTATCTGCATGCCGATAATCGGTCCGCCCTGCTTGAAGAGCAATCCGTTGACTTGGCTGAAGATGGCCCCATAGAGGTTACGTGTGGCTTGCATGAAGCCCGGCGCCAGACTACGCAACTTGAACTGCTTTGGGTTGGATTGCGACTTTTCGACGATCCAGGCAGGTATGCCACCCATCAGGACTTCGCCGTGGCAGAATGGGCCTACACGGAGCACGATAGGCATGCCTACACGCTGGCAGGTTTCGACAAATGCACGCAGATCTTTATTGCCGGTCCAATCGAAGTGTCCCTCCTGTGGTTCGTGGTGCGACCAGAAGACATAGGTCGAGACTATGTTGACGCCACCTTTTTTCATCTTTTCCAGTTCCTTCGCCCAATCTTCGCGAGGGACACGGCTGTAGTGGATTTCGCCCATGACCGGGATGACTGGCTTGCCGTCGAGGAGGAAGCCTTTTTCATCGACCGTAACTTCAGAGAAGAGTGGTTTGCCGCTGATACCGGAATCAACATGCTGGCAGAAGAGCACAGCAGGATGGTAGAGGCTATCGCGAACTGGCAACTGAAGTTCGTAGGTTGTGACAGGATTGAGACGTGGCTTGAGCTCGTCGGGTGTATCCTTGGTGAACATATCCACAGCAGGAGCAGTCTCGGTGAAGAGCTGGCTGAGGGTTTGGGCAGGAATCTCGAAGGCAGGCTTGAAGGCATCGCTCTGCATGTAGTTCAGGACAGAGAGACGGAGTTGACGTGCCACAAGACGCTTGTCGAGATTGTTCGAGAGATCCATGGTGGTCATGACCAACTTGCCCTTGCCTACGCGACATTCGAGCAACATACCGAGTTTGCGCGAGATGTGCCAGGTGTCGATTGGCTGGACAATGGGCTGGAATTCCTTCGGGAAGTTTGCCAGGTTCATGACCTGGGTCTTGTTGACCAGTTCCCACCAGTTGAGGTTCTGCCAATCGTCGGTCGGGAAGTCCTTGAAGATTGGGTGCTGGTTCTGAATATAGGAACCTGTGGTGTGTGGTGGGCGCATCTTGAACCAAGAGGTATTCCAGAAGACAGGCAGGTAGCGGTGAACGACATCGTTGCCATACTTGACCTTGCCACCACAAGTGAGGAGTACATTGGCACCATTCTGCAAGGCTTCGAGAGTCTTTGCATCGAGCGTATCGGCCAAAAGAATTTGGGTTTCAGGTTTCAATGTTTCTGGTTTCAGGGAAGGATAAACCCAGAAGTCCCAATGGTTCTTGTGGCCTTCGGCACGAAGGGTAAGGGTGAGCTTCTGTGGCTTATCGAACGAGGCAGGGAGATAAGTGATCTCCTGCTCAATACCGACCTGGCCCTGTTGTACAGCCTTGCCCGAAGCATCGGTGATGGCATAGTCGAAACTCTTGACCTCTTTGCGACTGGTGTTGTAGAGCGTGTTGGCGATACGGATGGTGTCGGTTGTGCTGAACACGAACTTAGGGAAGCGGGCCAATGGCACGATGTCGGAACAGAACTCCGTCCAGTCTTCGGCGGTGCAGTAACCTTTCTCCTTCCAGTGTACATTGAGCGGGCCTACGAGAGCGGTGCCCTGTCCACTGTAGTCATTCAGTCCCAGGAGGAGGAAGCCAGCATAGTCTGGTGTACGCATGTTGCGTTCGAGATCGAACTTATAGGCCAATACCTGAAGCTTGCCACTGGCCATGAGGAACTTGCGGTCCATCTTGCCCATGCCGTTCTCGTTAAGCAGGTCCTCGAAGATGTCGAAATTCTTGGCTTTGTAGGCACCGGTGTACTGCGAACGTTCGGACAGATCAGGGAAAGCACACCATTGGCCGGTCTCGTGGCTGACGATAGGCTCGGTGTTGACCGGCTTTTCGGGCGAAGGCTTGAAGTTGCGAGGCAGATCCATGCCTGCCTTGAAGTCATCCATCGACTGAGGCATCTGGCTGTTCCATTCGTCGAGACCACGAGCACCACCTTTGATGTGGAACTCGGCATCGGCTGCCCAAGCCCAGCCACCACCGACCGAAGCGTCGGAGTAGATACGGGTTGGATCGTACTTGTGCATCTCTTTGACGAACATATTGCACCAAGGCACCCAGCGACCGGCAGGCTCGTTGCCCGCAGCCATCATGACAAGCGAAGGGTGACTTCCATATTGGTCGATGATCGCCTTGCACTCGTCGAGCAGATAGGTATCGATGGCCATGCCTTGTCCGAGCTTGACGCCATGGTTTGGCCACGACGGACCTTCGGGCTGCAGATAGAAACCTAACTTGTCGGCTGCAATGAAAGCTGCCTCTGGTGGACAATAGCTATGGAAACGCATGGAGTTTAGACCATATTCCTTGCACTTGCGGAAGATAGCCTCCCAAGACTCAACATCAGTAGGTGGATAACCAGTCTCGGGGAAACAGCAGTTGCCCACCGTTCCACGCAGACGGATGATGTTTCCGTTCAGCAGGATGTTACGACCCAGGATGCTGACATCGCGCATACCGAAGGTGACAGGGATCTGCTGTCCCTGATAGTTGACATTGACGGTGTAGAGCTCCGGATGATCTTCGTCCCACAAACGGAGCGGTTCTTCGAGCGTGATGTTGTAGATGCTATCGTTGATGAAGATCTTGGCAGAGTGATTCTTGACATCTGGTTCGACACGTTGACGCCAGATGATCGGTTCGTTGCGCAGTTCAATCTTGCCAACAATGCCGTTCCAGTCACCTTGTGTCTGATCGGTTACGGAGTGGGAGTCCTGTCCGACGCAGACATTCTCGATGCCGTTGTAGATTTTGATTTCGATGGTATTCTCTTTGCCGAACAATACATAGTCGGTAATATCAAACTGGTGAGGAACAGAAAGGGACATCTGGTGTCCCACCTCCTGACCATTGACCAAAAGGGTGGTCTCAATGTGTGGACGTTCGAGGAAGAGTGTAACGCGCTGTCCTTTCCACTGCTTAGGCACTTTGACAGTGCGGCGATACCAGGCATTGCCCACATACTGCTTGTCGGGAGTGAGGAAGAATGGGAACTTCATGTTGCCCTCAATGCGATAACGCTCCATCTTCGGATTGTAGAAGAAGGAGGAGTCGTAGAGACTTCCGATCCAATGGGTATTGACAGAGACCTCGTCACCCAATCCATTGGTCAACATAGAACCAGGCAGGTTGATGCTCTGTCCGTAGGTCATCGGACGAGTTCCTTCGGCCGATCGATCGATGGAGAATTGCCACGCGCCACTCAAGTTGATTGTGGCCAGCAAGGTTAGTAAGAGTTTCATATCGGTTAGGTTTGTTATAAAGACCCTCTAAAACATCCTGTCTAAGGAGATTATATTCGTTTAGGGGTTAGTTTTTAATCTTTCTATTTTTTCTATGGTGTTTTTAATCATCTCAAGATATTCGGGAGCATTTGGATCCGAAGGACGATGATTGAGTGTGCGATTGAGTCGATCTGCCTCTTTCAGATACTGGTTTAGACCAGGGGTAAAGGCGCAGGAGGCAAGATACTCCTTGACTGCTTCGATGGCGATAGGAGCCGGGTGTACCAAATCGTCGGCATAGAACCGATAGTCGCGCAAGTCATCAATCAGGAGCTCATAAACCGGCAGATAGTCCACCTTTTGGGGAAAGAGGCGTTGCAGTTCGTCGATGGCGAGAAGCAACGTCGCCTTCGACAGCTGATTGCCATGCAGTCCATCGCCGATGTGGCGGATGGGAGAAACGGTGAAGATAAGGTGTCGGCTCTGCTGGATGATGGGGGTCCAAAGTCGGACAATCTCTTCGACCGACAATCTGCGACGCACAAATTCCGATGCTGGAGCCTTGTGGCAATTGGCAACGATGTGTCCCTGTCGTTCGTAAACCCAGGCAGAGCCCCATGTGACAAGCAGGTGGTCTGCTTCGACGAAGAACTGACGTGCTTGTTGGTCGATCTTATCAATCTGGTCGAATAGATCTGTTTCGTTATCGGCCGAGATACTTCCGTGGTGATCGAAACTATAGAGCCGGTTGCCTTGTCTGTGCAGTTCTGGTCGATGCTGTATGTCGGCGAGGCATTGGGTGATATTTTGGGCAATGCTGGCAGGATTGAACAGAACTCCCCAAGGATTGCATTCCACCTTCAACCACGAAGCCTTGAGCCATTCCCCAATATGTTCGGTAAAACAACTTCCCAACAGCAGAGTCTTGTCCCGGCTGTCGATTGGCTTCAAGAGGGATTCTCGTGGAAGTTCGGTTCTAAGTTTCATTTTCTCACCCTTTACCTTTTACCCTTTCACTTTACCCTTTCACCATATTATACCCCAGATGCGTCAGTCCCATGGCGGCGCCCATCAGGTAGAGAACCTTGACCGATCGGGCATAGACATAGTAGGCCATAGGAGAGGCAGGCTCAATCTGTTCGTGACGGATCTGGTCAAGTGCCATCTGGCTGCAACTGCGCACTTCCTCTTCGCAATCCCACTTGAGCAGGTCGAAGCGAACGACTTCGTCCAAGTAATCGAAACCACGAACGTCGCGCAGATGTTGGTACAGATTCGGGTGTTGGCTATAGACCTCCCAGCCATCGTCCCAGTATTTGGCCATAGCTATGCCGAGGTACATGGCCCAGCCGAGCGAAACGAGAGGGTATTTGGCCACCTCTTTGACGCCATCGGTTATGTAGCTTTCGGCAATGGTTTCCCAACGGTCGGTGATGTCGGGAGTGTTGGGAATTGGACCACTGGCAGGGAGTAGTCCTTTAGTGCGAAGAACCTGGAGCAGGTTTTGCTTCAGGTTCTCCTCATATTGTTTTAGATATTCTGTTTGTTCCATATTTTATTTTTGAGGAATCAGCAACCAGGCTTCAGCGCAGGTTCCAGATTCGGTAGGGTAGGTAGAACGGATGACGTCACGAACAGCGGTAGCCGCCTCTCGGGTATCGAAACTGGCAGCAACGACACGGTACATGCCACTTGCGTTCTGTACGAGGAATGCACTACGATAGCCACGGGTTATCATCTTGTTCTTCTGGTTCTCGGCATTGGTCTTGCTACCGAAGCTGCCAACGATGACGTTGAAGCCCTTCAGCTTGCCGGAATCGCCGGTATCGACAACGGTCACTTTCTCAGTGCGGTCAGGAGCGGCAGGCTTTGGCGCAACTACAGGAGCAGACTCAACCACAGGAGCTGCTGTGGTGGTTGTCGTTGGTTTGGCATATTGGATGGTTTCAACCTCTTTTACCTCTTCTTCTGTTTCAGCTACGGTTGTTGCTTCGCTCAAAGTCTTTTGAGACTTGCAGCTGTTCAATGAAATGATAGAAGCGATGGCTAAAGACATCAAAATGAATTTCTTCATATCAAAGTAGTTTATAATTGAGTTCAATTGTTATGCACGTGTGTACAGGATTACGGCGCAAAATTACATAATTATTTCAAAACAAGCAAACTTTTTTCAAAAAAAATTATTTTCTATGGCAAATATTTGCAAATAATTAAAAAAAACGTTAACTTTGCGCCTTGAAAAATTTGCTATAATAAGAAAATGATCCGCGATATCTGGTTTTTACTTCCATTTTGGCTCCAAATTGCATGCATTGTATTCGTTGCTGTTTGGGCTTTTCAATTGTTTTTTTTATTGTTCGTGAGGATGCGTCCTTTGTGGCGTTTCCGTAAGGAGAGACTGCACAAAGTGCCGATGGTCGATGAACTCCCTCCGATCAGCGTTATTGTCTATGCCCACAATCAGTCGGAGGTACTGCAGCACAACCTGCCTATTCTGCTCGACAATCATTATCCAGACTTTGAAGTCATTGTGGTTGATGATGGTTCGACCGACGATACCGAAAGTGTTTTGACGCAGATGGATCAGCGTTCTGAGCATTTCTTCCACACAACGATATCGGAGCGAGTACAGACTGTGAGCCGTCGCAAACTTGCCATGCTTTTGGGTGTCAAGGCTGCGCACAATGAAATTATTTTGATGACACAGGCTCAGTGTGTGCCTGTCAGCTACGATTGGTTGACTTCGATTGGTCGTCTCTTTACACCGAAGGTGGATGCCGTTATGGGACCGGTTGTCTATGAGAGCCGTGTTGGCTTGATGAACCGTTTCTATCAGTGGGATTTCTTCGATCGTCTGATTTCGATGATGGGTATGACTCTCTCGGTCAATACCTATGGTGGTTGGTGCTACAACATGGCCTTTCGCAGGGAAACTTTCTTTGCCGATAAGAACCGCGCTATCCAGCATCATCTGGGATTGCGCCCGGGCGAAGATGATTTGTTCTTGACCGAGATTACCAAGAAGAACAATGTAACTGTGGCTTGTTCGGCCGAAGCTGTCATTATCAACCAGCAGTCACCTATCAATTATTGCTGGAAGCGAGAGCGCCTTCATCGAGCCTTCACTCATCGTTTCTATTTCCAGTTGCCGAGTCTGTTGTTCAATCTCGACACCTTGACTCGTTATCTGATTGTCTTGTCCGGTGCTTTGGTTATTGCCTGGACTTCGATGTTGCAATCGTGGTGGGTGATGGGCATTGCCATCTTCCTGCTATTGACCAACATCGTGCTCTACGATCTCATTCCTTACTTCATTTCGAAGAAGCTCGGCATTCATCGTTACAAGATTATTCCTTTGTTCTATGCCCTGTGGACTCCATTGGTTGACCTGTATTTTTATCTGCATGCCATTTTCCGCAGTGGTCAGTTCTATGTCGGTCGAATAGATTAACTCTCTTCTTCCAGTTTGTCTTCCCACAGGTAGTGGCGAGTCTCTTTGATGAGCACTCCACTCAGGGCGATGAGGCAGATGAGGTTCGGGATGGCCATGAGAGCATTGGCACAGTCGCCGAAGTTCCAGACAAGATCCAACGCCCAGTTGGCTCCACAGAAGGTGCCGATGATGATCAGGACACGATAGATATATCTGCCCAAGCGATTGTATTTGCCACAGAGGTATTCCAACGACTTTTCGCCATAGTAGCTCCAGCCTAAGATAGTGCTGAAAGCAAAGGTAAAGATAGCAATAGAGAGCATCACTTCGCCCACATTGATGCTACCGATGTGGAATGGAAGCTGCTCGAAGGCCCGCTTGGTCAAAGTGTCGCCGACATTGGCATCAATGCCATTGGGCGCTAACGATGTGCTGACCAGTACAATGCCCGTCAGTGCGCAGATGATGACCGTGTCCCAAAACACCGAGGTGCTTGATACCAAAGCCTGACGTACGGGATTCTTGGTTTGGGCCGCTGCTGCAACAATCGGGGCAGAACCCATGCCGGCTTCGTTGGAGAAGAGGCCTCGGGCTACGCCGAATCGCATGGCCAACATAATGACAGACCCCAAGGCTCCACCCTCGACGGCACGTGTCGAGAAGGCTTCGCTCACAATCATTTTCAGTGCAGGCCAGACGTACTCGGCATTGATGCCCAACAGCAGGATGCAGCCAGCAACGTAGAAGATCGCCATGAATGGAACCAAAGACTCGCAGACGCGAGCAATTCCCTTCACACCAAAGAAGACGACAGCGGCAACCAGTGTGGCCAGTATGGCACCTGTTATCTGCTGATCGATGCCGAAACTGTCGGCTGCCGTGGTCGAAATGGCATTGCTCTGTACCAGACAGCCGATACCGAACGAAGCAACAAAAGCAAACAGAGCAAATGCAATGGCGAGACTCTTGCAGTGCATGCCTCTTTCGATGGCGTACATCGGCCCACCTCTCATCTTGCCATCTTCGCCTTGTACGCGGTATTTGACGGCCAGCAAAGCTTCGGCATATTTGGTCGCGATGCCCAGTAGTCCGGTAATCCAGCACCAGAAGACGGCGCCTGGTCCTCCATGCACAACGGCTGTAGCCACTCCAATGATGTTGCCAGTGCCGATGGTGGCAGCCAATCCGGTAGCCAAAGCGCTGAACTGGCTGACATCGCCCGATGCCCCCTTATCGCGTTTGACGCTGAGACGTATGGCGTGGAAGATGTGTCGTTGTGGCAGACGCAGGCAGATGGTCAGATAGAGATGAGTTCCAACCAGAAGGATGATCATCGGCCAACCCCATAGGAAACTGTTTGCAGAACTGAGTAAATCGTTTATTGTTGTAAGTGTATTGTCCATGTTTTTAAGCTTTGTGGGTGCAAAGATACAGAAAAAATGGTGAATTTGCAACGATTTGACAGAATAATCTTCGAAAATGAAAAATGTTGTCGTGATATTAGGCCCTACTGGGGTTGGAAAGACGGAATTGTCGCTCGAGATTGCCACCCGTTTAGGGTCTCCTATTCTTTCGGCTGACAGCCGGCAGATTTATCGGGACCTGCCGATTTGTAGTGCAGCGGCAACTGCTGCGCAACAGGCTCGCGTGAAGCACTATTTCGTTGGGACTATGGGTTTGGACGAGACCTATAGCGCCGCCCAGTTCGAAGCCGACGCATTGGGGGTTATTAACCCTGACGATAACCTTAACCTTAACCCTAACTTCTCCCCGCAAAACTTTCTTCTTTGTGGTGGCAGCATGATGTACATTGATGCGGTGTGCAATGGGATTGACGATATGCCACAGGCAGATCCAGCCATCCGAACCCGATTGAAGCAGCAAGTGGAGGAGGAGGGACTGTTGCCGTTGTTGGAACAGTTGGCGCAGTTGGATCCAGTCTATTATGCTCAGGTTGATAAACAGAATCCACAGCGTGTCATCCATGGTCTGGAGATGTGTCTGACGACAGGCAAGCCGTTCAGTTCTTTCCGTACGGGATTGGTAAAGGAGCGTTCATTCCGGATTATTAAAATAGGTATAACGCGTACGCGCGAAGAGTTGTATGATCGCATTGAACGCCGAGTGTTGCAGATGCAGGCCGAAGGATTGGTCGAGGAGACTCGCAAGGTGTATGACCGCTATGCAGACTCTCTGCACCAGCAGCTGAAGAATGTAGTCCGTAATCCAGGACCGACACAGGCACAACCTATTCCAAATCTTGTGCCTTCGGTACTGAATACCGTTGGTCTGAAGGAAATGCTTCTGTACTTCGAAGGTATCTATTCGCTCGACAAGGCATTGGAGCGGATTGCACACAACAGTAAAATCTATTCGAAAAAGCAGATGACTTGGTTCCGTCGCGATGAATCCATTCATTGGTTTCATCCCGATCAACAAGCCGAAATAGAGGCACTTTTGGACGAATTTATATGTTGTAGAACATAAAATGAACAAAAATAGGAAAGTGCAACCGATTTTCTTTGCATAAATTTTTGCACAACTCGAAAAAAGGCTCTATCTTTGCACTGCCTTAAAAAATATAACCATAACACAATACCTTAATAACGCAACAAAGTAAGTTTTACCTTAGATCTAATACCAGAAAACATCGATAATCAGTAAATGCTCTGATTTGAGAATAAGAAAAGCGAAACAGGTTGAGCGTAAGTTCAACCTGTTTTGTTTTTTACTGTTTTGCCTGTTTGCGTTTGTTTCGGCGCTTGACGTTGCGACGATGGTTGCGTTCGGCTTTTATCTGTTCGGGTGTACGGGAATCAACCGGTTTCGTATCGCGTCGTTTCTCGAAATCTTCGTCGTAGAATACCTGATAAGGCAATTGGAACTTGGGTGATAATCCATAATTCAAAGCGCGTACCATGCGTCGAAACTCATCCTTGTGCGAAGCCAGACCTGTGATGAAATGCGGAAGCGAACGTGGGCGGCCAATGTATTCGCCGTTGTTGTAGAACGAACGGAACCGCTGGTAGAGAATGACCATGTGCATGATCGAAGCGACACGCTCCTTGCCAATCTGTGCATTGCGGAGAATTTGGCTGGCAACCTCTTTACCGTGCACTTCGGCCAAATCCATGATCAGGACAGCCAGCTTCATCTGCGTGTCGGTGTGAGGATGTTCGCGGCATAGGGTGCTCAAGGCTGTGCGCGTATGCTTCCAGAGGGTAATCTGTCCATCACCATAAGGCAGGGGATTCTTCTCATCGATCAGTTCCGAAAGACCCGGAATGACGTACGGGAGCATACCGCACACATACAGGTCGTTGATTCCCTCGCCAAAGGTCTTCGCCTTAAGCATTTTGTTCAATTCGTCGCGCAGACGCTTGGGGGCAGCTTTGGCCATTTCGTCATGTTGCTGCTGTATTGCCTGCCAGGCATCATTGTCCAGTTTGAATCCTTTCTGGTGCTTGAATCGAATGCCGCGCAACATACGTACCGGATCCTGTCGGTAGATCAGGTTCGGTTCGTTGGGGGTACGGAGCAATTTGTTCTTGATGTCTTCGATACCACGTCCGGTAGGATCAAGGATTTCGTCGGTTGAGAGATTCTTGTAGAGGGCATTGCAGGTGTAGTCACGTCGGCTTGCGTCCTCTTCGAGCGAGCAGAAGCGAGTCTCTATCAGCGTGACGCCATCCTCCTCGTAGGCTTCGACGTGAGGTTCTACGCATTCCACCAAAGTAACAGAATTGTCGATGATAACATCCATGGCCGTTGTGCCATAGCGCTGATAGTAGAAGGGGCCCTTGCAGGTTTCCGGATAGGTCTGACACATGAACTCGACGAACTCACGTTGTCCGTTGGGCATATTGATCAGCAAATCCAGATCAGAGTATCTTTCGCCAAGCAGTTCGTCACGAACACATCCTCCTACGAGAAAGATTTTTCCGTAGAATGGCGAATCTGGACCGATTTTGTCTTTGATGAAGTGTAATGACTTTTCGAATTTATTCATTAATCTAAAACAAGCAATGTATCAAAAAAGATGCTATATTTTCAATCACTTATATAAACCGGGCGCAAAGGTAATTATTTTTTACTAAAAAAACAAACAAAACTTGCAAATTCTCTTTTTTCTCGTTATCTTTGCACCAAAACTTATTAAATCTCTCTCTATGCAAAAGACTTTTTGTCGGATAATTGCAGTTTTGCTCACAATCTTGACTGTTGTCAAGAGCCCACTTCATGCCCAAAACTTTTTCAATCAAAGTGACCTTCAATGGATTGCCGTGCCCGATCATTCGGATTGGATTTACCGCGTCGGCGAGAAGGCGAGTATCCAACTCCAGCTGCTTTGGCATGGTCAACCTCTGCCGGGAGTCGAGGTTTCGTATGCCGTCGGTCAGGACGAACTTGCCACCGAGACCAATGGTCTTGTCAAGACCGATGCACAAGGCAAAGCGCTCATCAAGATAGGAACGGCCAATAAGCCTTCGTTCCGCGATTGCCAGTTGTCGTGCAAAGTCGAAGGCAAGAGTTTCAAGAATCATGTCAAGGTCGGTTTCGATCCCGAAAAGATCCAGCCATACACCCAGATGCCGGGCGATTTTGAGTCTTATTGGAAACAGGTTCTTGGCGAACAGGCTAAACTGCCGCTTTCTGCCGAAGTACAGGCTGCTCCCGAATACAGTTCTGAGTTGTTTGATTGCTATCTGGTCAAGATTCGTACCTGGCGCAATGCAACGAAGTCTTATGTCTATGGCTATCTGACCATTCCGAAGGCTGAGGGTAAGTTCCCGATAGTTGTCTCTCCTCCAGGAGCTGGTGTGAAGCCGATGAATCCGAGCAAGACACAGTTCTATGCCTCCGAGGGCAAGTGCATCCGTTTCGAAATGGAGATTCATGGCATCGATCCAAGCCTGAGTGCCGAGGCTTATGGCGATATTACCCGTGCCTTTGGCGATCATTTCATGTCGGGTTATTTGAGCAATGGCATCGCCTCTCGCGATACTTATTATATGCAGAAGGTCTATGCCAGTCTGGTACGTGCAGTCGATTATCTGGTTACTCGTCCGGAATGGGATGGCGAGAATATCTTTGTACAGGGCAACAGCCAGGGTGCCGCGTTGAGCATCGTGCTGGCAGCGCTCGATCCTCGTATCGATGCCATTGCCATCGCACATCCGGCTTTGTCCGATATGGCTGCTTATGCCGAGAAGGGCCGGACGGGCGGTTATCCACATTTCCAGAACAAGTACAAGGATGTCAAGTTGACCGACGAAGTGATCCGTACTCTGCAGTATTATGATGTAGTCAATTTTGCCCGTTTGGTCAAGTGTCCGGTCTATATGACTTGGGGCTACAACGACAATGTCTGTCCACCGACCACCTCCTATGCTGTCTGGAATACGCTTTCGTGCGAGAAAGAGCAATACATCACACCAATCAATGAACATTGGATAAGCACAGAGACCCGTTATCGCCAGATGCGCTTTCTCCTCAATCATAAAAAATAAGAATGAAGAAGATTCTGTTCCTTTTGTTTTGTATGATGACGCTTCACTTGTCGGTTTCGGCAGGGGAGATTCGTCGTACATACATACTTGAAGGGGGATGGCGTGCGGTCTGTGTCCCGGAGAACAAAGAGCGCTATGGCCAAAAGATTGAAGTCGAAGATATCCGTTTGCCCCATAATTTCGATGACTACTACGGTGCCCGACAGCTGGTACACGGAAATCTGCATGGCGAGGCTATCTATGATTTGAAGTTCAGGGTCTTTCCTGTTGGCGACGACTATTTCCATCGTCTTCGCATCGAGGGCGCCGGCAGTTATGTGACGGTGATTCTCAATGGTGATACGCTCTGCGCTCATCGTCCATCGGGTCGAATTGTGACCACGCTGAACATCACCAATCCGCTGAAGTTCGGCAACGTCAACCAGCTGCGAATCATCTGTCATCATCCATCGCGCATCACCGATTTGCCTTGGGTTTGTGGCGGCTGCAGTTCCGAGTGGGGCTTCAGCGAGGGCAGTCAGCCTTTAGGACTGTTCCGTTCGGTTGAGCTTGAGGAGATGCAGAAAGTCCACTTCAAGCCATTCGGTGTTCATGCGTGGAACAATTCCACTTGCGATACGCTGTTCGTTGAAACTGAGATTGAGAATATGGATGAGAAGTCCCGTCGTCATCTCAAACTGGAAACCTCAGTGACACCAATCAATGATCGTAAGTCTGTGGTAGCGCAACAGGTCACCAGCTTCCGACTGAAGACTGGAAAGAGCATGGTGATTCGTCAGGCCATACCGATTCCTGCCGATATCATGCATTGGAGTCCGTCTCACCCCAACCTCTATGATGTACGTACCGTGATCTATGACTATGATATCGATGGAATCCGCAAAATGTATGTCGATGTCGAACACACCGAATTTGGTTTCCGTAAGATTGAGTGGGGCAGACAGTTCAAGGTGGATGGAGAACCTGTTTTCATCAATGGCGTCTGCGAGTATGAGCACAGTTTCGGTCATAGTCATGCGTTGACGCAGGAGGAGATCGATCATCGCTGTATTCTGGTACGTCGTATGGGCTACAATGCCTTCCGCGATGCCCATCAGCCACATAATCTCCGTTATCAGCACGATTGGAATGTTCTGGGTATCTTGAACTGGTCGCAGTTCTCAGCCCATATCTGGTACGATACTCCCGCCTTCCGCGAGAACTTCAAGACCTTGCTTCGCCAATGGGTCAAGGAGCGTCGCAATGATCCGTCGCTTGTGCTCTGGGGCTTGCAGAATGAATCGACCTTGCCAACCGACTTTGCCGAGGAATGTTGTGCGATCATTCGTGAGATGGATCCGATGTCTGGTCGTCTTATCACCACCTGCAATGGTGGTACAGGAACCGATTGGAATGTGATCCAGAACTGGTCCGGTACCTATGGCGGTAAGCTTGAGAACTACGGAGAGGAGTTGAAGCGCGACAACCAGCTCCTCAATGGCGAATACGGCGCCTGGCGTACTGTCGGTCTGCACGACGATACGCTCAAGACCTTCAATGCCAAGGCACCGCACAGCGAAGAGAAGTTCTCTATGCTGCTGAAGAGCAAGATGGATCAGGCTTGGTCTGTGCGCGACAGCGTGTGCGGCCAATACCTTTGGCTTATGTATTCGCACGACAATCCCGGTCGATACCAGCCCGACGAAGCTCTGCGCCTTATTGATAAAGTCGGCCCCTACAACTACAAGGGACTTTATACCATCTGGGGACAGCCGACGGATTTTGCCAAGCAGCTCATCAATGATACGACCGTAGCGTCTGTGGCCGGCGAGAAGGGGGCTTTGCTCTACCGCGATAATCCCAACATGACCTATCTATACCGTTACAACTGTGGTGGCGATAGTCTTGTCGATAGTTGGGGACAACAATGGATAGGCGACGATACCCGATTCTCCACCTCTTGGGCACAGCGTCCCTGCTTCGCTCGCGACAGTCTTTGTCCGGTGTTGGCTTCACAAGGTGTAAGCGATGCTCCTGTCAGTGTAGCATTCAGTAACGAGACACCGTATCTTTTGCCCGAAGCCGATCAGGCCATGGCGCGCACTTTCCGTTGGGGACGTCAGGATCTGAAGTTCCGTTTCCCAGTGCCACGCAACAGGCAGTATTGCATCGAGGTCTATAGCATCGAACCTTGGCTAAAGTATTCCGGTGCTCGTCGTTACGACATTGCAGTCAATGGACTTGTCTATGCCGAGAATGTGGATGTGGCTCGTATTTCTGGAGGTCGCAATCATCTGGTTCGTACCACGCTCCATGTCTCGAACGAGGATCACGATTATCTGGAGATCTCTTATCCACGAGTGGCTGTCGGGCAGGCTGTCGTCTGCGGAATCACCATTTCGATATTGAATTCTCTGGTCGATGAGACGATGCAGATTCCTACAATTCCGTCCGGACAGGGTTATCCCTATTCTGCCGGTCTCACTTGGGCACAGTTGGACACCATGGTGTTGGCAGTAACACCGAAGGGCTACTTCCCGAACAGCGATGCCAATCTTTCGACCGAAATCAAGGCTCCGGCCCAGACATTGGAGAATGGAACAATCCGTTTCGACTTCTCGACCGGTTTGGCACACGAGTATGTACTGCGTTTCCGTTATAAGAATGTGTCGGGAGCGCCGATCGGTTCTCGTTGGGAACTTCGCAGTCAGGTCGATCATCGAATCATAGCCCAAGGCGTGCTCTCTTTCCCTGTCACTCCACCCAAATGGAAACCGGTCAGCACTACCACAGGCAGCATGATCAATGCTGGAGCCTACTATCTGGTGCTCTCCACCGACAAACCTTTAGAATTTGATTACTTAACGATCGAATAAGGAAAATCCAATTTTTCCTTTATCCTTTATCCTTTTTCACTTTTCCTTTTTCCTTCAACATTGGAACCATTTGCACATCTACACGTACATACAGAATTTTCGCTGCTCGATGGGCAGTGTAAAATCAAGAAACTATGGGAGAAGGCTGCCAAGGATGGTATGCCAGGTTTCGCTATTACCGATCATGGAAATATGTTCGGCATCAAAGATTTCTTCGACTTGGCCAAAGGCGAGAACAAGAAGCGCAAATCTGCCGATCCTCCGTTGCCTCCCATCAAGCCAATCTTCGGTTGCGAAGTCTATGTAGCACATCGAGGCCTCGACAAGAAAGAGGGTAAGCAGGACATGAGCGGTTGGCACCTGATTCTTTTGGCCAAGAACAAAGCTGGCTACCAGAACCTCATCAAGGCTGTCTCTATCGGTTGGGTTGATGGTTTGTATATGCGTCCACGTATTGACCATGCTGTGCTCGAGAAGTATCATGAGAATCTGATCTGCTGTTCTGCCTGTATTGGTGGCGAGGTGGCCAAGAAGTTCCACGCCGGTGACATCGAAGGCGCTGAGCAGGCTATCTTGTGGCACAAGAACCTGTTTGGCGACGACTACTACCTCGAACTCCAACGCCACATCTCGAAGGATCCGCTCTTCAATCCCGACTGTTATGTCAAGCAGAAACCCTACAACGAGTTCCTGCAGGAGATGTCGAAAAAGCATGGCATCAAGCTGATCTGTACGAATGATGTGCACTTTGTCGATGAGGAGAACGGCGAGGCTCATGATCACCTGATCTGTATGAATACAGGTGCTGACCTCGACGATCCTAACCGAATGCGCTATACCAAGCAGGAGTGGTTCAAGACCACGGCCGAGATGAACGAACTCTTTGCCGATGTGCCCGAGGCATTGCGCAATACCGTCGAGATTGTTGACAAATGCGAGGAGTATTACAACATCGAGAACGATCCGATCATGCCGAACTTCGAGATTCCTGCCTCATTCGGTTTGGAGGAGGAATATCGAGAACGCTTTACTGAGCAGATGCTCTTCGATGAGATGACGCGCGACTATAACGGCAACGTCGAACTCTCGGACGAAGATGCACAGAAGAAGTTCAAGAAACTGAGTGGAGGAGACCTGAAGAAGGTGGTCCGTATCAAGTTCGAGGCAGACTACCTCAAGCATCTGACGCTGCAGGGTGCACGCGATAACCATTACCTCATTGCAGAGTATGGTTTCGAAGGCGATCCAATGGCCAAGCCTATGACCGACGACGAGATCATTGCTGCGCTCCGTCCGGATGTCTGGGACCGTATCAAGTTCGAGCTCCACATCATGAAGTCCATGGGCTTCCCGGGCTACTTCCTCATTGTGTCTGACTTCATTCGTGCCTGTCGCGAGGAGTTGGGCGTCTCGGTAGGTCCTGGCCGTGGTTCTGCTGCCGGTTCGGCTGTGGCCTATTGCCTCGGTATTACCAAGATCGACCCGATCAAGTATGATCTGCTGTTCGAACGTTTTCTGAATCCTGATCGTATCTCTTTGCCTGATATCGATACCGACTTCGACGATGATGGTCGTCCGCGTGTTATCGAATGGGTACAGGAGAAGTATGGTGCCGATCGTGTCTCGCACATTATTACTTATGGCACCATGGCCACCAAGATGGTGCTCAAGGATATGGCCCGAGTAGAAAAGGTGCCCATCCCTGTCGCCAACCGTTTGGCTGGCTTGGTTCCTGACCGTATGCCCGATGATCCCGATAAACCGGGCAAGGCGCTCAAGTGCAATCTGAAGAACTGTATCAAGGTAGTACCGGAGTTGGCAGAGGCGTGCGAGGATCCGGATCCAGCCGTACGCAATGTGATGCGTCTGGGGCAGATGCTCGAGGGCAATGTGCGTGGTACTGGCGTGCATGCTTGCGGCATGATCATTGGCCGAGATCCGATCGATACTGTCGTACCAGTCTCTGTGGTCGATGATCATGGTACCAAACTGCTCGTGACACAGTATGATGGCCACGTTATCGAATCTACCGGTTTGATCAAGATGGACTTCTTGGGTCTGAAGACGCTCGGTATCATCAACGAAGCGCTCGACAATATCAAGGAGACCCGAGGCATCGACATTGACATCGATCACATTCCTATCGACGACAAGGAGACCTTCGAGCTCTTCTCATCGGGTCATACTGTTGGTACCTTCCAGTTCGAGTCTGCTGGTATGCAGAAGTATCTGAAGGATCTGAAACCGGACTGCTTCAGCGATATTGTCGCCATGAATGCGCTGTATCGCCCGGGTCCGTTGGAGTATATTCCAGATTTTATCCGACGCAAACATGGCGAGGAGCCGATCGTCTATGATATTCCGATCATGGAGAAGTATCTGAAGGATACCTACGGCATTACGGTCTATCAGGAGCAGGTCATGCTCTTGTCGCGTCTGCTGGCTAACTTTACCCGAGGTCAGTCCGATGCGCTCCGTAAGGCGATGGGTAAGAAGAAGAAGGATATCGTCGATGCCATGAAGCCAATGTTCATCGAAGGTGGACAGAAGAACGGACACGATCCGAAGATCCTTGATGCCATCTGGAAGAAGTGGGAAGCTTTTGCTTCGTATGCCTTCAACAAGAGTCACGCTGTGTGCTATGCCTGGGTGGCTTACCAGACGGCCTATCTCAAGGCGCACTACCCGGCCGAATATATGTCGGCAGTGCTTTCGCGTTCGCTCAACAATGTGACCGAATTGGCCAAGCAGATGGACGAATGCCGAGCCATGGGCTTGTCTGTCAAGGGACCGGATGTCAACTTCTCCCGTCAGCGTTATTCGGTCGATAGCGAAGGTGCCGTGCGTTTCGGTTTGGCTGGTATCAAGGGCTTTGGCGAAGGTGCAGCTGATGCCATCGTCAACGAACGAAAGGGCAATGGCCCGTACAAGGATATCTTCGACCTTGTGGAACGTGTCGATATGGGTGCCGTCAACCGCAAGGCGCTTGAATCGCTTGTCTATAGTGGTGCACTCGATAGTCTGGGCAAGGTGCGTCGCGAACAGTATGTCGGCATGACCAAGAATGGCGAGACCTTCCTCGATCAGTTGGTACGCTATGGTCAGAAGTTCCATGCCGAGAAGGCCAGCAACGAGGCGAGCCTCTTCGATGATCTGGATGATGCCGAGGTAATCATCACTCATCCTGCTATACCGGAGGGAGAGATGATGAGCCAGCTCGAACGTCTGAATCGCGAGAAGGAGTATGTTGGACTTTATCTTTCGGCTCATCCGCTCGACGAATACAAGTTCCAGCTCAAGTATGCCTGCAATACCACAATGGCAGAACTTGAAAGTATTCCAAAGGCACCACGTAATCGCGATGAGATGGGGGCTATGGTTGCTAAGATTCAGTCCGGTGAGTTCCCGAAGGCTGAATTGGAACGTATTCAGAAGATTCAGGCGCGTGAGATTACGTGTGGTGGTCTTGTCACCAGCTGGCGCGAAGGTACCAGCGCGAAGGGCAACCAGTACGGCATCCTGACGGTCGAGGATTATACTGGCAAGCATGAGTTCCCGCTTTTCGGCGATGCTTACCCTACATTCCGTGGCTATGGCAAGGAGGGTATGTTTATTCTGATCCATGCCAAGTATCAGCCCAAGCGTTTCTCTTATGGACGAGTGAACAGTTTCCTCGATCTGGAGTTCAGCATCGGAAAGATTGATCAGCTGAATCTTGTGGCCGACAATTTGATCGAGTCGTTCACTGTGGTGGTCGATAGTCTGAAGCTCAACCCGCAGACTGTCCGTATGCTGCAATCTGAGCTTCTTGCAAAGAAACCTGATTCCGATGCTCCCGCACCGACCACTTCGCTCTATTTTGAGGTCTGCGATGCTATCAAGGGGTATCACGTCCGTCTCTTCAGTCGTGGTCAACGTATTCGCATCAATACCGAGATGGTCGAGTATGTCCGTTCGCTCGAAGGCGTCGAGTGTAAGATCAATGATCATCTTGTCATCGATGATGTGCCTCAGGATACTGAAGCCGCCGAGGAGGAGCAGATGGATGATATGCTTCCGGATGATTGATGAGGGGAAGGTTTAAGGTTTTGAGTTTATAGTTTTGAGTTTATAGTTTATAGTTTTAAGTTTCGCAAATAAAAAAAAAGGAGGGCCTCTCGACCTTCCTTTTTTCTTACATTGGGTTTTTTAGTACATTGGGTTATAAATAAAGAAAACTAAAACTAAACTAAACACATTTGGGATGAAATTAAAACTTTGGGCATTAAAACAAAATATACATTTGGGTTACATAGTAAAAATCTGCATACACTTCGGATACATAGTACAAATATCATGGTTTTGCATTTAAGGCTGTCAACAACCTGTTTTGTTGTTTGACGGTGCAAAGATACGCCCTTTTTTTCGCTTGTGCAAATTTTCTTTTATGCTGTGCAACACAACAACCGATTGTTCTGCTGTAGAACATAAAAAACGGTTCTTGTTTTGAGTTCGTGTTTGAGTTTGGGATGCCAGTTCAAAAACTTTTGAGTAGAAATCTAGTCGTTCGATTCGAGCTCAAAAACTTTTGAGTAGAAATCTAATCGTTCGATTCGAGCTCAAAAACTTTCGACCTGTACGGTTAAAATGAGGCTTTAAACAATAAATTTCCATCTTCCGCGTTATCTATAAAAAAGAAAACAACAATGGGAAAGGCAAAACTTGAATTTGTAGCCCGTATCACAACAG
>JAZRXX010000062.1:0-40797 GCA_045600485.1 Bacteroidales bacterium
AAATTTTTGGGTGAAAAACTATGAAAAACACTCAGGGGGTGCCTTAGCGGCAGGGGGCAGACAGCCCCCGAGAGCGCAATTCTACCGTTTTATTGCTTCTTTTCACTTGGTTTGCGGCTGCAAACATAGTAACTTTTGAATCTTTTCGGTAACAGCTTTGTTTCGTGCAATGGTTATCTCGCTGATAGTCTTGTAGCCGGCAAGTCTTGCGCTTCCTTTTTCCTCTGTAACCTCTGGAATTTGAACAAGAATCACCTTGCGGCTAGATTGCTCTGAAAGATTAAAGTCCATTATTGCATGACCTGTTGTTCCTGAACCTGCAAAGAAATCGAGCACTAAATCCTCTGGATCGGTGGCTATTTTAAGAATTTGCTTAATCAAACGACTTGGTTTGGGATTTCTAAACAAATCTGCTGTTCCCAGAAGTTCCTTCAACTCTTTCGACGCTTCTTGATTATGACCTACCTCGCCGTTAGTCCACCATGTCCATGCATTTATGCCATCAACTTCAGAGAGGAAAATTTTCTTTCTTGGTCGTGATGTTCCATCTGTGCCGAACCAAATTCTATTGTCCGACACAAGTTCATTAAATGTACTCTCTGCCAATGCCCAACATCTTCCTGTTGGAGGAAAATACTTAATTCCGGCTGGTGTGGTAATCTCGTAATATTGAGATTCTGTTGCATGTCCAGTTTGACCTGTCAAATCAACGGAAGCCCAATCTCCTCGTGGATCATTGTCGGGATTCTTATACTCTTTTTTTCTTTCCTCTGTCAAATCAATCTTATGTAAAGTCGGTTTAAGCAGTTCTATATCTTTTGCATATACAAGAATATAATCATGTGCAGGACCTAAATTAATTCTGGCATCAGGAGAGGTTCTTTTCTGCCATACAATATTTGCGACAAAATTCTCTTCTCCAAAAACCTCATCACAAAGTTTGCGCAAATGATGTATCTCACGATCGTCAAGAGAAATAAAAATCGCACCTTCATCTTTAAGTAAGGTTCTCGCTACAATCAAACGAGGGAACATTATATCAAGCCAATTACTATGAAAACGACCATCACTCTCCATATTTGTATCAAGAGCAACTCCATCTTCAACAGCACCAGTTCTTTCCCAGTAATTCTCACGGCTCTCACTAAAATCATCCTTATATACTAAATCCTCACCTGTATTATACGGAGGATCGATATAGATGCATTTTACCCTGTTGCGATAACTTGCGGTAAGTATCTTTAATACCTCAAGGTTCTCACCTTCAATGATGATGTTCTCTGTTGTGTCTGCATTAACACTACGAGCTTCGTCATAGTGAAGTGTGGCACAGGTTGGAGTAAAAGCATTGCGCTTAGCCTTCGACTTGCCAAACCAACGGAACTCATAACGCTCCGTCTCATCCACACTATCGGGATTGACGGCTTTCTTCACTTCGTTTACATCAAGAAAACCTTCCTGTGTGAACCAATCCGGAAAGAGCTTACGTAGGGTTTCTAGACGCTCGGCATTGAGGTCAGGCGACATGGTTATATGGTCTTTATACGTTTCCATCGTTTTCGTTTTTTATCGTTTCATTGGCTTGCGCCTTAAATGTACTGTATTCTTTGATTGGTGCTTTGTAATATGCTTCGATGCCGAGAGAGCGGAAGTGGCTGATAGCAAACTTGATTCTTGCCACCTCATGAGGAGTAAGGGCTCGGATGTCTGTTATATCTTCCGTACCCTTAATCTCTACCACAAAGTAATACTCCTTGTCTTCTTGGTTGCCCAGTAACTGCTTCTTATGAAGTACAACGCCAAAGTCTGGTTCGTAACTGCCGATAGGAGTGTCTATCTTGTACCACGAAGGGAACTTCAGGAAACAAAGAACCTCAGAATTCATCGGCTTATCGGCCTCTTCTGCAAAAGCCTTTTCATAGCCACTATCATAGAGCATCTTGTCCCACACACCATGATTTGGAGTCTCAACATAATTGTCGCATCCATCTTTTGTGAAGTCTTCAAAGTTAAATGCATATTCTGCTCCATTAGGTTCGTATTCGGCACAACGTACCAACTCGTCAAGCTGTACCTGACGAATCTTGAATGCAGCTTGCTCCATAAAGACTGGCGGATTCTTCAAATACTCCTTCTTAGAGTCAATGCGAGATAGAATACGCATGATGGAAGAGTAGCAAAGACCAGTCTTCTCGCTGAGATCTTCAACCAAATCTTGAGGGTTGAAATGTCCGTGCAGTTCATATGTCTCAGAGCCTTCGTAATTTGCATTAGAAACATCGGTAATGTCTCCAACCTTATAACTGCTAACCTCCGCCACGTATTTACTGATGCTAATACCATTAAGAGCATCAATACTTTTCTGTATCAACACGTCTTCGTCCATGTGAACACGATAGGTAGTCTTTCTTGCAATGGTCTTCCAAAATCGACGGAATACACTCATAAAAGTCTCATCCTTCTTAACCTTAAACTGTACACGGTTCTTAGGCTTCCCTTTGTGTGTATGCTTTGGTTTTGGCCCTGGTTTACCATACGCATCTTCGTTCTCTTTTTGATAAGTGCGAGCAAAGGTTTCGTACGTCTCGTTTGGTACTACTGTGAGCTGATTTAGAATCTCATCGTCAGGTGTGTCCTCCTTGTCATAGACACGTTCGCCATTCGAATTAACACAGATACGCAATCCACGTCCAATCTCCTGACGTTTCTTGTTTTCGGAATAACTTTCGTTGAGTGTTGCGATACCAAACACATTTGGGTTATCCCATCCTACACCAAGTGCAGAATGAGAGAATATGAACTCAATTGTACTATCAAACGAAAGGAGTTTCTGCTTGTTGTGAAGAATCTCATCATAGATTTCCTTGTTGGAACTGCATGACTTTTCGTTGTCTGTAAACTCGCCGTTTGTCGTCTTTGCAAAATAAAAACCTTGTACGGCAGTCACTTCTTCCTCTGAGGGCAATTGTCCGTTGTTGAATTCTGAATAGACCTGCTTGTACTTCTCCTCAAACAACAATTTGATAATTGGCCTTTCTGTGCTCATGTAATTAGCTACACGATCAATGAATATGAGGGAAAGGTTCTTGATGCTTTGCGGACGGAGTTTAACGCGATTCTCAAAATGTCGACGAATAAGCCATTCTAGTTGCAATCCCCATACCTCCTCTTTGTTTGCAGAGGTAGAACCTTCTGAAATGCTGGTGCCATTGGTAAAATCTACATGCCATTTCTTGTCGGACATTGTCTTGTAGATGCGATTGATAGTGAAATCACGATAAGACTCGTTTTCTGTCTTGTCTGCAAGGTTGTCGTCTTTCTTCAAGAACGCAGAATCCTTGAACTCAAATTTACCATCCGACTTCTTGAGTTTCCACAGTTTGAGTTTCACCTTAGGCTGGGCGGTATTGGTGGCTTGTACAGAACTAAGTTCCATCTTCAAAGTAGCCTCGTCATTGCTTTCAGCGACAGTAAGCACTTCGAGCTTCTTGACCAATCCAAGTCGATAGCTTTCAGACGGAGTCAACTGATAGAGTACGTTTTTCTTTACGGCATGAGTAGCAGAATAACGGAATTTGAACAATGGATTGAGTTTCTCCAACCATTTCTGTGAGTTTTCGGTATCCATACCTTCCTGTGGCTCGTCCATGAAGATGATTGGATGAGTCTGAGCAATGGCATCAAGGTACGGCAAATTATTGAAAAGGCCTTCACGCTCGACTTGATTCAAAATCTTATCTTCAGAGTTGAATGAAGCCATGGTCATCACCATGAACTGAAGAGAATCATCCACAATGAAATCACGCAAAAGACTTAATTTTGAGCTGTCATAGACAAAAGCATTGGGTGTAATCTCGTATTTGTCTGCCAACTGCTCCTTGAAGTTCGCAAATGTATCAATCACACCTTGGCGGATAGGAATCGATGGAACAAGGACAATGAACTTTGTCAGTCCATATTCCTTATTCAATTCGTATGCCGTTTGAATGTATGTGAGGGTTTTACCAGTACCTGTTTCCATCTCTATGCAGGCATCATTTCCAGTCGTAAAATGGGATTGGGTATCGGGGACATTATTATCTTCAATGACCCTCCTTATATTGTCTGCCAACTCCTGCGATGTCAACGAACATACGTTAGTGTGGATGTCTTCGTTATGGGCATTGTCGTAAGTATTCTTTTCCATGCCACGAAAGACCTCCACCACACTACGTATGGCGGTTATCTGGTGCTGGGGATTTTCTAATTTGAATTTCATGCTATACAATTTGTTCTCAATAACGAATAATTATTTAATGTTGACCTCAAGAATATCAAATGTCTTGTTCCAACTTCAAGATCTGGCAGGTAGGTATTTGTGCATCATTTGCAAACATTAGAGGGATATTCTCTATCTGTTTCGATAATCTTCTGCAGTAAACTTTTCCTTAACAAAAAAGTTTTATTCGTTTAATATCTTTTTTGTTGAATGCCACGGCTCAAAGTTAGTAATTATTTATTAATTATTCTCATTTTTTTATAAACAAAATATTTTTATGACACATTTTTTATATATTACATTTCAGATTGCACACACAACAAATCAAATCTAGACATTTATTCATCAACAGAGGAATTTGAATCTATGCAATAAAAACAGCAAAAATCGAATGAAAATCACGTTCGATTAAATAATTAATGTTAAATATCTAAGAATAAATAGTTTCATTGTCCCCTTTGAAACTATATCGACACTATCTTTGCGCCCAGATTCAAATTTATTCTTCCCTCTATTTCGAAGAGTATTAATACAAAGGTATGTGTTATGCCTATATAATGATAGAAACAAAAAAACTCGCTATGTTTGCAGATTAGTTATCTGCATTAAAGAACACCTTATTGGATCTCAAAGCAATCAGATGCTAAAAAAGGCGAAATAGACAAATTTACGTCCATTCCGCCGAAATGTTAATTACCTTATTATGAGGAAATATCGTATAATTTCGAGTTAGTACTTCTCTTTGTTACATATTATAAATAATATTTACATCATCCTTGTCCCCAAGACTGTTTGTCAAGGTTACGATACGAGATAGCCTCGGCGACATGAGTGGAATTGATATTCTCACACCCCTCGTAATCAGCAATCGTGCGAGCTACACGGAGGATGCGGTCGTAGGCACGGGCAGAGAGATCAAGTTTGGACATGGCGTTTTGTAACATCTTGAGCGATCGGTCATCCAATACACAGAACTCACGCATCAGGGCTGGAGTCATCTGCGAATTACAAGAGACCCTACCCATCCCTCCCTCAGAAGTGAGATTATTATTGAATGCCTCAAAACGATTGGTTTGAATCTGACGAGCCTTGAGGACACGTTCGCGAATCGAAGCAGAAGACTCTGCCACATGAGTACGAGACAATTCATCGAACGACAAAGGCCGGATTTCAATCTGCAGGTCGATGCGATCAAGAAGGGGACCTGAGATGCGACCTAAGTACTTACGCACCTGAGTTTCTGTGCAAGTACATTCCCTGGTAGGATGATTAAAATATCCACAAGGACAAGGATTCATCGATGCCACCAGCATCAAACTGGAAGGATAAGTGACCGTATTCTTAGCTCGAGCTATGGTAATCTTTCGATCTTCCAACGGCTGGCGCAGCACCTCCAATACCGATCTGTTGAATTCTGGCAGTTCATCAAGATAAAGAACGCCGTTATGTGCAAGGCTTACCTCACCAGGCAACGGGTTTGCGCCACCACCTATCAATGCAACACTGGAAATAGTATGGTGAGGCGAACGGAACGGACGCTGGGTGATGAGTCCTGTTTGTGCACGTATGCCAGCCACACTGTGAATCTTGGTTGTTTCGAGAGCTTCGCTGAGAGACAAAGGTGGAAGTATGCTTGGCAGACATTTGGCCATCATACTCTTGCCTGCACCTGGAGGACCAACCATGATGAGATTATGTCCACCAGCAGCGGCAATAGCAAAAGCCCTTTTCACCATCTCCTGTCCCTTAACATCGGCAAAATCTGCAGGGAAAGTCCGTTCGGCATGGGCAAACATCTCGCGTGTATTGACCGAAACCTGATCAAGTTCACCTCGGTCACACAAGAAGTCAACCACTTGGGCCAAAGTATCGGCAGTCAGTACATCCAGATTATTGACTACTGCCGCTTCTTGAGCATTCTCTCGAGGAACAATAATACCCTTGAGTTGCATCTTTCGGGCCAAAATAGCAAAAGGCAGACATCCACTGACGGGCTTGATCTTGCCATCGAGTGACAACTCGCCCACCATCATATAATGTTCCAACTTATTGGCAGGTATAATTTCACCAGCAGCTAAAACGGCTACCGCAATCGGGACATCGTAGAGAGAACCCTCTTTGCGCACATCGGCTGGAGCCAAATTGATGATAATCTGCTTGCGTGGTGGACGAAGCCCCGATTCACGCAAAGCGCTTTCCATGCGATCTCGACTCTCTTTAACAGCCGTATCTGGCAATCCTATGATAAGGATTCGGCATCCTGGAGCAGTTGCCGTCTCACAATAGACAGGCGTTGCGTCGATGCCTTGCAAAGCGGCTGATACAGTACGAACAACCATAGTAGAGTTTTGAGTTAATAGTTTAGAGTTTTGAGTTGATTGTTTAAAGTTTTTTATTGATATCGCTGTTAAGTGGAGCTTTGTCCAACCATTTGTAAAGCTCCATTCCCCAAACATCCTTTGTCTGATAGTTTCCGAAACGGTCAACAAGTATCAGACACGGCAACCGATGAATCTGACAAACAGTTGCCAAGGGGTGAGCATAACCTCCTTTCAGAAGGGTATGTTTGCCAGGAATGTCCTGAATCTTAGCTTGCCAAGAAGCACTATCCGATGCCTGCATACAAACAGAAAGCAACTCGACACGACGTGCTTTGGCCCGACGGGTCTTCGACTTCTCCTTGACAAATGTGTTTGCAAAAGAATAGAGCCCGTAGTCACGGGCAATAGAAGTAAACGTCTGCAAAGAATCGACCGACGAAGCGACATCCTCTGACCAAAAATAGAGCAACAGATATTCCTGACGATTAGATAAGAGTGGATATACAGTATCGGTAAGTTGCAAAGTGATACGTGGCAGACGGGTTGACTTCGAAACATGGGTTGATAACTGATCAAGAATCGTATTGATTGAAGACATCAACCAATCAGGTTTAGCCGACTCCGGCAAACCACCCAGGATTCGACGCACCCTCAACGAGTCGTTCATCAACGGGATAGAATCACGAAGCATAACTGTACGGAGAACATCGGTAGTATCAACAGGCGACTGGCGTATAGAACCGTCTTTCAGCACTTCGACCTCAAGATTAGCACCCGATGTACCATAAAGACGTACCACATGACCATACTGATCGTATAGATAGAGTTCATCAACATCAACCGGCGACTTTCCTTTGTAAGAGAAGTGTCCACCGACTACGGGTAAAGTCAATTCCTCGAAAACTGGCAACGAATCCCCCTCGGCCGAGAAGGAAAACTCATGACGATCAACAATCAGAGTCACCAGCGAATCAATAGTAGCAGAATCTTGCCAAAGCGTACCAGTCAAAGTATAGGGCACACCTTCGGCAACACGCCTGTTCGTCTCCGAACAGGAGAGTAAAAAAAGAGAGGTCAAAAGGCCTGACAAAAAGAGTAAAATGCTTTTCATGGGCACAAAAATAGATTATTCTGTGCAAATATCCAAATTTTCTATGAAAATTCTTTACAAAAAGAACTACAACGAACGATAGTTGACATTATTTCGATGTGGAATGGCAATACATTCCATCTCTATCAGCCAGGTTGGACGACAAACCGGGGCTAACGTGATAACACGTGGGACATTAGGGAATCGGTCATCAAACATCTGCTTGACAACCGAATAATCACCCATATCCCGGAGATATACAATCATCTGTGCCACATCATCGAAAGAAGCCTCTCCTTCGTTGAGCAGAGCCTCTACATTCTCCCACATACGTTGGGTTTGCTTAACAATATCACCAACATACATAACTTCTCCCTGATTGTTGATAGAAGCAGTTCCAGAGATGTATATTTCGTCTCGATCTCCGAAATGAAGACTGGTACCTCTTTCGAATGTCACACCATACTCATAGGTAGGATTCAAATGAGAGGCAGCATAAAGATAGCGCTGTTGATCTGGCGCAAATCCAGTCAAAGCGTAAGTACCCAACTGTACGATAGCATGTGTGTTAGCTGGCAAACCGCCAATACCTGTCGAGGCTATATAATGGGTATTCTCGGTCAATCCTTGCTCGATGAAGTTCTCCTTTCGTGCTTTGACCATACCTGCATATTGCGTATCGACATCACGAACGAAGAACCAGGTACGGATGCAATTCTGTTCGATGTTGGCATCAAAGCATTTCAAATCATTTTCATATCGCTCGAGGAGAGTCTTTGTCTGCTGGTAACTGTCACCATTTGGGTCAGTCAATCCCCACTTATACAAATGCTTATATCCATTATGTTCGGCAACAGTCATTCCATGTTCGAACGAGATTGCTGAACCCTTCTGCCGATACATCCAAAGAGCTAATTTTGAACCGTCCAAAGGGGGTTGTTGAATAATGGAATGAATACAATCTGCGGGAATAAATGGCAACTGATTGGTAGCATCACTCAAGAAGTAGCGCTTGAAGACGGTTTGGAATCCTTGCATTACCTCCAATTCCGACATGCGAAGTTCAGCTTGACTGATACGAGATAATTGTTCCTCAAAGAGTTCTCCTCGAGGTTCGACATGGAGCATCAAATGACACTCTTCACAAACAGATTCCTGTTGCTTTGTGGTTGAATCGGGAATAAAAAGCGACATCTCTAAGGTGACACCCAAATCTTCCCAAATATATTTTGTTGCCTTCATGAATATATGTCTATCGATTTGTGGGCGCAAAGATAATGATTTTTGCCCACATGTCCAAAATTTTACCTACATTTTTCTATTAGGAGGCATAGCTATGCATGCCGAATATGTTTTTCCAGCTAAGGCTGACGGATGTGAAAAGTATTTCGCATCCTTATTAGGAGGCATAACTATGCATGCCGAATATGTTTTTCCAGCTAAGGCTGACGGATGTGAAAAGTATTTCGCATCCTTATTAGGAGGCATAGCTATGCATGCCTCCTAATAGAAAATTCACGCCAAAATAGGTCATGAGAACGGAAAGGAAAGCGAGAACCATGTAGAGATGGAAGAACTTCGGCTTCCGGAAGAGAGGCAAACTTTGGGCATGGAAAGCAAAACTATAGACAAGCATCGTGATCAATGCCCATACCTCCTTGGGATCCCATCCCCAGTATCTACCCCAACTTACATTGGCCCAAATGGCACCTATAAAGATACCTGCCGTCAGGCAGAACAAGGCCGGATACAGCATGACACGCGAGACATCGTACAAAGCACTAATCTTACTTTCATCCTTCAGGAACAACGATGTCAATCCGTTGAAGAAGATAAAGGCAAGCAAGGCATAAGCTAACATAATGATGCATACATGAAGGGAAAGCAACGGAGATGAAAGAACCGGCATGAGCGGAGTAATCTGCGGATTGGATTGTCCCATCATCGAGACAAGCAAAGTCAAACCGATCAGCAGGAAACCGAAAGGAATCATCAGCACAAAACGGCGTTGTATGATCAAAGTCAGTATCATGACTACCCACGCGAGGAACTGCATCGTTTCGTATCCATTGGAGAGTGGCAAATGCCCTGATACATACCACCGGAGTGCCAGAAAAACAGTTTGATAGACAATGACCAGTGCCAGTAGTACATTCACAGGAATAGTCAGCCACAAAGGGTTATTCCGATTCTTGAGCCAGAAACGCACATAGAAAACAAACAGCAGAATACCCAATGCCGCAAAGAACATGGCCAAGGGGCGCACAAGGTTTATGGAATTGTAAGTCAGCTCTGCCTTGAAATGCAGGTCGGAAGGGAGAACCTCGCCTGCCTGATTCTGCTGGAACTTACGAATCTTCTGCAACGTATATCCGAGCGAATCATATCGTTGCATCACGACCAGTTCGCCCACATAATCCATCGACTTCTTGACAAAGAACCACGTATTCTCTTCCATGGTCATCGGTAGATTGTCGCCCTGACAATACCATGTGATGTTCTGAAGGCTATCCCGATAGGGGAAAATATGCATAAACTGCCCCGAGAGCATCATCTGCGCAATGGCATCCTGCTCCTCCTGATAGCGAGGTCCTTTGGTTGCCTTGCGTGGCTGATCGACCCAACTGGAGGGGAAAAAGAGCCAACCCGTAAAGACCTGTTCGGCCGAAAATCCCTGATACGAAGATTTGCCATACAACTTGGTAGTATAGTCGTAAGCAACTGTCTGCAATGGGCAAATGCGACCATTGCAGTAGGCATAAAGATGTCCGAACTGCTGGGCAATACTATCGGGCAACACCTTGGGTTGAGCTGGTGCAGCATAGCTATCCATGCCCATCAGAGCCAACAACGCTACAACCGACAATCGTTTCAATGCCCGACGGAAGCCCTCGTCCGGAAGAACCAGCAAGAGCACCATCGAGAGGAAAAGCAAGGCGTAACCGACATAAGTCACACCAATTCCCCATGGATCGTAGGCAACCGAAAAGACCGAACCTTGCAGATCCCAATCATAGGAGGATTGATAGAATCGGTAACCGCCATACTGCCCTATCTTGTTCATCGAAATAGTCAGTACTGCCGTGGGTGTCTCTTTTTCCTTGACCTCGACGACCGACACATAATCCATGGCCGTTTCGGTACCCGGATAATTGACTACCGAGAATTCCTTCAGGCATACCTCAAAAGGAAATTTCGAACCATAGCCATTTTCGAGCGCGAAAAGATGTGTTTCCTCGTCCAGACGCAAATGAAGGATACCCTGTTTGCCCCACACATGAGTGATGAGTGCTCCCATCAGGATTACGGCAAACGAAAGGTGTAGCATGAAAACAAACGGACGTTTCTGGAGCTTCTGGAAGCCAATATACATGAACGAGACAACGGCCAACACACCCCACAAAGAGGCGAACCACCAAGAACCATAGATGAACATGGCGCTACCTGCCGACTTTTCGACCAAAGTAGCCACCACCATCACCAGAATGATGATTGCCAACAATGCAAAAGCTGTTATCTTGAGTACATTCCTCATAATATCAACTATAAGGAATCTCCTTGATATCGTCCATGGTCACTATTCCATTGACCAAAGCGTAGATAACCAAACCTGCCGGAGAATGGATCTCCAGCTTACGGGCAATGTTGCGACGATGCGTCAGTACCGTGTGAATCGAGATGAACAGCGAGTCGGCAATCTCCTTGTTGGTTTGTCCACGCACAACACCCAAGATGATATCCTTCTCTCGTTGGCTCAAAACTTCGTGATTGTCGGACACCGGCAGTTCCTCCTCTTCGTCAATATCCACCATGCTTTCCAGTACACTTACCACCGGGAAGAACAATGTATCTTCGACCAAAGTATGGCTCTCGTAGTCCTTTTCGAACTCAAACAGATGCAACAAGGCATCGTTCAACAACTCTTTGTTGAGCGACGATGGCGAGTAGCGGATGATGATATTCTTCAGATCGGACATACGCTGGGCAATCAGTTCATCATGCTCCCTGTGCGACTGATCTTCTTCGAAGTGTTGCAAACTCATCTCTGCGCTACGTTTGCCTTGAATCAATCCCTCGACATACGAGAAGAAATGTTCTGCTTCATACTCCTGATGTGTTTTGATCTCTGCCACATAGTCATCGAAGAACTTCAGAATCAGGAAACCGACCTCGTTGTTGGTACTGCAATCGACCGCATTCACAAACTTACGCCGGATGTTAGGCAACTTGAAATCGAGAAAGAAACTATGTGAATTGCGCAAATAAACCAACAATGAACTTGCTTTCAGCAGAGAGAATTCATCGAACGAAGGACGAATGCCCTGAGAGATATAATTGCAAACAGCAATAAACGTATCGGTATCCACCTGATTCTCATGACAGACCTCTTCGACGGTCTTATCGCCAAAACCAAGAGCAATGCCAAACCGACTCATCACCTGAAGGAGGCGAGAGTCTTCCGATATCAATTCAGCCAAGCTGTCGTTACTACGATATTTATGACCCATAGTTTACAAAGTGAAAAAATAAGAATACTTCTCGAACAAATAATCTATCAAGAATTAGTCACAACTATTAAAAATTCTCTAATTCACTAATTCTTGATTATAAAAATCCTTGATACAATACACTTGAGTGCAAAGATACAACAAAAATGATTATGTTGTACCTTTACCTATTTAATTTTAACTATTTATAGTCAAAAAGCGATTAAATTGCATCCACAAAACGTACAACAGCATCACGTTCCTCCTTGGTAAGATTGCGGAAATTCTCAACCGAAGAACGAGCATCCGACTCCTTAGCTCCATGCCACATGATAGCCTCCAATGTATTGCGAGCACGACAGTCATGCAAACGATCCTCGGTATTCTCGACCAATTTACACAATCCACGTCCCCAAAGTGGAGTGGTTCGGCACCAGCCCGTACGGATATCGTTGATCATACAGAGTTTATGCTGCACGAAGTCAGTATAAGGCCAGATGGTTTGATTCGGATAACGAGGCATGTCGGTATTCTTGGTGAAGAAACCAGAAGGATCATGAATATCATCATTTCCCGTCTTCCACGATGGACGATGACAGTTGGCACATCCAATCTCGCGGAACTTGTCATGACCCAATTGAACCTCAGGATCCTCCAGATCTCGAGCTGCAGGAACAGCTAATCCTCGATGCCATACCATAAAGTCACGATAATCCTTGTCGCTCATCTCTGCGTCATGATCCTTTGCTGTCAAATAGTTCCAAATGGCAGAATCAGTACGGGCAATGTGCCAAGAGGGATGTTTCTTGTCAGGATCAATTGAGGAAATCCAAGCAGGAAAACCTGCCTGTACATCGGGATCATTCATGGATTGACGGGCATAGAACTGACCTGCCAAATCCAAGTATAGCGAACGACGATCCGAACGTGTGACATTGGTTATGTTCCAGATTGCATTTGAACCTGCTGCATCGAGAATAGGACCACGACTCATGGCGTAGGTATAACGACGTACATACTGTTTCTTGTCGGAATTGACGGAGGTGCTGGTATAATAGGTTTTCCACTCTCCATTCTCAAACCAGGCATCTCTCCAATGTTTCAGATAGCCTTTCTTACAAGCCTGCTCCTCCTGTGCCCATTGTGCAGTAATGGCCTCGTCTGGAATAGCATCGGTCAAGCCTGTACCATAAACACCAATGGTTGACTCAAGAGCAACAACAACCTCGTCCACTCCAATCTCGACGTAGTTGCCCCCACGGTTGGCCATAATAGGAGCATAATAAGCTTCACGAGGGATATTGACCTCGGGATAGATCAAACTATAACTTTCGCCATCGGGGAACTTATTGCCCCAATCATCAGTATAGTTCTTCCAGTCGATGGTAATCTGCTTTTCGTCAATAGGAGCCTTGAATGGGCCATAAGCCAATGTTTGTGGCATACCAGCCACAGAATAGATATAATTATCCGTCTGTTTGTCGTATATCACCAACAGATAGCCATTGCCTTGCTTCGTGGCGTTATACTCCTCCTGACGTTTGCCATGACCATAATTCGGATGACAATAGAGGCATCCCGGACGCACAGCAACTGGACCTAAACCAGCAAAAGCGCCCTCGGTATTGGTGTTAAAATCCTTCTCGAACAGATATTCACCCAATTTGAACGACTGACTGAAACCGCCTTGTTCAGCCGCTGGCGTTGGCTGTTGGAACGCATAAGTGGAGGCATTAAAAACTGTACCTAACTCGCCACCTGCATAAATCTCCTCTTTGACAAAAGAGTCAGATTTGTATTCTACAACCGATGGCTTTTCATCATCGTTACAGGCAACGCTGAATGAAGCGGTTACCAATACAAAAAGAGAATAGTTGAAAATCTTCATAGATATAAAAAGTATTAATGAACGATCGAAAAAAAATACCAAACCCAGATGCCCAAGAAAGGCATCTGGTGGCTAAAAAAAATAGGTATTGTAGTAGTATTATTCTGCAAGTTTGCTCTTCAATTCAGAAAGAGCATCATCCAACTCTTCGAGGGCCTTAATAGCAAGACCGACTTTGGGATCCTGGAAATTAAGGACAAAAGGCTTTGGCATAGCATTGATTGCAAGCAAAGAGGCTTCGAGTGCTGCCTGAGCCTTGGCCGTCTCAGCCGGATATTTGACCAATGTATAGGCGATCAGAGACTTGGCAGCAGGCGTAGCATTATTACCGGCATCGGGAGTCAATCCATAGAGGGCATGACGACAAGACTGAATATTGTCGTAGAAGTCCTGAATAGAATTGTAGGCATGTGGCGACTCAATATAGTTGGTATCTTCGCCGGTATAAGGAGCTCCAATCTTGGAATGAGCCACCTCGTCGATAATGTTCTGGCAACCTTCGATAATCTGTACAGAGGCACCCGTGACAGTCTTCCAACGTGAACCTGCCTGACCTGCATTCTTGAACTCGTCGCTAAAGTCATCGCACTCGAACTCTGCCTCCTCAAGGATTGCCTCCTGTTCTTTGGTCAGCTCACCGCCCCAAGCCATCACAAGTTTCAAGGCAGAAAGATAGAGATCGTTGGCGGCAGCTGTAGCGAACCACAGTTCGTTGTCGGTCAATTCCGTACGAACCTGACCCTCACGGAACAGAATGTACTCGACGGCATGGAAACCGGTCAAACCCTGTCCAGTTGCAATAATCTCCTCCATGTTAGCTGCATCAGCTTCATTCTCCGAAGGGTTATACTTCGACATATTATTATTGAACGCAGCTGCATCAAATGGCCATGTGTCAATGTGCGGATCAATACCATAACCGGAAGCGGCACCAAAAAGGAAAGCCTCCGACCACTCCCAATACTGACGTGACTCTTTCCATGCCTGACCAGCCTCTGCAATTTTGCCTGCTTCGAGCGCCTTGATCATCTCGGCTGTAGTTTCAACCAATCCACTATAAGTAGGGACAACGGTTGCATCTACAAAATTAGCATTAACCAGTTTGAGAGCTTGATCTTCTGTTTCTTTCACATCATCGTCATCACATGAGGTTACACTCATAGCTGCACCGGTCATCAAGACCACGGTAAGCAGATTCTTCCAATTCATTTTCATTGTTGTAATTATTTTTTTAAATTGATTTTGACATTATTTGAACCAACCACAGTAGGTGATACCAACGCTCACACTGGGTTCGTTGTTGTATTCCAAAGGATAAGTTGCCCCCGAAGAGGTGGTATAGTTCCGGCCGGTATGATCAAAGAAATGTTCCGAAAACTCTGCCTTGACAATAATCTCCCTGATAGGCATATAATTAATGCCCACAGCCATACGTTTCTTCTGGCACCATCCGTAGGCATCACTCTGCTGGCCTTTCTGCATCGAATTGTAGAACTCATATCGGCCGAAGAGGTACAATGACTGATTCTGTAGTTTAGAGACATTGCCCAAAGCAAACAAGTTCCATCCTGCCTCCATGGCATAAGCACAGGCATCGCTGGCAACTGGCTGATGTTTGGATGGTGAACCATCTTGGCCGGAATGGGTTGGGAAGTTCTTGTTGAATGAGGTAATCTGATTAGCATCGGCCAAATGTGCCCAATCAAAATTACCACGCAAGGTAACGTGCCGGTTCTTGTACTGGAAATCGAAGGCTCCGATGCACAAGGTTCCCTTTACATCTGCATACTTACTGCTGCGACTGCGTAAAGTATTCGAAAAAGTATTGCCTATATAGCCACTGGCACTCAAACGCAATCCCCTGACACTATAATTATCGATACGTAAGGCACCTGCATAAGTATTGGCAATCTTGAATTCATAAGGAGAATTAGCTCCATAGTGGACAAAACACTCCGAACCGAAACGTTCTGAATCCAAACCTGAGAGGAACTGCGCCTCGTAACGCCATTGTTGAGTGCGACCCCACAACGAGATACCTGTTTGATGCCAGGTGTTTGGGAGGATGCTTGCCTCTCCCTCCGGGCGATAAACCGTAAAGAACTCGTTAGGCATGTGATAAGCATTCACAGCACCTACAGGGACAATAATCTCGCCCGCACGAATATTCAGAGGAAGATGCTGGAACTTATAATTAATCCAGAACTGTTCCAAAGCCACCTCTCCACCTTTTTCAACCTCGGCTTCATATTCACCAGCTTCGTCAGCATCCATCTCGACAGCCGATTCCGTACCGCCATGTTCGAACTCTATTTCTGTACCCATCGTCCAGCCTTTGCCAAAGTCATAACCAAGGTTGATCACCACATGAGGCAAGTCGAAACGGCCATGCGAATCATCATCCTTATGTTCATAAGGACGGGAATAACGATAGATATTATAGGAATAGAAGTTACGGGTCATCACGGCCTCACCATATCCTCCCAATGTAAGACGTCGCTTTGATTGTGTGGCCGAAGTGACAGCATCCACTTCTATAGCTTGATCGGCCGATTCCTCACCTGCCACAGGTGTGGCGATTCCCAAGGCTACAATGGCCATTATGATACCTTTGATTCCGCAATTCATAATTCTTTGTTGATTTTGACGGCGCAAAGGTACGGCTTATTTTCAATTGGTACAATACGCAAAAATAGGTAAAACACAAAACCCTGTGCCAATATACTGACACAGGGTTTCGTACGGAAGGTGGGACTCGAACCCACACGCCTCACGGCACCAGATCCTAAGTCTGGCTTGTCTACCAATTTCAACACTCCCGCAGGAGAATTGTGGGCGCAAAGATACGCACTTTTTATGACATGACCAAATATTTAGTCAGATTTTTTCGTAGGATATACCTTACGCGTATTTAATTTAATGTACGCGCGTGCAGAATCGATGATATCATCCACATGCTTTTCGTACATACTGACACTATCCATATCCACTTTCATATCGGGATCAATACCCTCTTCAACCTGTTGCTTGTTACTGTCCATGATTGGACAAGCCGAGAACCGGAGCACCCAACCATTAGGCAGAATCGTTTCGAAAGGCATACCACCGCCACCTCCGGTACGATCACCCAAGGTCTTAATCATTTTTGGGTAAGAGACACCTGCCGAATCTTTTGTCATCGTACCGTCCAATGACTTCATAGCCGCTACAAAGTTATTGGTAGCGCTAAAGCAAGAACGATTGGTAAGCACAACAACTGGCTGAACAGAGGCATTCCAGGAGACACGATCCTTCTGCGGTTCGAGGTAAATCGGTTCAGGATCCGAAAAATCGTCATGTCCCTTGCCCGTCTTGTGCATCATGTAGCTATAAACCTGCTTAGCCGTACAGAATCGGTTAGCAAAAGTAGGCACATTTGTCAACGAACCACCACCATTATCTCGAACATCGATAATCAAACCCTTGGCACTCTTAAGCAGAGCCAGAACATAATCCAGATTAGTATCGCCAATAGGAGACGAAAAGGAGGAGTAACGCAGATAGGCAACAGAATCTGGCAACATACCATATTGCATACCAGAGGTCATAAAATAGTGAGTGCCCAAATAATAGCGTTCCACTAAATTCGCATCAAAATTCTGTGGATAACCCTCAAACCAAGTCCAATAACGTGCAGTATTGAAAGGGCTATAAAGATTCACATGACCATCGCGCACCTCTGCCAGCATCTTGGCCATCAGATTGAACTCATCGAACGAGTTTCTGACCGAATCACGGAAGTAAGGTTCATAGATTCGATAAACATTATCCCAATCCACATTCTTTTCGCGAAAGAAGCAGTAATGCTCGTCCATAGCTTGCCAACAAGCCCTGAAGTTACCCACATAGGTATTGTCCTGCTCTAACGAATCATCATCGAGGCAAGAGGAGAACGATAACGATAACGCTAACGATAACCATAATGATAACGATAACCTTAACTGAAACAACTTTTTCATGGGCGTGGTGCTTTATAGGGTAAATACTGCCATGACCAACCCACTACGAATTGGAAAGTAGAATAACGGGTAACGATATCGTTGATATCCATTGTCTCGATATGATAAGCCAAACCTACTCGCAACGAAGATCCATAGCGCTTGAAGCATGGTGCAATCGAAACTGGCAGATCGGTGGTCAGACGAATATCCAGATCCTGCTGGTTATGCAGCGAGGTAGAGTGGACATCGTGATCTGTATGGTTCAAATAGAATGTCTCGTAGTAGGAAGCTCCATATTCCGGCACCAAAGCCATGCCCAACAAAGGCATCTGTACCAACAGATTCACCTTGCAAGGCTGACGACGGATAGAGTAATTCCATACGGAACCAGCCGAAACACCGAAGTTCTCGGTCAGACGGGCAGTTGCAGGATTGTTACCACCAGACATCTTCAAGTTATAGTTGAACCCTAAATCCATGCTGGCATATGGGCCCACAAATAACTGTAACTCAGGCAAAGTCGGAAGTGTCCAAACCTTGTGCATGGCAAAATGATAACGAACACGACCTGCCATAACCGAAGATAGTCCTGCCTGCTGGTCGTCGCCACTCAGGTACGAAAGGTCAAACGTCTGGATATTATTCCATTTCATCAGACGCATCATTCGAGTGCGATCGTAATGAACATCCAATGCCACCCCCTCATAATGCAGATTGGTCAGATAGGTGTCACGCAGATTTCCACCGCCAATACCCATCGAGACAGCAGAGGTAACTGGACGCACCACCTCTTCTGCCGTTTGTGCCAACGCCAGCGAGAGATTAGAACAGAGACTCAGGATCAGTAGCAGTTTCTTCATTTTCTTCTGGTTCTGATGGTTCTTCATCCGAAGCAACTTCTGGCACACGAGTTGGCTCCAATTCCTCGATTGTAGCCACCTTCCAGGCAGCAATGCGTTTGCCCTTGGTACCAACACTCTTGGCCATGATGAACTCTTCGGCCTCAATCTCCAAAGGAGCACGGAAATCATCCGGTTTGGCGAAAGTGAACTTCAGACGAGGATAAGGAGTATCGGTCAAAAAGGCGAACGAGAAGCGTTTAGGTTCACCCAACATGCTCTGACGGGTTGGCTTGGCATCGAGTGTGAATCGTTTCAGGTTGTGGAGGCCTGTCTCCCAATCCTTCATGACGATGGTCCAAACCTTGTTCGGATCATACTTCTCGATACGGTAGATGTTCGTCTCGTAGTGGTTCGAATCGTCGAAGTTGGTCAAATAATACTCATAGTTATCCAGCACGACCAGTATACGATCCTCGCTCTGGAACTCGCCCAGATACTCGCCCTGTTTGTCGTAGTTGATGCGATGCACATCGCTATCCCACCATACTGGACGGCCACCCAAAGTAGAACCTCCATGTTCCTTGACCGTGATGCTCTTCACCTCGGCACGTGTCAGCAGCAGGCCCTTGGTGCCACGTCCACGGATCGGCACTTCGGCAAAGTTGCGTTCGAAGCTCTTGGTGTGAGCCACCTTGTTGAGACTCTTGATGGTGATCTTCAATACCTCTGCCTCACCATTCAGGTTGGCCGAGAAGTAAGCCACCTTCGATCCCGGTGTGCCCAAAGTCAGGTCATAGACCTTGTCACGCTGTACCGAAGTGATGTTGAAGCGCTTGATGTAGTAAGGTGCCATGGCGCCCTTGCCATCGCGATACACGACATTGTAGATGGTACGCTGATCGCTCTTGCGATAGACGCTGATGTAGAGCACATCCTTATCGACAAAGATCTTGTCGGCCACCTTGACCACCTTGTACTGACCGGATTTATAGATTACGAGAATCTCATCGATCTCCGAGCAGTTGCAGATGAAGCTGGATTCCGAAGGTTTCAAACCTGTTCCGATGAAACCGTCGGTTTCGTTGAAGTAGAGTTTCAGGTTGCTCTCGATGACCTTCGAAGCATCTACTGAATCGAAGTTACGGATCTCTGTCTGACGTGGATGATCCTTACCATACTTCTCCTTCAGATGCTCGAACCACTCGACAGTATAATCGACCAGATGCTTCAGTTTCTTGTCGATGTCTTTGATCTTCTTCTTGGTGTTGGCAATATCTTCGTCGGCCTTATCGCTGCTGAAACGGTGGATACGCGCCATCTTGATATCCTCCAATCGGAGCAGATCATCGCGGGTTACCTCACGTACAAAGGTAGGTTTGTAGGGTTCCAAACGCTTGTCGATGTGCGACAGAGCTGAATCAATATCCTTGGCCAACTCAAATTCCTTGTCCTTGTAAATACGCTCCTCGATGAAGATCTTTTCGAGCGAAATCATCATCAGGTGCTCCAGCAGTTCGCCCTTCTGTACCTCGAGTTCCTGTCGGAGCAGATCCTTGGTATTGTCGGCCGAACGGCGCAATACCTCACTCACAGTCAGGAAGTGCGGTTTCTTGTCGTAGATGACGCAGCAATTCGGAGAAATCGAAACCTCACAATCGGTGAAGGCATAAAGGGCATCGATGGTCTTGTCGCTCGACACACCCGGCATCAGGTGAACAACAATCTCGGCATGGTCGGCCGTGAAATCATCGAACTTACGGATCTTGATCTTGCCCTTGTCGTTGGCCTTCTTGATCGATTCGAGCAGGGAATCGGTCGTCTTGCCAAATGGAACATCGAGGATGCGCAAAGTCTTCTGGTCAATCTTCTCGATACGGCTACGGATCTTGACCGAACCACCTCGCTGACCATCGTGGTATTTGCTGACATCGATCAAACCTCCGGTCGGGAAATCCGGGAAGATCTGGAACTCCTCGCCACGAAGGTAGGCAATCGAGGCATCCAACAGTTCGTTGAAATTGTGGGGCAGAATCTTCGATGACAAACCTACGGCAATACCCTCAACTCCCTGTGCCAACAGCAAAGGGAACTTGATTGGCAGGTTGATAGGTTCCTTCTTACGGCCATCGTACGACAACTGCCAAGGGGTGATCTTGTTGTTGAACACCACTTCGAGCGCAAACTTCGAGAGTCGTGCCTCAATGTAACGAGGAGCGGCAGCATCGTCGCCCGTCAGGATGTTACCCCAGTTGCCCTGAGTGTCGATCAGCAGATTCTTCTGTCCCATCTGCACCAAGGCATCGCCAATGGAGGCATCGCCATGTGGATGGTATTGCATGGTTTGTCCGACGATGTTCGCAACTTTGTTGTAGCGACCATCATCGATCACATTCATGGCATGTAGGATACGACGCTGCACTGGCTTCAAGCCATCCACCATGTGTGGCACGGCTCGTTCCAGAATAACATAGCTTGCATAATCCAGGAACCAGTTCTGATACATACCGCCCAGATGATGGATCTTGTCTTCGCCGACCTCATCATCGTTATGTGGCATGTAGCTGGTATTGCTTTCACTTATTTCTTCGTCATTGGCAGCATCAGTTTCGGTCGAGATATCCTCTTCGCTGGATACCTCTTCTTCGTTGCTGTTGTTCAATTCTTCGTCTTCGCGCATATTACCGGTATAAGGAATGTATAAGTACTTATGGGCGCAAAGATAATCATTTCTGCTTTATTTTCCAAATAAAGGGACGAAAAAAGATACAATCCAGATGAATAATTTGGTAAAACCATGGAAAATCCCTACCTTTGCACCGTATGAAATTTGTAAACCTGACAGACATCCATACCCACCACACTGGACGCAAAGAGGCACTTTTGTCCCTCCCAGCCAATGTCGCCCTGCTGGGATGCGACACTCCGTTCAGCCTTGAGCTGCACCCGTGGCGGTTGGAAAGGGATGAAGGAAAAGGGATAAAGGAAAAGGAGTTTCTTGAGGTCGCCCAACGTCTGGCAGGCAATCCCAATCTGATGGCCATTGGAGAATGTGGATTGGACAACCAATGTGGTGTATCGTTGGAGCTTCAGCTAACTGCTTTTAAGACAGCACTTCAGGTGGCGCAGGAAATGCATCTACCTGTCATCATCCATTGTGTGGGATATTGGGCAGAAATGATGGCTTATGTCAAAGAATATTACCCACTCCCAACGGGAGAGGGTTGGGGTGGGACAATCATCCACGGCTATCGCAAAGGGCCTCAATTGGCTGAACAACTGCTCAAAGCGGGCTTCCAGATCTCTTTGGGCGAAAAATTCAATCCCGAGGTTGCAAGACTTATTCCACAGGAACGTCTTTTCTTTGAATCAGATGAAAGCAACACAGATATTTTGACAATACGCGAAAAAATAGTATCTTTGCGAGGCAATTATACGAAAAAAGATGAAATTTAGCGAACTCGACCTGGATGAGGGCGTAATGGAAGCCCTCGAATACATGCATTTCAAGGAATGCTCTCCTGTGCAGGAGAAAGCCATTCCACCTGTGTTAGCTGGCGATGATGTAATCGCTGTGGCACAAACCGGAACCGGCAAGACAGCCGCCTATCTCCTTCCTATTCTTTCCAATCTGAACCGTTACCGTTATCCATCGGACGCCATCAACTGCGTCATCATGGCTCCTACCCGCGAACTTGCCCAGCAGATCGACCAGCAGATGCAGGGCTTCAGCTACTATGTGGATGCTTCGAGCGTGGCTGTCTATGGTGGTGGCGAGGGACGTGACTTTGCCGAACAGAAGAATGGTTTGACTCGTGGTGCCGATGTGGTGATTGCCACTCCTGGCCGTCTGCTTTCGCACATCAACCTCGGCTATGTGGATCTGAGCCAAGTCGCCTTCTTTGTGCTCGACGAGGCCGACCGTATGTTGGACATGGGTTTCTACGACGACATCATGGCTATTGCCAAACTCCTGCCAACCGATTGCCAGAAGATCCTGTATAGCGCCACTATGCCTCCCAAGACGCAGAAGCTGGCCGAAGCCATCATGTGGAAGCCTACCATGGTGAAGATCGCTGTATCGAAACCTGCAGACAAGATCCGCCAACAGGCATGTATTTGCTACGAGCCGCAAAAGGTGGATATGGTGATTCGTGTCCTGAAGCAGTTCTTCGGTGGCAAGCCGGATGGTTTTGTCAAGGATGCTTTGCTCCAGAACCCCGACAAGCGTGTGGTGGTTTTTGTCTCGAAGAAACTGAAGGTGAAGGATGTTGTCCTGGCTCTGCGCAAGAAGGGATTCCTGGTTTCGGCCATGCATAGCGACCTCGACCAGAAGGAACGCGAGGAGACCATGAATGCCTTCAAGGCGGGTCGCATCAATGTCCTGGTAGCTACCGACATCGTATCTCGCGGTATCGACATTTCAGGTATTCAGTTGGTCATCAACTTCGACATGACACACGATCCTGAGGATTATGTGCATCGTGTAGGACGTACTGCCCGTGCAGATGCCGATGGTGAGAGTGTCACTTTCATTTCGGCCAATGACCGACGCGAACTCCAGAAGTTCGTCCAGCTCGAACAGTTCCTCGAGAAGACCCTCGAACGCATTCCTGTGCCTGAAGCCTTAGGTGGCTGCAATGAAGCCGAGGTGATGGCTACCCTATCTCATCATAGTGGCAACAACCGCGGTCGTGGGGAGCATCGCCCAGGCAATCGCCATCAGGGTAATCGCTCTCGTAACCATAATGGCAAATCCAAATCCGCCTCTTCAGATCGAGCTTCTCACAAGTAGTCCTTGTCGAATAAAATAAGGCTAATCAATATCTTTTATTGCAATATCTCGATATGTGAATCTTAGCCTATATGTTTCACATAACGAGATATTTACTTTGTCTATTACTTTCTCTAATTTGTTCCGCTTCTTTTCATCGAGAGAATCTGGATTGATTTTCTGGATTTCTAAAAAATCATCTATATTCATAGAATAATCGTCTGTACATACTATTTCTGTAGGACGAAAAACACCTTGTGCTATCGGCTCAAGATGGGTTTGGAACATACTATTGTTCTTTACACATTTCCATTCGACATCAATAAGTTTCCAGTAATCCTCTATAACGCAGATTCTGCCATAACTTCCTCCAATCATATGACTCATCAGACCTTTCTTGGGTTTGCTTGAAAACTCTAAAATATCAACACGGTGGCCATACATAGTTGTGGTATCAACAAGTTGCCACAAGTAATCTTCATACTTTTTACTTCCCCAAGGATTTTTCGGATGATTGAATTGTTTGGTTACAAATCTATCAATATCAAGATTACTGCGTTTGATTAATTTATATTGCTTGGGAGTCAGTTCAAGGTTGGCACTATCTAACCGTACCTCCACCTCTTTGTATTTTCCTTGGTTACAACTATGCAAAGCATGAATTTTGTGAGTGACGAGATTGTTTTTTATAAAGATTTTTGCCAATCTCGGAAAGCCCATTACTGACATGGCACCTTTCATATAACCGCGCATAAATTTCGAAGCATCAAATTCATAGGTATAATCACCTTCTGTCAGTACATTAAATGATACAGCGCGCATAAACTCGTCTTTATTTTCATGCTTATGCAACTGTCGCAATATGCGCAAAGCGGGATATGCTGCAGTATCAACCTCTACAGCTGGAAGTGTCAAAACCAATTGTTCCTGTGGAGTTGCGCTAATATACCCTTTGGATAGCAAGGAACTTAAAAAAAGAATTAAGAAGAACTTTTTCATTGTTGTAATATTTTTGCACCGCAAAGGTAACTGAAAATCTTCAAACTTCAATATCTATGCATCCCACTTTAAGTATATTTAGTTTTCTTTAGCAATATTTCTACTTTTGCAACAGCAATTCGCCCGTGAAAGTGTGAAAAATGCATGATAATTCGCCCGTAAAAGTGTGAAAATAGAACGATAATTCGCCCGTAAAAGTGTAATAGAAATATATAACAAAAAGATTTACAGTACGTTAAAAAAATACTAAAAAAAATGGGCACCTGCAAAATGCTGTGTTGAGAAAATAAAGATTAACAAAAACATAAATCTACCCCTTAGGCATGGCTTTTCTTTCAGAATCTGCTTTGCATCTTCTGTAGCTGATAATGGCTTTAGTACTGGCAAACTCCTTCGATAAACTCAGGCCAGGAAGTTTGCAGATACCAAAGTCATCCTCATCTACAAAGCCATACCCAAGGCGATAAACAGATATAAACCATTCCCCCCATGCCACTTTATAATGAAAAGTGCCATCCGGACACGAGGGAATTGTTTTTGAGCCGAAGGCGATGGTTTATCGCCGATGATGATGTTGTTGCCGATAGGCTGGTGGATAGTAGCGTGTAGCTGAAGGGAGCTTGCTCTCAGCAGACACACGCAGCTAAACACCAGGGGCATTGCCCCAACATCAGAAGCGGTGTTTATCTGGGTTTTTGTTAAATTCAAACACAAGAATATGTAGATGACCCCAAAAAAATGGGGAGATTATAGAAGGGAAACTCCTTACTTTACCGATGTACATGGGATTCCTTCTCCAATCACTATAGAAGACAGATTGGTTTTGGGGCAACATTTGTCGTTCGTCGAAAAAATCATGTCGTTCGTCGATTATATTTGGTGGAATATTCAAAACTCCTTATTTTTGCGGCGTCAAAACCAAAACCTGATATGCTATGAAATACGGTAAGAAAGTCTGCCAAACCCTCAAAGAGGTCCGCAAACAGATTGCTGACGCTAACGAGATTCCATACGAAATCACCGAATGCCACCACGAAGGCGACTGCCGTGGTACTTGTCCTAAGTGTGAATCGGAACTTCGCTACATCGAGAACCAACTCAATATCCGCCGTGCTGCAGGCAAGGCTATCTCATTAGTGGGTTTATCTTTGGGCATCTCTACTGCCTTTGCTACAAACATTCCAGACAACACTCTGAAGGAAGACTCTGTTCAAGTGGTGGATTTAAGTAACTCAATAACAGATGGGGATCCTATTTTTGGTATGTGCGAACTGCAACCTGAGTTTCCAGGAGGAGAAATGGCACTAATACAATTCATTAAAGAAAACCTCCATTATCCGGAACAATGCGTCAAAGACAGTATTGAAGGCCGTGTCACCCTTTCGTTTTCGATAGAAGAAGATGGTTCGATTACCGATATCGAAGTGAGGCGTTCTCCGCATGAAGTTTTGAGCCAAGAAGCTATCCGCATTGTCAAGTTAATGCCCAAATGGAAGCCTGGAGGAGTAAACGGTAAGATAAAGAAGGTCAAGTATGTTCTTCCTATTACTTTTTGCCTAACAGAATATGAAACAAACACGGGCAAATAACGGAAAAAGTCCCGATTTTGACCCTCAAAATAACGGAAAAAGTCCCGATTTTAGCTCGAAAATGACGGAAAAAGTCCCGAAAATTTGGTAGATTCAGAATTCTTACATAACTTTGCAGCCAATAAATCAAGTAGTTATGTTATACAGAAAGTTTGCAAAGAAGATTGAATCTTTTCTAAGTTCGCAAAGCAACAAGATTTTGTTGGTCAACGGGGCACGACAAATTGGGAAATCCTATATTATCCGATTTGTTGGCAAACGACTTTTCAAGAACTATATTGAAATCAATCTCAAGTCAGATATCGATGGTATTGCACTCTTTGCCAATGTGCGCAATACCACAGATTTCTATATGCAGTTGGGTGCTATAGCGGGCAATCGACTCGATAAAAAAGAAAACACATTAGTCTTTTTGGACGAAATACAATGTTATCCACATCTGCTGACAATGCTGAAATTCTTGAATGAAGAGGGCAGATTCACTTACATTGCCAGTGGTTCACAACTCGGAATTGCTTTATCCCAATCAACCTCTGTTCCCCTTGGCAGCATTTCCATCGAGGAGATGTATCCTTTAGACTTCGAAGAGTTTTTGCTTGCAATGGGTTGTAGCCAGGAAACAATAGATGCTACACAAGAACATTTCCAAAGTCATCAATCACTTTCCGACTCTATGCACCGCTACATGATGGAGCAATTCAAGTTGTACCTTTTGGTGGGAGGAATGCCTGATGCAGTCAATAAGTTTGTGGCAACAAAGAATATCACCCAAGTTCGCAGAATACAACAAGATATTCACACACTTTATCGCATAGATGCCTCACAGTACGATGAGAGCAGAAAACTCGCCATACGAAAAATCTACGATATGGTGCCATCAAACATGGAGAACAAGAAGAAAAGGATTATTGTAAAGAACATTGAAGAAACCAAGGGGCACAAGCAATTTAGTGATTATGCTGACGAATTTGAGTATTTGGTCAATTCAGGTATTGCCCTATCTGTCCAAGCTATCAGTAATCCAAAATTCCCTCTCATAGAATCAGAAAGTAAGAATCTGCTCAAACTATACATCAATGACATTGGCATACTCACCAGCCTTTTATTTGATACAAACATCAATGCCATACTACAAGATGTCAAGAGCATAAACCTTGGATCTGCCTATGAGAGTGTTGTTGCACAAGAACTGCATGCACACGGCTACAAACTCCATTATTACGACAACAAACAGAAAGGAGAAGTCGATTTCCTCATTGATGATTTCAATCGACTGACAGTTCTGCCAATCGAAGTAAAATCTGGCAAGGACTATACCGTACATAGTGCCTTGGATAAATTTATCGCTACTCCTGAATATAATATCCAAAAGGCAATTGTATTAAGCAACGAGGCAAAAGTAAGATACGAGAACGGAATCTGGTATCTACCTGTTTACTACGTGATGTTCATGTCACGAAACGATACACAAGATATTATCATCACCGAGTTGCCCACACTGTCATAAAAAATTGCAAAACCATCCGATTCACCAATGGAAACAATCATCACACCAGAACTGATACAAAGCATCCGGCATACTCGCAAACCCGACAGCCATAAAGGTGACTATGGACGAGCCTTACTGGTAGCCGGTAGTCGAGGCATGATGGGAGCCGCTTTGCTCTCGGCTCGTGCCTGTATGCGTAGTGGAGTAGGATTGCTGACGGTTCGTGTACCCGACTGCGGCTATGACATCATGCAACTCGGCATTCCTGAGGCTAAGTGCGATACAGATGCCTGCCCCGATTGCCACACCAATATTGTTGTTCCTAAAGACACCGAGGTGATAGGCATTGGCCCTGGCTTGGGACAAGCACCCGAGACGCAGGAGGCCTTGCACCAGCTTCTTCTCCAATGGGACAAGCCGATGGTGCTGGATGCCGATGCCCTCAACATCCTGGCTCTGCATCCCGATTGGATCGATCTGATTCCCCAAGGCTCCATCCTGACTCCTCATGTAGGAGAATGGAAACGACTGACATCAGCATTAAACACCCTCCCTACGAGGGAGGGACGGGGTGGGTCTTTGGTCGTTGTCCTCAAAGGCCATCATACCCACATCTATACTCCTTCGGGCGAAGTCTTCGTCAATACGCAGCACGGCAACGCAGGCATGGCGGTAGGCGGTAGTGGCGATGTCCTGACGGGCATCACCCTTGCCCTATTGGCACAACATTACACAGCTACTGAAGCCGCCACTCTCGGTGTCTGGATTCACGCCTTTGCTGCCGACATTGCCCTCGATGAAGGCCAAAGCATGGAGTCTCTCCTGCCCTCCGACATCATCGCTAATCTCGGCAAAGCATTCACATAAACAAGAAAACTATGAAAAGGAAACTGGAATTACTCATGCTGTTGACAGCCGCATACATCAGCGGATTTGCACAAAACTACAACGTACTGGATTACGGTGCTAAAGGAGATGGCGTCCATATCGAAACCACAGCCATCAATGCAGCGATCGAAGCAGCCAGCCAAGCCAAGGAGGGCGTTGTGCTGATTCCTAAAGGAAAATACCTGTGCCACTCCATCCATCTGAAGAGCCATATCACATTGCGGCTCGAGGAGGGTGCCATCATCCAGGCAGCAGCCCCCGACAGCATCAACAGCTTCGATGAGGCAGAACCTTTCGACGGAAAGACCTACCAGGATTTCGGTCATAGCCACTGGCACAACTCGCTTCTATGGGGCGAGGATCTGACCCATGTCACCATCGAGGGCAAAGGCCTGATCGATGGTACAGATGTCCTGACCCGTGGACACCGGAAGGATCAGAAAGCTGCCAATAAAGCCATTGCAATGAAGAATTGCCAGAACATCACCATCAGAGATATTTCCTTGTCGCAATGCGGACACTTCGCCCTGCTCCTCACAGGCGTTGACAGCCTCCTCATCGAGGGAGTCATGGTCGATACCAACCGTGACGGCTTTGACATCGACTGCTGCGAACATGTCGTGGTCAGAAACTGCAAAGTCAATACCTTCAACGACGATGCCATCGTGCTGAAGTGCTCATACGCCTTGGGATTCATGAAACCTACCGCCGATGTTTTGATTGAAGATTGCGAGGTATCGGGATTTGATAACGGTACATTTTTCGATGGCACAAAGACGACCAACCAACTGCTTGCACCGGATCAGGATGGTCCTACTGGTCGAATCAAACTTGGTACAGAGAGTAACTCCGCCTTCCGCGACATCACGATCCGCAACTGCCGACTGACACATTGCCGAGGATTGGCCTTCGAAACGGTGGATGGTGCTGTGCTGGAGAATGTTTTCGTGGACAATATCCTGATGGAGGACATCTGCAACTCTCCCATCTACATGGTTCTTGGCCGACGAATGAGAGCCCCAGAGGGAACTCCTGCCTCGAAGTTCCGGAATATCCGCCTGACCAACATCACGGCCAAAGATTGCGACAGCCGCTATGCCATTCTGCTCAGCGGACAGAAGGAGAATCCCATCGATAGCATCTGGATGGAAAACATCATGGTTGAATTCCGTGGAGGAATAACCCTCGAAGATGTACGGACGCAAAAGGGAAGAAACCGCTTCTTCGAGAAACATGATCCTCACTACCCCGAACCCTCAGCTCACGGTATCCAGCCGGCTTGGGGTTTATCGGCCGAACACATCCGTTCTTTGACCTTGAGAAATGTCACCCTGAAACTGACCTCTCCCGACGAACGCGAAAAGTATCGTCTGGTTGAAGTCATGGATTTCAAGCACTAACCAAGTATTTTTATAATTGCCGAATCAATAAAACTACAAGACAATGAAACCGAGAAAACTTTACCTTGCAGCTATGCTTATGGTTCTGTCCTGTCCCGCTTTTGCGCAGACAAGCAACATCCCCACTATGGAAACCGGCGGACAAAGAATGCCCGATGAATGGATCGACAAAGATACTGGCCATCGCGTAATCAAACTGACTCGCCGACAGGGAGCCAACCGTTCGTTCTACTTCCACAACAATCCTTTCCTCAAGACGAACGAAATGGTATTTGTCGGATCGGACAAAGAGGAATCTTCGACCGATATGAAACACAATTCAACCGCAGGAAGCATCAAACAGATGTATGCCGTCGATCTGAACACTCTCAACGTACGCCAGCTCACCCATCTGCCACAAGGTGTGTCGTCTGAGATTGTGTGCGCACAAACTGGAGAGATCTTCTTCCAACGTCGAGACAGCATCTTTGCTATCAGCACCGAGAAGGGCATCAATGCCCAACCTCGCCTCATTGCCCGTCTGCCTGAGGGAAAAACCGGGCATATTGTCTGCGTAAACTGCGATGGCACACGTCTGGCTGGAACTTTCAACAATCCGGAAGAGGGCAGAATCCTCAAAGAGCATCCCAAGAAGTCTGAGTTCTTCAACCTGATCTTTGAAGCTAAACTGGAGAAAACCATCTTTGTGATCGATACCTCTGATGGCAACTTTAAGAATGTCTGGACAGACAATGCCTGGCTCAATCACCTGCAATTCTCGCCCACCGATCCTAACCGCTTGCTCTTCTGCCACGAAGGCCCCTGGCATAAAGTGGACAGAATCTGGAATGTTGATATCCGCACAGGCAAACCGGTACTGATGCACAAACGAACCCTCTTTATCGACGAATACATCGACGAAAACGGCAAGAAACATTATGGTGAGATTGCCGGTCACGAATGGTTCGGCGCTCAGGGGAAATTCCTCTACTTTGACCTGCAGCGCCCACGCGGCGAGACTTTCTACGTCGGAAAAGTGAATCTGGAAACTTTAGAAGAGGAGGATTATGAACTGACGCGCGATGAATGGGCCGTTCACTATACTACGTCATGGGACGAAACGTTCCTGGTGGGTGATGGCGGTTCGCCAAATTCCGTGGCTCACTCCGATAAGGATCAATGGATTTACCGTTACAACTACACGTTTGATAGCAACGGAAATAAAACCGACCAATTGCGCACCGAAAAACTGGTAAACATGCAGAGACACGACTACTCTCTGGAACCGAATGTACACGTTAGCCCTGATCAGAAATGGGTCATCTTCCGTGCTAATTTCGAAGGGTTCGACAATGTCTATGCCGTAGAACTATAAAGCATTGTCTTATCCGTTTGCCGACTCTTTCACCCGGAGTGTGACTGCCAAACCATACATGTACATGGCCTTGGCACAGACGATGGCCAACGAGCGGCAATCCGGACGATTATCGAAACTGGAGAGGAGCAGGTAGGCAGCACGCTGCACATGGGTGTGGATGGCTTCGCTTGTTTCATCGCCATATTTGTGTCCTGCCATGGCCAGCACTTCGCGATAGAAGAACTCAGGGCCAGACTTCTTGAGCAGTTTACCGAAGAATCCCTGGGCAATGAGATTGGTCTTCTTGACCTTGGCCAGGATGGCTGTACCCATCGAGAGGAAAAACATATTTTCGATGGTCAGACGGTTCAGCAGCTTCTCATCGGGCGACAAGTTCTGCTTCTCGTAGGCCTTCAGTATCTCCTCGTGCATCTTGATGACCTGATTCTTGACCGAAGCCATCAGCGCATCACTATTCCGCTGCACAGCACGTTGTGGATCAATATACCCTGCCTGTCGTCCATATTCAACCAAAGCGGCATAGACAGCCTCTTCTGAAATTTCTACAGGAACCACAAACGTTGCCTGATCAATACGATAGGCAGCATGACCATGGGCAGCCATCAGCTGTTCATCGCTCGCAAAGAAGGATTTGATTTTATCGAAAATGCTCATAGGATTCTTTTTAGTGGTGCAAAGATACGGTTTATTCTTGAATCCTGCAATACCTTCCCTGAGTTTTGTATGTTCTCAAGAAGAATAGAAGCGATTTGCTACACCAAATTTTCTTATCTTCTTCTCTTCTTTGCGATTTAGCATGACCAATCAGCAAGAGGCAAAATTCATTTCTTTTTACCAAAAATTGAAGCTATAATCAAAGCGCCCACCTTGCGCTCTAATCCTTGTTTTGTCGTTGGAATTCCAAGCGTATGGCTGACCTTTTGACGTAATTGAGTCAGTCCTACTGCACGCTTCCACGAGAAGGACAATCCAGGAATACCTGTTGTTGAGGATTTCTTAGCCATATTATTGTGTATTGAAGAATGAAAATCAGTTGATATAGTCGGCCATACCGAAATCATGTCCTTTAGGCCGAGTTTGCATTTCTGCTGGAATCTGCATCTGTCGCTCAGGCTCCAAGACTGTAGCTATAGTCTGTGCTATGTTCATTGCCAGATCCAAATATGATGCGCTGAACACAAAGCAGCGGCATTCAATTCGTAACGTGAATGAATTATTACAATTTATGTGGTGGGCTATGTTTTCATTTGCCTTGACTGCATACCAGTCGTTCTTGTCGCAATGCAGATCAAATTTCTCGCTGACTGTTGCTTCCATTTGCTGATACATCGTTTCGAAAGATTCGGTATCGTGTATCGTGCATAATGTATCATCGTAGCCATGATCGTGCTTCTTCGAGGAGAAACAGAAATGCAAATCGGTGGGACGCTCCTTTAGTCCGACGGCACTAAGTATGGGAATCATCCAACTGTTCTCCCTTGAGGTCATGCGATTGATGTCATCAAGGAATAAAGGCAGGTTGGGGCAATCTGACTCATTCGTTATGTTATAGTAAGTTACAGGATTATCGGGGTCAACCTCGACCTCCTTTGCCACATAGTTGAAGCCACCTATCTTTGCAATATGATATGCAAGCCAGCTGGTGAGAGGCTCGGCAGCACCCGATGTACTGACAATCGTGATGCGCGAACCACGATCAACACAAGTTCCGTAAGGAGTATTGCGCAAATAGTTCACCACCACTATCTTGTCCTCGGGCGCATACTGACTATTGACGGCCAGAGCCATATTAAAGAGATGCAGACAATCAGATTTCGAAACCACCTCCATAATGTTCTCCTCCGTCATGAATTTGCGCGTCACAATGGTATTCAGCGGTATGTAGCGTGGAACATGATAGAGATGTGAATGCTGCTGATCCAACTCAAACTTAAAGGAATGGATGATTCGTCTTTCGTAATCTGCCAACGCCTCATCATGCTCTTCGTCTGCCATTACATCGGTAAAGGCAGAACCGATAAGTCCGGCAGGCACAGCAAAGATGGCAATTCCCAATACGCCAATGATGCTGGCGATAATGCGACCGCAGAGCGTGATGGGAGGGGTATCGGCAAAGCCACCTGGATCACCAATATACTGCATGAAGGACCACAGAACAGATGTCCAGCCATTGTCATACACATCTGGCTGTGCCTCGTGTTCTACAAAGAACAGAATGAATGACAACAAGAGGGTTATTATGCACAGGAACTGCATACTCACCACCATCTCCGACTTACATTTCAGCACGGCCTTTCTCAAAATGCGGATAGAGCGCATGTAGCGAAGAACGCGCAGCAAACGGAAGACACGCAGTATTCTAACCAGTCGCAGCGACTTGAACAGCGCATAGTTGGCTGGAATGAAGAACGTCAAGTAGAAAGTATAGGTGGAAAAAAAATCAATCAGGCCATAGAACGAAAGGCAGTAACGCAAGCGACCTATAACACCTTTGTATTTATCATCCAACATGTCGGCACACCAGATACGCAATGTTACTTCGATGGTAAATACAATCGTTGTGAGCAGGTCGGCAAAATGCAATATGGCTCCATAACGTTCCACAATGCTGTCATACGTGGACAAAAACACCTCCAATGTGCTGAGAATGATAAATCCCATGATGACATAGTCGAAACAGTTCTTCCACTGCTCAGTTTCGAGGTTGTCGTCAAAGATGCGCGCGAGCTTTTGCTTTATTGTCAGCTGATCCATATATTTAGAAATTCAAAATCCACAATGTTTAGTATGGAAGATTAATCAAAAACAATTCGAAGAGAATCTTCTCTATCAACTGATAGAATACATAGAGAAGTCCAACAATCAGTGCCATGCCTAACAGGAATCCAAAACTGCCACCACCTTTGAAACTCTGTATGATAGACCCGGCGAAAATGAAAGGCACACAGATAACGACAGCAAAAATAAGCGCAACAAACAGACCTAAAGAGTCGAAGATACTCAAAGAGAAGAATGCACTCTCGTTGACAGAAAGATTCTTCTGGTAGATGTATCCCCTGCGCAAGCGCACTTTATCATCAAGAAAGAAGCAAGGTGCCCAATTGCTTTTGGTCTTCTCTATTATTATATCTTGCGAAGAATTCAAACTGCCGATAACACTATAATTTGTACCTCCTCCAGACCGAATGTTCAATGCTTCTACCTCGCCAGTTACATAGGCAATCTGAAGTCTGCTGTCGTTCAATTCCTTTGCACCCCAAGTAAACGACAAACATTTACCATCCCGACTGGAACAAACTTTCACGTTGTCTGTCAGTTCATCATCGCCGTTCAGAGGTCTGCCTATATTAGCAAAAAATGAGCGCAAGAAACTATCGGCACATTCAAACTTGTAGGTCACGCATAGACTTTCGCCCTCCTCCTTGCAGTCAATGATTGTAACATAAGCATTGGGACATTCTTCAAGCACCTCATTGACAAAGAACGCAAACTTCATCTTGTCATTTGGATAAAGGTACTGACCTGCACAAGCATATTCCCGGGCATTTAACCGCCCTATGAATTTCCGAAGGAGACGCTGATTTCCAGATTCTAAACAAGAACTAAATGATAGGCTGGCAAGAAGAACAAAAGCTATGGTACAGCAGCACCATAGCAAACGATTGGATTTGTATTCCGTGTGTTCTTTTCTCATTTCAATTTAACATTACAGTACCGAAACCGAATGTCTTGAAAAGGTTGACGAGCTGCTCTCTGCCTGAAGTTTTAGCTTTCTCAATGATACCAGCTTTCTTAGCATCGTCTTCGATTTGCCCCTTAGCTCTATTCTGAAGTTCGGTTACCTGCTCATGAGACCAGTCTCCTTCATTCACATAGATATCAAAATTCGAAGGATTTACTATAATATCAAAGATTTCCACCTCAGGTAATTTCAATTCAAGTGTATCACCTGATACCTTTATTGCATCGTCAGCAAGTTTCTCGAAGTTGTAACCTGCACGTACCTTACCATTGGCAATAATGCATATTTCGTCTTCCACGAGATTCTCCTTTCCAAATAGCGAGGCAACATATTTTCCGGCAGTGTTATCCGTAACATCATTCGCCTTTCTTTCTGCAAGAGCTACCTCTTCGTAATAGCACGCTGTTGTGAATTTCGAGATTTTCTTAACCTCGGTAATGACATTTGCAGTCTTGTCTATTTTCAATTCTTTGCCAAAAAGTCCTGCAAAAGGATTCAATGATGAGAAGTAAAGAAATGCACCAGCTACAGCACCTACCACAAAGAGTAAAACAATAAGTTTAAAAATAAAAATATATTTCATAATCATTTACTCGAATTTAATGTTAATCTGTTTGAATCCCATTTGTGAGAGCATTGCTATGAAAAATGTGCGTGCATTCTGCTCTGCATCCTCCAACACACCGAACTCTTCAAGTCCTTCGCGAATATCAGCTTCACCCTGTTTAAGAAGATCGTTGCGGTCCTGAGCAGAAAAACTGGCACGTACTACACCAACCTTTTCGTAAACAAGTTTTGTCTCCTCGTAAGGCATATTCACTGAGAGCAACTTTGTCTTAGGGAGCACAAGAGTAATACTCATCTTGTTCTCATCAACAACAGTCTTCGTTGCATCGTATTCCTTCATGTCAATGCCAGCTTCGAGGTATGCATTGCAGTTGAAAAGAATCATGCGATCACCTATTGTGTACCAATCGCAATCATTCGCCTTGATAATTTTGCTGATGGTATATTCTGTAGTGGAAAGTTCTCCCGCACTACTCAATTCGGACATCTTTGAAGATACTTCGTTTGAAAGTGAATCAGTATGACAAGCAGACAGAAGAATGCCCGCAAAAGCGACAAATAATAATTTCTTGTTCATATTATATCATATATATTTTCAACACGATGGCAGCCATTATTTGTTTTCCAATTGTTTTTTTAGAGCATCAAGCTGATTCATAAAATCTTTGTCTCCACCACCTCCAAACAGGTTACCACCATACTGTTTCTTTGCGGCTGCTAATAGGGTTTCGATTTTTTGAGTCCAAGCTGTTGCCAATTCTGTTTCATTGGTTGTCAATGCTTTCTTTGTAAGTTTCTCTGCACTGTCAAATACTTTGCTAGCTATTCCTAGTGTTGCAACATTACCTAAAAAATGTGCTGTTTTTGCTGCCTTGAAGCCAATATCTGCAGCAACATTAATAGCATCATTTAAGGTGCTTGTTCGAGTATATTGCATTGTTTGTACCAGAAAATCAATAATATCCTTCTTGTCTGTTGGCAAAACAATACTATTTGCAAACACAAGCATTGCATCATGCAATTTCTGCTTAGCGACCTTCTCGGCAGGTTGCTCAATCATCTTTCGGAGATTCTCGTATTTTTGCAAAGCTGTCGCAAACGAGTCTGATTGCTCATACTTATTCTCGGCTATGAGTCGTTCAATGACCTCTTTGTCCACAAGAACAGTCTCGGTATCTTTCTTTTGACTTATTTTATCAAATAGTGCCATAATCCGTTTTCTGTTTTGTATTATATTAAAAAGAAATCCCTCGTTTGGGACCTTTGTCTTTATATGATATAAATTCTTTCCAATGCAAAAGCAATGTTGAAAGATATGTTTCTGTCGCTATTCCTTTAAAAGGTTTTTTTTCTGTGACGAGTTGATGTAAAACCAACTCATTGAAGTTGTACTTCTTGAGGTCTTTACATTGGGGAAATGCCTGAGCGTATTTTGCCCTCATTGCATTTTGATATGCAGGAGTATCTTTCCTCGTTTTCTTATTCTTCTCAAGAGGGGCTGCCAAACCGATATTTGTAATAAAGATCTCATAATCATTGCGCCCCATAAGCAGTGACAAATTGCCATCACTGAATTTTCCCATACGCCACAGGTAGGCATCAAGTATGTCAAACTGTTGATAGCCCATAAAGAGTTCGTCATCGTCGAAGATTCCCTTCCTAAGCTGGGTCAGACACCTCACATATTGCTCAATAGTTGGTGTTTCCAATGGTGACATGCTATAATAGTCTTTTTCGCCAAGCATTTTCCTCACCAAAGGGTACGCCTCCTTCGCCAAACGATCGTAAATAGGGAAACCCAACGGATAGGTTTCGGGATCTTGCAGCAACTCGTAGTAAGCATATTTACTCAAGAGCGACATCTGCTTGCTGCCTTCGCTCAAATTCTTCTGATATCCGTATGGTTCACTGAACAGGCACTTGTTATCAGCTCCACCCTTAGCAACTTTACAGAAATAATCGCGCGCAGCTTTCTGCTTCTCTTTCGCAGTCTTTGCTCCGTTTCCCAATTCATATATCTTATCAGCCATCTCCTCAAACGAGAAATAGCTGTAAGCAGCATTGGTGGAGTAGAGCGAATCAATAACCGTAAGACGAAGAATTATCTGCCCACGACTGTAACCCTCCTTGAATAGCGAAGAGATCAATACACGTTGGTTGATATAGCCAGCAGATCCAATATCCACATTTTCTTTATCAAGCTCCATCGAGGCAATAATACACAAGATGTCATTAATCTTTTTTTTCATTGAGGGCTTCACTGTGTTTTATGCAAGATACAAGTATAGAGGCGCATTTTGCGCGTTCTGAACATTATGAATGATAATGAACAGAACTCGCAAAATCGCCTTTATTTTCTTTTGGAAAAATTTATCATTAATCCCAGCATATTATTTCGCATACTTTGACTTCAGGTCATCCATCTGCGCCTTTGTAGCATTCTTAGGAATCTCTGGAAGCTTAGCAAGAGTCATTTCTTCGAGAGCGAGTACCCAGTCATCGGCAGAAGCAACTTTCACCTTAATTCCGAATTGAGACATGAGATCCTTCTCGAAGCCACCAACTGTCTTGCTACCACGGCACTCGTAAGCACCTGTACTTGTAGCAACTTCAGTAACCTTCTCACTACCATCGCAACGCTTGTTGCCTTTGTACACACGGAGAGTACCTCCGAACTCTTCCTTGAAACGATCACAAAGAGTTGACACCAAAAGGCGTCCGTCAACTTTAATTTCCATATTGATTGTAGTTTTGTACGTTTTTGGATTACTTACCAGCAGCTACCAACGTCTTGCTGTTGTCTGCAAGTGCAGAATCAGCTGCATTAGCAACCTGTACTTCGATACCATAAAGTTCTTTCATCTTTTTCTCGAAGTTACCTACCTGCATGTTGCCTCCAACGGTGAGCTCACCACCCTTTGCATCACCCTCACGAATTGCAGAAAGTGTAGCATCGTCATCAGCAAAATGCTTTTTGTAATAAATACGAAGGGTTGAACCAAACGCCTTCTTAAACTCGGCCTTGAGGGTCTTTACCTTCTTGCGGCCATCAATCTTAATATCTGCCATAATTGTAAATGGATTAAAAGTTATTTAAACATTATAATATATAAGAATTGGAATTCCAATCTTGTGGTAATCCTGCTTTCGAAATATCAATATCGCTTTGCATGAGTCATCTCGACAATCGACGTTCATCATTCGATTACTTCAAACTCGGTGCGGCGATTCTCTGGAGCCATAGGGTTTTCTGCATTCTTCAATTTGGAAGAGCCAAAGCCCTGTGCCTCGAGTCGAGTTGCATCTACACCCCCGTGCTCAATCAGGAAATTTACAGCAGCCTGGGCACGAGCTTCGGAGAGCGCCTGATTGGTATTCGCATCACCCTCAGCACTGGTATGGCCCTCGATGCGCAGCCGAAGATTAGGGTTCTTCTGCATAAACTTGCCAAGATCGTGCAGAACAAACTTTGCCTCTTCGCTTAAGTCGGCCTTGCCGACCACAAACTCTGCTGCATTGAAGTTCTTCTCAATCTCTGCCAACTGCTGTACGTAAAGCGTATCGTGGACTTCGACAACCACCACTTCCGTTTTGGGGTTACTACCACCTAACAGGAAAGCCAGTGCTGCAATACCCAACACAGCAAGGAGGATCAGTACCCATATCCATGCAGGCATTTTTTTCTTAGAAGGAGCCTCAGGAATCCATCCGTTGAGATATTCCAGACGGAAACCTCCCTTCTCGCCCTTTATTGACTTCTCGAATTCTGCGACAACGATAAGGTACTGCTTTGCATGGTTGAGCAATTTCTCAAAACTTGTCTTTGTCCACATTTTGCACAACACCACTTTTGTTCCATCTTGAAGTTTTAATACTTCGTCAGCTTCTGCAAAAAAGAAGTTGCTTGCATTTTCGGTGGCTTGTACTTCTTTTAATGTCTTGAAGTTTACTGGCCATCCGCTATCTGTATTCAGACTCTTAGGAAAGGCTTTTTCTAGGTCTTCCATTGTCGCATGAGGATACTGGATAAGATAAGCGTTGACTATGCCAAGGGCTGTGCGATTCTGAGCCTTACCATAGACTCGTACACGAGCTGATGCAAGCTCAGTAGGAGTTACATTGATGTCTGCCATAACTGCAATTGATATATACTTGTTTTGATGGAATTCGTAAAATCGTACTTATTTCTTCTTATCCTCACCACGTGAAGCTTGACCAATAGTAAGATTGTTATCGACACACTCCTTACCCTTTGGATCCTTAATCTGGACAGTAAGTCCATAGGTTGACTTGAAAAGCTGCTCTGCTTCTCCAACTTTCATGGATGCCTTAATTTTCAGTTCAGCCTTGCTGCTGGCCATAATCTTGGCTGTTGTCTGCTGGTTGAGCTGATTGATTGTTAACTCGCCGTCTGCAAGGTTCACGCCCTTATAGATAGCCAATGTACAACCGAAAGCTTTCTTGAAATCAGCGCATACGGTCTTTACTTTCTTGTTTGGCGCCACAGTAAACTCGGCTGAGTTGAAGTGGTCTTTGATATTGTTTAAAAGTCCCATATTGTTATTATTATTGGTTATTAATAGTTTTTATTTGTCGCATACCCTTCTACTGATTACATCATGACTGTCTATGCGTTGCGAAAATACACAACACATAAACGTGTCCATTATCGGCAATATCGATAATGGGCTCTCAAGCAATAAGTGATTATTGTAGCCATACTTTAATAGAAAGATGGTTTTTCTCGCATGGCTACCACTGCGATCAGTTAGATTTAGGGTTATGACATAGACACAAAAAAAAGCGTGGAACCTAACTACACTTTAATCGTTTTGATATGAATTGATAAATTTCTAATGAAAGAAAGGTAAACAACTGCAAATAAGTCAAATATATGCAAAAACCAAATCATAAAAAGATTTAAAGGAATCAAAGTTTATTAGGGATAAGTGGGAACATCTGCGGGAAAATAATTATCTTTGCAGCCGAAAACAAAAACTCGGGAAACTATGAAGATAACAATCACAACAAAGGACATCAAGTCCAAGGACAAAGATGCTCCCCAGAAGGCTTATCTCTGCTTCCGACTTCGAGACAAAGGCGTTGATATAAAAGTGCGCTCAGATATT
>JAZRXX010000063.1:0-11683 GCA_045600485.1 Bacteroidales bacterium
TCAAAAGAATTCAATCTATTGCTAACGCACCTTTTTGCATAGCAAATCCAGCTGTAACGCGAATCTAAATCAATAAAAGTATGGTGCTGGAGGGTTGTACTCTGCAAGTGATGGCAACTAAGATTAAATTCCATTCGCGTTACAGATGGATTTGCCATGCCTTCCGACAAGTTGGAAATTTGATTTTTATTGATTTCCATTCATGGAGTAAAAAAGATGGGGCTTGTTTTGCAAAATAGTAAATAATCGCATGGAGAACGACTTGTTTTCTATAACCTTTCAAGCAATACAACTTTCCCCGGACAGCAATAATTTCCAATTGATTTAGAATGGTGGAATAATCCATGATTTCTGTGGAGCTACAATTCAACCATGGAAGGTGCGGAAATGACGGAAATCGAACTATTCGAACACTCGGGACTATGCCATAAAAGGGAGAAAGTCGAAAACATAGATTGGAGATAGAATTAACAAGAAATCTATATTGTCTAGGTATTTTACATAAATATCAAAATCTTTTCATTGCCTTATTTTACAAATTTCGGGCTGTTTCATTGCCTTATTTTGCAAAAAAGAATGGTTACTTGAGTTTGAGACTTAGTCCAAGAGAATACTCCTGCCCTGTCGTCAAAGGGGCATTGTAGAAATAATTGTCAGGTTTATAACCCAAAAGGTTGTCGATAGAGAAGGTCAAAGATACGAGATCCTTCCAATGCTGGGTGAGCTGGAACTTATGCAGATTATAGTCGGGATAATGCACCTGCATGATGCCCTGTTCGGGATGCTGAGTAGATCGGTACTCACGATTGGTGACAGCCGAAAGCCATCGCCCATTGAGCGAAACATTGAAACGGTAACTGCTACCCACCGAACGCTCATAATCCACACGATAAGTCATGGCATGTGGTCGAGCAGGCATGAACTGGTTCGGTGCCTGATTGGGATTATGCTCGTGGGTGTAGCAATACGACAGTTTGGCCCCTAGCCCATTGCGCCAACGTGCCTGAGCTACAAATTCGCCACCAGCCACATCGACTTCAGGCAGATTGATGTAAGGAAGATGGGCACCATCGACGCGAGGTTGTGGCACGCCTGTGGTGATTCGGTCGGTAATGTGATTGTAGTACGCCATGCAGGTGAAATTGTACCAAGAATGGGTATAATCGGCCGAAAGCGTAAAGTTATGACTATGCTCAGGCTTGAGCGCAGGATTGCCGTCGATCACCCAGCCGGACATTGCTTCGAAGTCATAATAAAGTTCCTTAAGCGTTGGAGCACGAAAGCCCATGCCATAGCCACCACGTATATTCAACCGACGACTCTGATGCCATGCCAACGATACTTTGGGAGTGAGTTGGCTGCGTTGACCGATTTCGAAATAATCGTATCGCAAGGCGCTGACCAATTCCCATTGGCGAGAGAGGTTCCAGTCGTATTGCAAGAAGGCATCGGCCGAAGACTGATGATAGTCGGACGATGAGAGTTTGGTGTTCTCAAGATAATCGTACATATAGTCGGCTCCCATGGTCAGAATGCCAGAGGCATAGCGACGGTTCCACAGACCTCGCAGGGAATTCTGGACATTGCTGTATTCTCGGACATCCAGATCCGAAACAAGCATGGACGACGGCACATAGTAGCGACTCTTGTCATACTGGTCGAAATTGTACGAAAACTCGACATGATCCCGACTTGAGACCTCCCAATCGGCACGTAAACCTGCAGAATAATCATAATACCGGGAGTGTTCATTTTCGGATGTATTGCGAATCATCTCTCGACGGTAATATCCCAAACGACCCGACAGACGCAACTGGTCGTTAACCTGGAACGAAAGACGATCACGGACATTCCAGGTGCTCTGACCAGGCACATAGTCTATGCGTAAAGGAATGGAACGGTTGTCACGATTATAGACTCTATAGCAATCGGAACCATTATGCTGGACGTTGAGCGTATTAGCCAAACGGTTGCGATGCCAACCGAAGTCCATGCCATAGCGATTCTCTCCATGACTACCGGCACGACCATGCAGATCCAGATGCCAGGCAGGAGATTGTGCCATGTTGCGGGTGATGATATTGATGACACCACCATTGGCGCAACTGCCATAGAGGGCAGATGCTGCACCCTTGACGATCTCGATGTGATCGATATTGGAGGTCAGCAGTCGCTCGAAGTCGATATTGTCGTTGGTTTCGCCAGCCAATCGCTCTCCATCGACCAGGAACAAAACGGATTGTCCCGCAAATCCCGCCATGTTCATACTGACCTGCATATTCATGGAATAGGAGAATTCGACACCAGGTAATTCCACTTTGAGCAGATCCTCGACATTGGTGACATCCAGTTTTTGGATATCGGAAGCAGAAATGACCTGTGTCAGTATGGGGGCTTCGCTCAATAACTTAGGCGTACGGGTAGCCGTGACAATGACCTGATCAAGGTCAATGCCCTCGTTCTCCCAATCACTATAAGCATTGTCGGGAGTTAAAGCTATAAGGCTGAACAGTACGCTGAATATCATTGTAAAGAAAGTACGCTTATGGTCAAATGGCCCTTGCGGCCTTTGTCGTTCATATAATTATCGAGGAAAAGCGCAAACACAGCACTATCACTAAGTCGCAACAAGCAGACTCGCCCCGAGACGCTATAGGTGGGTGGAGGATTGGAGACATCCATCGAAGCCATGCGCGACAATGGGAGGTTGATCGCTATGGATTGGCAACCGATATCGAACGCCAAACTGTTGGAGAGATCTACCCAGACACGATCGTGTGTCAATTGATCTTCCTCCCAAGCTATGTCGGGAATATCAGCAAGAGAGGCAGGCAACTGGCTGAGCGAGGTATAGTTTGTCTCGAAAGCCTGTCCTCCATTCGTACGGATGTCGAAATGATGAATAGCAATATCCCACACTTCGGGCGCTGGTTGGGTGTCGGTAGGCGAAGAACTTAACAGCGTGGTCGTGCCAAACTTAATCTCCTGACGGGTGTAGCAAGTTACGCTATCCCACTCTCCTGTCAACTCCATCGGAATCGGCATCTTTACATACGGCTTGGACAAGTCGTGGAGATTGATGTAGGTCCAGTCATCGTAGGTTGTAGCATCGACTTGCAACTGGTCATAGACATTCGTGCTGGAGGCGGGCAGTTCATCGTAGGGGTCGAACAAACCGGAACAAGCTGAGAATGTCATGACAGACATTCCCAGCCAGAAATATAGGATGTTTTTGCAGTTAGCGACAGACATTTACTTGAGCGCAGTTCCCTTGAAATCGACTTGGATAGACAATGGCATTTTGCCCAACTTGAAAGTGTAGGTAGCATAGATGCTATCCTGATGGAGCTCGAACACGACCTTGCCCGTTGCATCGTAAAAATCTTCTTTACCATGCAATGTGCAAGGTACATTCTTCGTGATGTAAGAATTAGCACCATACATACTGCAATCTGCAATATAAGCTTCCAAGCTATCGATATAGAACGATGGCATCTTATCAATAACCATATTGGCAGGAGTAATGACAAGGCTATCGATTGCTGAGGTACCAAAGGCAACTGTCTCTCCTTCTACGGTTACCAGCGAAACAGACCCTGGAATGGTATCGCACCATTGGATTTTACCCATCGATGCACTATAGACACACTCTCCCTGATAAAAAAGGTTTACAGGATCGTGATCGCCGCGACCGATAGGTTCAACTTCGTCTTCCTCACATGCGGTGCATGCTACAATAGCAATCACTGACAAAGCCCAAAACTTGACTGAATTAACAAACTTCATAACCATAATTATTTTTTTTCGGTGCAAAGGTAGGCATTTAGGCAGAAATAATCAATCCCCATAAATGAGGATTTACACGAAAAGTATCAAGTACTATTCAAAAAAAAGGACCTCGCGGCCCTTTCAAATATCGTCGATATCGATATGTCCATTCAAGATAGCAAAAACGGTCAACCCAGAGAGAGATTTGATACCGAGTTTCTCCTGAATATTCTTGCGATGCGTTATGGCTGTTGTCAAACTGATATTGAGTTTTTCGGCAATCTCCTTGTTGGTCAAACCTCGCACAAGGTGCTGCAGGACCTCAATCTCACGCAACGACAACTCCGGACGCATCTGCGGATTGAACTCCATGTGATGAGTTCGAGAGTCAGCACAACAATGGGAACACTCCTGCTTACCCATCTGGCGCAAACGAAGTATCTGCTGAACGAGATGGGATTCACTTTGAGTCACATCGATGCAAGGTAATCCTGCACGTAACGCCTGCTCTCGGTTCTGGGTCAGAAGGATGGTCTTATGACCTTGCTCGCGAAAGAAGGCGGCATGCTCGAAAAAGATATTGGCCGAAACGAAATAATGTATGTAATAATAAGGAGTATCCTCCATCAAGGCATCGAAACTGCCGAATGAACGGACAGTCACTCCCGGAAGAATTTCCTCCAAGAGTGACTGCAACCCCATACTGGTCAGGGTATTTGATTCGATGATGGCGATCTCAATATCCATTAATATTCGAATATGCCATTCTCGGTATGAAGTGTCACGTGGGCATGATCACTTGCCTCTACGCGACCGATAATCTGTGCGTCGATGCCAAAGCTCTTGGAAATCTCAATAACCTCCTGAGCCTTCTCGGCTGGCAGATAAACCTCGAGACGATGGCCCATGTTGAAGACCTTGTACATCTCCTGCCAATCGGTGCCTGACTGCTCGTGGATGGTACGGAAGAGTGGTGGAATTGGGAAGAGATTGTCCTTGATGACATGAACGTCCTTGATGAAGTGAAGCACCTTGGTTTGAGCACCACCAGAGCAATGTACCATGCCGTGGATCTCATGACGCATAGCATCGAGGATCTTCTTGACAACTGGAGCATAAGTACGGGTTGGGCTCAACACGAGCTTTCCTGCATCGAGAGGAGAACCCTCCACCTGGTCGGTCAACTTCAAACCACCGCTATATACCAACTCCTCTGGTACTGCGTGATCGTAGCTTTCAGGATATTTCTCGGCCAGATACTTGGCAAAGACATCGTGACGGGCTGAGGTCAGGCCGTTGCTGCCCATACCGCCATTGTACTCCTTTTCGTAGGTAGCCTGACCATAGCTGGCCAAGCCTACAATAACGTCGCCTGCCTGAATGTTGGCATTGTTGATAACATCGCTGCGCTTCATGCGGCAAGTAACGGTAGAATCGACGATGATGGTGCGAGCCAAATCTCCGACATCGGCAGTTTCGCCACCGGTACCATAGACGCCAATACCCATTTCGCGAAGCTCTGCCATAAGCTCATCATTGCCATTGATAATGGCAGAAATGACTTCACCAGGAATAAGCATCTTGTTGCGGCCAATGGTTGAAGACACAAGGATATTATCGACAGCACCGACACAGATCAAGTCGTCGATGTTCATGATCAAGCTATCCTGAGCGATGCCTTTCCAAACAGAGAGGTCGCCAGTCTCCTTCCAATACATATAGGCGAGGCTGGTCTTGGTACCTGCACCATCGGCATGCATGATATTACAGTACTCAGGATCGCCACCCAAGATATCTGGAATAATCTTGCAGAATGCTTGTGGATAGAGACCTTTGTCGATATTCTTGATGGCGTTGTGCACATCTTCCTTGCTGGCGCTGACGCCACGCATCATGTAACGCTGATTCTGATCTACCATAACTAATAACTATTAACTAATAACTATTAACTGAATTCAATTTATCGGTACTGCTTACGAGCCTGTGCCTTGGCCTGCTGCTGTTGCATCTTCTGCATCTCCTGTGCCTTAGCTGCCAAGCCGGCGCAACCGCCCATTTCACTCTTCTTCTTTGGATGTGACAGATTGTACTTCATCTGCTCCAAAATCTTATCCTCATTCATCGTAGCACGAATCACATAGGTGGTGACGATACCAAAGAGGGTTGAGAGGAAATAGTAGTAAGAAAGACCTGCTGAATAGTTGTTCAAGATGGCCAGGAACATCAATGGCATCACGTACATCATGGCCTTCATGCCAGGCATGGACTGCTGTGCTGGATTCTGTTTCTGCATCAACCAGGTGTAGAAGATATTGGTGACAGTCATCAATATGCAGAACAAAGAGATATGCTGATGGAAAATCCAGTCTACGACAGGAATATAATGATCCCATGAGACGATGGCATCATAGGTCGAAAGGTCATTGGCCCAAAGGAAACTCTCGCCACGCAGTTCAATACTGGTTGGGAAGAAATAGAACAGAGCAATGAGCACTGGCCACTGGAAGAGCATTGGAACGCAACCACCCATCTGGCTGACACCAATCTTGCCATAGAAGGCCATCAACTCCTGCTGCTTCTGCATGGCATCCTCCTGATTTGGATATTTCTCATTGATCTTCTGCACCTCTGGCAAACGCTGTGCGATACGCATTTTGGCCGAGGAAACAAATGACTTGCGAGTGAATGGGAAAGTGATGCCCTTGATGAGCAATGTCATCAAAAGGATGATCAGACCATAGTTCAAAGAGTAGCTATCCAACCAGTGGAAGAATGGCAACACGATGAAACGGTTTACCCAGTTTACAACTGGCCAGCCCAAATAGATGGTCTGCTCCAATTCGATATCTTCGTTGCCCAAACCTACCTTTTCGGCAATCTGCTCGCTGAGTTCGTTCAACAATGGATAGTTGTTAGGACCAAAGAAGAAACAGAAATGCTCGCTTGGCTGATTCATGTCGAAATAAAGACTCACGGAGTAGTCTTTCAAATAGAGGTAACCGTCGCGATCATTCTCGTCAATAGTCGAAGAGCGCATGACGCCGTCGGTAAAGACATTACGGCTGACAAGCATTGAAGAGAAGAACTGATTCTTGAAGTTGAACCAAGTCAATGGTCCAGAAACATTCTTAACACCATTGCGAGTGCTGCTCTCCAAATCATCGTCATCTGGACTTTCGCCAGCAAAACGATAGAACAGGCTACTATTGCGCTGAGCGAAATCGCGACCAAGTTCAGTACGGAGCAATTTCTGATTCCATTTCAGATTGAACTGGGAATCGTGGGCCAAAAGATTGAGGTTTTCGGTACGAATATCGAAATCGACTACGTAACTATTGGGATTAAGCGCATAAGCCAATTCGAGGACTCCACCATCTTCGGATGCAACACGAAGCTCAACACTATTATCAGTCATCGATACTGTCTGGAAGTAAAGCTGGCTCGTGCTGATTTCGTCACGAGAAGCACTTCTGCCTTCGAACGACAGATCAATCGAATTGTTGTTCGAACTGAAGAGTTCCAATTGTGTTGAATCAAGGTTATTCATGAACTCCTTGAGACTAACACGTTCGATCATACCACCCTGCGTATTGATGTCCAATGAAAGAACTTCGTTCTCCAAAGTGATGATATGCGATTCTCCCTGAGAAGCTCCAACCAATGCACCAAAATGCTTGATGGCCTGCAAACTGTCTTTTTGTGCCAAAGCGAGAACAATACTGTCCTTCTGTGCTTCGGTCAATGTATCTGTAATAGCAGAAAGTTCAACATCTTGCTTGTTGGCTGAAGGGCTCTCTGCTTGCTGCTTGGCTAATTGTTCCTGACGAATCTTCTCTCTCGTTGTTGCTGTCTTGGAATTCCACCAAGTCATACCCATAAAAAGAGCGAACAGCAAAATTGATCCAATAATAGTATTTTTATTCATCTTTTAAATTTATATTCAAAAATTACGCGTGCAAATATAAAAAAAAATAACCGAAACTCACACTCATTTTTCAAAAAAGTGTTGGTTTCGATTATTTTTACAGACTTAGTCGGCTGTTTGATAAGCACAACTAACTGAAATGACTACGCTGTGAGGCCCATTTGTTGTCTTTTGACAAAAAGATACATCATCAGACTTTTTAATAGATTATCAACATTCTGTGGTCGTTCTCCACACCATGTAACAATCTCTTCAAGATAGGCTTTAGCCTGATCCTTTGTGTTCTCGTAGCATCTGCTGTAGTCCCTAGAAAGGTCAAAACGCAACAAGCGTTGACGCTTTTCTGAACGAACTAAGGCATAGTCACCAGCAATTTTAACGGTGCATGATACTGCCATAATGTAATAAAACAATTAAAGTGGTATTAAACGGATATAGAGTGTTTAGTTTTTGAAAAACTGCGACGCAAAGATAAGGTAATTTTTCGAACCTTCCAAATAATTGGAGAAAAAATTTTCAAAAAAAAAGCAGACTCCAACCGAGGAGTCTGCTTTATAGAATTACCGTGACAATTCGAGGTCATTCGCCCCGAATTGATCACTTTTGAATTACTTGCCTGCGAGCTTGTCGCGGAGAGCTGCAAGTGCATCGATGTCACCAAGAGTAGTCTTCTCGATTGATGGCATCTGAACTGGAGCCTCTGCATTGTCAGCAGCAGCCTTCTTTGCCTTACGAGCAGCCTGCTGCTCCTTGCGAGCCTCAGTCTTAGCAGCATCTTCGAAGATACGGCTGTGGCTCAGGATGATACGACGGCTATCCTTGTTGAACTCAATTACCTTGAACTCGAGCTCCTCACCAGCAACTGGCTGTGAACCATCCTGCTTCTGGAGGTGCTTTGGAGTAGCGAAGCCCTCGACACCCTCTTCGAGTGCGATAACTGCGCCCTTGTCAATCATCTCAGCAATCTTACCAGTGTGGATTGAACCTACAGTGTAGTTAGCCTCGATAGCGTCCCAAGGATTCTCCTCGAGCTGCTTGTGACCAAGGCTGAGACGACGGTTGTCCTTGTCGACCTCGAGACCCTGTACCTCGATAGGAGCGCCAATCTGAGTGAACTCTGATGGGTGCTTGATCTTCTTGGTCCAGCTCAAGTCGCTGATGTGGATAAGACCTTCTACGCCGTCCTCGATCTCAACAAATACACCGAAGTTGGTGAAGTTGCGAACCTTAGCAGTGTGGGTAGAACCAACAGGGAAACGAACCTCGATGTCAGCCCAAGGATCATCCTTCAACTGCTTCAAACCGAGAGACATCTTACGCTCTGCACGATCGAGGGTGAGGATCTGTGCCTCTACCTCGTCACCTACCTTGAGGATATCGTTAGCGCTACGTACGTGCTGGCTCCAGCTCATCTCTGAAACATGGATCAAGCCCTCTACGCCGGTAGCGATCTCAACGAATGCACCGTAGTCAGCCATAACGACAACCTTACCCTTAACCTTGTCACCAACCTGGAGGTTAGCGTCAAGTGCATCCCATGGATGTGGGGTAAGCTGCTTCAAGCCGAGAGCAATACGCTTCTTCTCGTCATCGAAGTCAAGAATAACAACATTGATCTTCTGATCAAGAGTAACAACCTCCTTAGGATCGCTTACGCGGCCCCATGAGAGATCGGTGATATGAATGAGACCGTCAACACCACCGAGGTCGATGAATACGCCATAAGAAGTGATGTTCTTAACGGTACCCTCAATAACCTGACCCTTCTGGAGCTGTGACATGATTTCCTTCTTCTTCTCCTCGAGCTCTGCCTCGATGAGAACCTTGTGGCTAACTACCACGTTACGGAACTCAGTGTTAATCTTAACGACCTTGAACTCCATGGTCTTGTTTACGAATACGTCATAGTCACGGATTGGCTTAACGTCGATCTGTGAACCAGGCAAGAATGCCTCGATGCCAAATACATCAACGATCATACCACCCTTGGTACGGCACTTAACGAAGCCTGTGATGACCTCATTGTTCTCAAGAGCCTCATTTACGCGGCTCCAAGAAGTAGTTGCACGTGCCTTCTTGTGAGAAAGAACGAGCTGGCCCTGACGGTTTTCCTGGCTCTCGATGTAAACCTCTACCTCGTCACCTACCTTCAGGTCTGGGTTGTAGCGGAACTCTGAGCTTGAAATAACGCCCTCGCTCTTGTAACCAATGTTAACAATAACCTCACGCTTGTTGATGCTGGTTACTGTACCTTTGATTACCTCGTTGTTGTTTACAGAATTCAAAGTTTTTTCGTAGCTTGCGGTCTGCTCCTCTACGCTCTTGCCACCAAGAGTCTCGCCGTTCTCATAAGCTTCCCAATCGAAGTCTTCAACGGCTGTGTTCTTTAAATTGTTAGACATATAGTTATATAAGCTCTCCCGTTAGTGGGAAAAGCGGGTGCAAAGTTACTCAATTCCTTTGGAATTTACAAATAAGTACGAAGAATAACACTTTTGGAATGACAAAACTTGGAAAATCTTTCAGTATTTGACACTTAGACATTGAAAATATGAAAGAAAATTTGCACCCTTCACAAAAAAGCATTATATTTGCGCCACAATTAATCGAATCGAAAATCATGACTTTAAACATATTATTATAATGATTGAACCTATCTATTCACCAGATCAAAACCGATATCAAAACGGCATGCAATACCGTCGTTCCGGAAAGAGCGGCATATTGATGTCTGCCCTGTCTTTAGGCTTCTGGCACAACTTCGGATCTATTTCTAATTTCCAGAATTGTAAGGATATGATGCATTGTGCATTCGACAACGGAATCACATGCTTCGACTTGGCTAACAATTATGGTCCTCTCTATGGAACAGCAGAAGAAACTTTCGGAAAGTTAATGGATGTCTCTATGCAGCCTTATCGCGACGAAATGTTCATCACCACCAAAGCTGGTTATGATATGTGGCCTGGTCCTTACGGTGAATGGGGTTCTCGCAAATACCTTATGGCATCGTTAGACCAAAGTCTGAAACGCATGCATCTGGACTATGTTGATTTGTTCTACTCTCATCGCTTTGATCCAGTAACACCAATGGAGGAAACGTTGCAAGCACTTGTTGACATCGTTCGAAAAGGTAAAGCTCTCTATATTGGTATCTCTCGATGGCCAGCAGAAGCAGCTGCTTTTGCCTACAAGTACTTAAAAGAAAGAGACGTGCCTTGTCTTTGCTTTCAGGGCAAACACAACCTCCTTGAACGAGATGACGAATCAATCAATCTAGCCGCAGACAATGGAGCCGGATATGTCGGGTTCTCTCCTCTGGAACAAGGTCTGCTAACCAATAAATACCTGTTTGGGATTCCTGAAAACAGCAGAATGGGAAGAAAGGAACATTTAACACCAGACAGACTAACACCAGAACTCGTAGAGAAACTTAAATCGTTAAATGAAATTGCCAGTCAACGAGGCGAATCTCTTGCTCGAATGTCACTCGCATGGGTACTCCAAAACGAAAAGGTAACGTCAGTAATAATTGGCACATCTTCAGTAGAGCAAATGAAGGATAATCTTAAAGTTCTTGAATGCGCACCCTTCTCGCAAGAGGAACTCTTAAGAATAGAAGAAATCTTGAAGTAATAAGCAAATAAAAGGCTCCCCAACCAATGGGAGCCTTTATTGTTATACAAAAAAGCCCCGAGAAAAATCTCGAGGCTTTGTAAGGTGGCCGCCCAACTCAGGAATTCGTTGGAAGCTTCCACCATACAAAAAAAGAGATCCGAACTATAGCTGTTCGAATCTCCTGTAAGGTGGCCGCCCAACTCAGGAATTCGTTGGAAGCATCCACCATATAAAAAAAAGAGATCCGAACTATAGCTGTTCGAATCTCCTGTAAGGTGGCCGCTTCCTACTCTCCCGCGTTGGCAGTACCATCGGCGTTGCAAGGTTTAACTTCTCTGTTCGGAATGGTAAGAGGTGGAGCCCTTGCGCTAT
>JAZRXX010000064.1:0-7364 GCA_045600485.1 Bacteroidales bacterium
AGGCAAATGGATCCGTCCTATGGATTATGTCTCCAATGACACCTTGTTCTATAGTGCGAATCGAGCACTCGCTGCGGTCGGCCTAAGCCTCTTCGTCAATTATTCAAAATGTGTATAGTTAATTTTGAACAACTACTTATGTATATTTATCTTTATACACAAGTATAGTCCATTTGTTTTCAAATCCCAAAGATAAATACAGAAAATAATGCACAAAACAAAATGAGAAAGAATAGCAATAAACGTGCTTTGTATGAAAGCATAATGAAGAAGGTTTCTAAGGTAGTTAAGGAATCTGTCGATTGTGAGACTTTAACACTCTTCGACAGACTCCAAATATTGAAGTGCTGAAAGTAATTCTTGCAATTCTGCTATTGTATTAATTAGTACTTTCCTTTTCTTGTGCTCAATTGATGGTCCGACAATACCATAAAGCTCTAGTTGATTCATTAAATTTATACAATTATCGTAATATAATCCAAACTTTCGTTGAATCATAGATGTGCTACCATCTCCTGTCGTTACAACCAGTTCTGCAGCCTTCATAAATAAAGGAACATCTGTAATTCCCTTTTCTAATAATTCTACTTTATCCCATATTTCTTCGGATTCAAGAGGTTTGTCTAATTTTTCTCCCATCATTCGTCGAAGCCACAACACCAACAGCCAGCGTTGCTTTTCTTCTTGAATTGTTCCGAGAACTGTTGATATCTGGGTTCCTGTTAAATTTGACCTCAACAGTAGCGTCACTAATAGCTTTAATATGCTCTCTTCCTGATTCATATTTATTTACGCATTAACAATTGTTCCATCTTCAAGCAAGATGAATGCCATACCACTGACGTCCAGTATTCATTGGACCATCAAAATCAAGGAATATGATTTTCTGCATGATTTCGTTCTTCTTTGAAGTATTCATTAATAAGTATAGAAATCCTTGCCTTTGTTACAAATTATCCCCCCAAAAATTGATTTTTTTGGTCGTTCTATTGCTTTTCTCTCAATAATTTCTCACTTTTGCATCGAAATCTTGTAACAAATGAAGCGAGGTCCCTACCTTATATAAAACATCCATTGGATCCATGAACAAAATAGTAGAAATATCGCAGTCGCAAATGATGTTATACACAGGTATGACATCTGCTCAGCTTCATCAGGCAATTGTACAAGATGACGCCAATAGTCTGCAGGCACTCTGGTATCTGTTGTCGGAACGTATGATAGACAAGCTTCGCTGTTGTTTCAACATCCATTTCGGCAAGTTAGAGGAATCTGCCCGTCAGTGGGACGACTATCTGATCGACTTCTACATGTATGTGTACGAGTACACTCCGTCCAACATGTTCGAGAAGGTCCATTATTACATTCTTCGACGCTTAGAGGACAACACGAAGGTCGAGTCGATGCTCCTTACCACATTCAAGCGTTATCTGAAGGAAGAGGCAGAGACACTGCAAAAAGCTCGGAGCGAACGCGACAATGTTGTTTCTGAATATCAGTTCAACAGATTGGGCGACGTGCAATACAACATGAAGCTGATCGGATATGCTATAGCCCTGATCAACCAGCGTGAAGACACCCTGAACCGATACATTCTGTTCCGAGCAATATGCAACAGGATGATGGAGGATTACAATATGATCAAATATCCATCGGACGAAAAGGTGGCAGCTCTGCTGAATCTCAATTACGGCGCATACAGGACCCGCAGTTCTCGTATTCTCAGCCAATTAAGGTACCTGTTGCACCACCTCACCTCGAAAGACGTTGCCGAATTGTCGGGAGCCAGCAAGATCATGATCAACCGTCTGGCACAAGGTCAGGTAGGCATTGATACAGTTATTTCCAGACTCCTCAAACAGGCAGAGAACGACTTGCCTGCCGAAACCGTTAAGGCAATTCAGAGCCTGAGGAAAAAAGATTCTCGTACTATTTGCGAGGAAAAGACTTCAATAGTGGAATCGTATATTACGCCACCACAACCGATAGGTATCGATTCTATATGCGAGATCAAATGCGAGATCAAATGCAATATCATCGCACCCAGTCCAAATCACGATTTGTGGTCCGATGACTTTGATTCTCCTTTTTCCTCAAGGCTTCTTAAGCGGCAGCAGCGTATCCGTAGGCTTCAACGACACCAGGAGGATATCCAACGCTTTGTCCGAACCATCGAAACGCTCTTCCTTTAACATCCCACTATATTGGTTGCATGACAGCAGCCAATATTTTTTTTGTCTTTTTTTGTAACAGCGCACTCTTTTCGCATACTATTGATTGAAGGTAATCAAAAACCTACATATTCATTAACATTAAAATCAAAAAGTATGAAGACAAGAGTATTCAACCTCATCATCCTCGACGAGAGTGGCAGCATGGATTGCATCAAGCGTCAGGCATTAAGTGGAGTCAACGAAACATTGCAGACCATCAGATCTGCACAAGAGAAATTTCCGGAGCAGGAGCAGTTCGTTACCTTTGTACCATTCCAGAGTGGCTCCATCAAGTTCGTACGCGACTGTGTCAACATCCGCGACGTCCAGGATCTACGTCCTGATGAATACAACCCCGGCGCATGCACCCCTCTCTATGATGCTATCGGAATGGCTGTAAATCACCTCAAAGAGCAGGTTGCTCCAATAGACAGCGTGCTCGTCACAATCATCACCGATGGCTACGAGAATGCCTCGACGGAATTCAACGCTAATGACATCAGTCGTATTACCGAGGAGCTGAAGGGCAAGGGATGGCTCTTTACCTATATCGGCGCCAACCAGGATGCTATTGAGGTTGCTCGCACACTCAATATCCATAATGCTATGAACTTCGTACAGGATGACGCTGGTACCCGTAGAATGTTTGAACAGGAGCGTTGCGCCAGAGAATCATTCAACGAGTCACGTTACAAAGCCTACCAGAAGATCATTAAAGAATGTTCAAGTCACTGTGATGCAATAGGTGCATTGGCCGAACTCAACAGGGAAATGGCATCCACAGAAGATTATTTCAAGGCAGATAGCGATAAGTTTTGAGTTTATAGTTTTTAGTTTTGAGTTGTTTGGTTTTGGGGGCACGCAGATTGCGCAGATGAAGCAGATTATAATCTCACACGAAGGCACGAAGACAAGAAGTCTTTCCCCTTGGTGATGATTTAAGGCACTCGCGCTAAGGTCGCAAAGAACGCAAAGGGAGGCCTCGCAAAGGATCTTTTTCCGTGCTTTCCGTGGTTGAATAATATCTCTCCCACAGATTGCGATAAGTTTTCAGTTTTTAGTTGTTTGGTTTGAGTTTCACGCAGATCATGCAGATGAAGCAGATTTTTCCGTGTTTTTCCGAGCTTTCCGTGGTTAAATAATATATCTCCCACAGATTACTCAGAAATTACTCAGATTATTTCTTTGCTTTCTTTGCTTTCTTGTTCATTTATTTTTTAATTTTTAACTTTTAATTTTTAACTTTTTAGCTGTTCATTGTTAACTCTGCAAGCATCTTATCTCCTTGGGGAAACTGCAGGCATGACTTTCTGTGGTTTCGGGATCGGAGCAAATCCATTATCGTCAGAACCGATAGATTTTCTCAATGCATCCTGGATGACAGGTCCTACATCGATGCCGATCTTCGCACTCCCCACCTTGACAAAAGGAGAGACAATCGGAGTAACCCAATGACCAGAAAGGGGACTATAGGAATCGCGCGCTCCCAAATCAACACCAAACGGCACATCCGTATCAGTTTGCAGGGTGACATATCCGCCCCATTGTGCCCAAGGAGCAATCTCTACAGATGAAAGGAAAGACCCTGGCGAATAGGAACCAAAGGCAGTAATACCCAGATAACGGCTCGGCTGCCAGGTGACCGAGGCATCGAAAGTAGCTGTATTATAATAGACCGAATACTTGGATAGTGACACACCGGCATCCACACTCCAGTAGTGGCCCAACTGCTGATGCATTCCCATCATAGCGGTTGACTGATAACCCGTCCAAAGGTTACCGGTAGTCTGATGATTGCCATACAGGTATCCTGTTGCCCATCGAGGCAAAGTGCTTCCTTTGGGCATTGGATTCAAATACAACGGGGCGACCTGAGGCGCAGGGTCCTCCAGCATCCGTTCCACATCAATCTGATCAGCCGTGACGGGACGCAAGGTCGTAAGATCGGATTCCATCGGTCGTGTCAGTTCTTCGATCTCCACTTCGCTCAAACCGTCCACACTACGCACTCGCACACTATCTGTCACCTCCTGGGCATAGAGAGCACAGGAGCCAGACAAGAGCAGGCAAAGGCCAATAAATCTGAAGCGGAGCATAACTGATATTTTTGTTTTCGCGCGACAAAGATAACCATTTATTTCAATAGATGAACAAAATAAGACAAATTTTGAATGCATGGATTGCAAAAAAGGAAAGTTACAGGAAGAAATGATACAAATAGTACAAATAAGTTGATGGCTGTAGGTATAATTCCTTATCTTTGCCCAAAACTGCATGATGCAGAATTATTAATTCAAGTTTCGGAAGCTCAACTTGAAAGTAGTAAAAGGGCTTTTAAGAGTAGTAAAAGGGAAGTAAAAGTGACGTTTGAACCAGATGTTAAAACTTCTATTTAATCCCAGATAAGACATGACAACTTTTTGTATTGTCTCTTTTTATAACTTGCGAAACTTGAATAATCAGTCATTACACATTTGAATTATGGAATTGAAGATAGGACAAACTTTTACAAGCGAGACAGTTGTTACTGAGTCGATGCTCGCATGCAATGTAGGAAGTGGAGACCTCCGGGTACTCGCAACTCCAATGATGATGGCACTCATGGAGAATGCCGCGATGAAATGTGTTGCTGACGGTATTGAACCCGGCTGTTCGACAGTAGGTGGTCAGATAGAAAGCTCTCATCTGAAACCAACTGCTTTGGGAAAAACAATCCGGGCTACTGCCGAACTGATTGCCATCGAGGGCAGGAAACTCTCCTTCAGAGTCAAAGCAGAGGATGAAGAGGGCATCATTGGCGAAGGTACTCACATCCGTTTCATTGTCAACATCGAGAAGTTCATGGCGAAAGTGACAATGAATTAAAAGTTAAAAGTTAAAAAATAAATGAACAAGAAAACAAAGAAAGCAAAGAAATAATCTGAGTAATCTGCGCTATCTGTGGGAGATATATTTTAACCACGGAAAGCACGGAAAAACACGGAAAAATCTGCTTCATCTGCGCAATCTGCGTGAAACCAAAAACAAACAACTCAAAACTAAAAACTCAAAACTGTTAACCACGGTGGAAGAATTGTCGTTAAAATCAATAAAGAGAATAATGAATAAAACTATCTTATCATTCGCCATGCTGGCTACATTGGCAAGCTGTGGCACCAAGGAGGCAGAGACCTCAGTCACAAACGAAGAAACAAGTAGCACTATGACACTCAATATCGGAGATTTCCAATGGACACGCGAACCAGAGTCGTGTGTCATGAAGGGTGATACCATCGAAGTTGTGACCAAACCTCACACCGACCTTTGGCAGAGAACCTATTACCACTTTCAGAACGACAACGCTCCTGTCCTCCAGATGAAGACTCGCGAGAAATTCTTCAGCTTCATCGTCAAGACAGACTTCGCAGAGAGTCATCATCGTTTTGACCAGTGTGGCGTGGTAATGTACCTCGATTCGGAGAACTGGCTGAAAGGAAGCATCGAATACGAAAATGAGCAGTTCCAGCACCTCGGTAGCGTAGCCACCAACCATGGATACAGCGATTGGGCAACGACAGCCATTCCTGCCGATGTGAAGAGCATGTGGTATCGTCTCTCGCGTCGTGAGGATGACTTCTGTATCGAATGTTCAACCGACGGCGAGGCATGGAGCCAGATGCGCGTCTGCCACATGTACGAGGCAAAGGATGAAATCAGCTTCGGTATCTACGCCTGTTCGCCAGAAGACTCATCGTTCAAGGCAGTATTCACCAATATGCAGTTGACCGAATGTGCATGGAAGGCTCACGACGGTCAGCAACCGGATGAGGAATGAACATCAGACAGTAGAGAAAAGAAATGCATCGGAAGATGATGGATAATCTGGGAAAAGAAAAAGAATGTCATACACTCACAAAGAAGAAATTGCAAACTCATCGACACATGCTGCAGGTATCTTGCTGGGCATTATCATGGGAATAATTTTCATAGTACTGTGCGTCGAGGGTGGAGATGCATGGGCAGGATGGGCAGTAGGGCTTTATCTCTTCGGGATGCTCTGCTCCTATGTGGCTTCGACCATCTACCACGCTTTGCCCGAAGGTAAGGCCAAGGCTCACCTGCGCAAGTGGGATCACGCCGCCATCTACTGGCATATTGCAGGCAGCTATTCGCCAGTAACCCTAATGGCCATGCGCAACGAGGGAGCTTGGGGCATAGTGCTATTTTGCTTCATCTGGACAGCTGCCATTGCAGGAACAGTATCGAGTTTCATCAAGCTGAAGAAGCACAACCACATTGAGACGGTATGCTATGTACTGATGGGATTGACCGTAGTCGTTGCCTTTGGACCTCTCTGGAGGTCGGCTGGAGCCATCGCCTCTTCCTGGATTATTGCCGAAGGTGTGATGTATATCACAGGTGCAGTTTTCTATTCTCTGTACAAGAAACCTTATATGCATACGGTCTTCCATGCTTTCGTCCTGCTTGGTTCCGTCTGTCATATTGTGGCAGTATGGAGCATCCTGGAGCAATATCTGTAGTCGGCAGCTCTGTTTAAGGAGGTGTGAGCTATTTCCCGTTTTTTTGTCTTCCAAACAGACACATGGTATTGCAAATGCGCTGGAAAAAGAGCGATTTTTATATGTTGTACAGCAGAACAATCGGTTGTTATGTTGTAGAGCATATCGAAAAGTTTGGTCATGTCAGAAAAAGGGCCTATCTTTGCAGCACCTTAAAGAAATAACCATGACAATTATAGCCCAAATGTTTTTTCATTATATTAGCATCTTAAATTAAATACCCAATGATGAACACACAATGCTTGAACAACTCAAGCGAAGAAAAGGAAGATCGTTGAGATCTTCCTTTTTTCTTTGTTTACTTTCAACGACAATTAGGACAATAAAGACAATTCTCTTTTCTGTGTTTTTCCGTATTTTCCGTGGTTAAAATATATCTCCCACAGATTACACAGATTACTCAGATTATTTCTTTGCTTTCTTGTTCTCTTTTAACGACAATTTGGACAATAGTAACTACTCAGCCCCCCCAGTTTAAGCTAGGGGTTACGTCGAAATAGAAACATTGATTTCTGCTCACTGACTTACGACAGCGAGAATAGCATCGAATTTTGAATTGTTGTTTTTCTTGGCAGTTTCTGCAATAGAATGC
>JAZRXX010000065.1:0-37623 GCA_045600485.1 Bacteroidales bacterium
GCAACGCATACAAGAAATGCAGAGGTCTTTGTTGACCTTTCTTAGGTCTGTCAAATGGATAGCTCCAACAGGACATTGTTTTGCACACAATCCACAGCCAGAACATTTTTTGCTTGCAGTAGGATTAGGACCTGCCATAGCTTTCTTGTATGGGTAGTTGCCTTTCAATGCAGTTTCTGCAAGAGTATTGCCACTTGTTACAGCATCCTTTATCTTCTTGCCAAATGCCTTCAACTCATCAATGTCAGAAGCATCAGGACGATTCGCACCATATTTGCGGATGATGCTATGTTCTGCAACTGCTCCTACAGCTGCAATGACATTGAAGCCCATTTCTGTGCAAATTTTATAGAGTTCAAGCAGGGCATCATCGTATGCTCTGTTACCATAGACTGCTACGACAGCACACTTGGCTCCATTTACCTTAACCAAAGTCTTTAATCGCTCAATGGCAAGAGCAGGAATGCGTCCACCATAAACAGGTGCAGCTACGATTGCCAAGTCGTCTTGTGTCAGAGTGGTTTTAACTACTTCTGTAATTGGCGAGCACAGTTCAATGCATTCAACTTCATTGCTGATACCAGAGTTTATCGCATCTGCTATCTTCTTTGTACCCCCAGTTGGAGAGAATGTTATCTGTTTGATCATATTATTTAGTTTTATTGGTTATCTCTATTGAATGTAGGGTGAGTTCCTGGAATCTCGATGTCAAACTCAATCAAACCCTCAGTTCACCTCCTGGCTCTTCAAACCAAGGGGTATGATGCACAAAGTAGTGCTTGCCATGACTGATGACCTCGTAAGAATTGCTCATTCCTGCCTGCATCATCATGCGAATCTTCTCGGCAGATTTAGGACCATGACAGTTATAGAGGTTCTGTCCGATCACGTCTCCGTCACGTTTGCGAGCTGCTGCATTCTGATAGAGTACAATGCCCTCTTTGTCGCATACAGTTGCTGCTATGTTGGGCACGTTTTCAAGATAGTCAAATGTCTGTTTCATGATGAGTAGTTTCTTGTTCGTAGGCGAGTTCGATAAGTTCTTGGATTTTAGCCTTGTCTTTGATTATCTGTTGCAATTCACGTAATTTTTCGGAATTAGGAGATTCTGGAATCCACAATTTCAGATAACCGCCTTCAGCATACTTCTCGTCCATGTGGGCAAGAGCGCGCTGAACTTGTGCCTTTTTGTCATACTCGGGGTAGTGCGAGAGTCCGTACTGAACTGTGCGTCGAATGATAGTTTCTGGTTCTATGGCGCGGTCTGCCTCGGCCACTATGCGACCGTAGATACTACGTGGGGCAGCCTTAGCAGATGCGCGATGATCTTCTGCTGCCTCTGCCATAAGCTCTATCTCCTCAGGTTTGAACCATTGCAGCAACTGCTTGTCTTGGCGGATGATACGAGCAGACGCAACGTGATGCTGCTCGCGGCCTTCCGAAAGTCCTGTGTCGTGATATGCCGCAATGGCATATGCCATGTTGGTCGAGATGACGGTCTTTGACCCATCTGCATCGTGATACCTCTGCGAATTGGTAATAGTGGTGGCGAGTCGCAGGCTCTGTTCGATAACCATACGCACATGGTCAATCTGGTGTGCTGCATCGAACTGTTGGTAGCGTGGCAGGATCTCTGTTTCGATGTAAGTTTGCAGCTCCTTGTCTGGCTGACGTGTCGTAGTACGATCAAAGAACGGATTCTTCGACTTACAGCTCAGAGGCAATGCCAGCACATTCTTTGCCCCCACACAAGGCCAACCCAGCCGCATGGCAGCCATACCCGCACTATGCATCACACGTGTGTCAATGCGAAGGTCAGCAGCCATTGCACATGCCGAACCGATGGCAATACCAACGTCTATCGTATTGATGGCGCAAGGTACGCCTTGTGGTCGATCGGCACAATGTGCAAAGCCGCAGCGCAGACAGTTCAACCCCTGACAATGGTCGCGTGTACCAATCAGTACCACCGCCTCGGCAAGCAGTATGTTGTCGGCATCGCGGAGGTAGAATTTCATGTCTGTCTGCCAACCTATGCGTCGTGTTTCATCGCTGAGCCGACAAATCTCTTCGCCGGTCAGCATACATACTTCTATTACATCGACGCCCTTGCCTTTAGGAGCGGTACGCGCAGCTGTCATTATCTGACGTGCAGCCTCCTCTACGAGCTGCTGTCTGGCTTCTCTTTCGTTCAGTATCATATATTTAATCAGGATTATTCATACTAATATTAAAGATTATTTTTTGTGCTTTCTTCAATCTTGATGGCTTGTGCGGTAGTGACAACTGACACCAGGGTAAACATTATTAGGAATAACTTCTTCATCATATAGTCATTATTCTATTGTCTCAATATAAAAACTTACAGGACGGAAACCATCAAATTTTTACTCCATTAAATACAAAGTATATAAGCTAGCGACACGCAGCTGATGGTAATCCATAGGAGTATGCCCTGGATGAGTGGTCGTATGCCAACAGCCTTGAGCGTCTTGCGTGTCAATCCTGCTCCGATGAAGAAGAGGGAAAGCGTGATGAGATGCTTGGCAAGTTGGTTGACAGCACCACTTATTGCAGAACCGATGTTTGCTGCACTATCGCCAATAAGCGAGGCATTCGACAGCAGATAGGTATTCACGAGAATAGCCACAACAAACCAGATGATGAAGCGTGGAACTGCCTGATGCCATGGCTTGCCTTCTTTGTCTTTTTCGTCATTGTTGCGCATAACGAATGGTGTGATAAGTACCAAAGCCACAATCCACAGCGCACGGGTAAGCTTGATGGTAGTTGCAACTTCAAGAGCTGAAACTCCTTCACTCGCCATAAGCTCCGGATGCATGGCATCGTATGCAGAACCAGCTCCAACCACCGAACTAGTATCGTGGATGGCAATGGCTGCCCACATGCCAAACTCCTTCATCGTCATGCCGATAGCATCACCGATGTATGGGAAGATAAAGAGAGCCACGGCATTCAGCACAAATACAACTCCGAGTGCCACCGACATTGACTCAGCCTTTGCCTTGATCGCAGGACCAACAGCAGCAATCGCCGAACCACCGCAGATAGCTGTACCCGACGAAATCAGATAGCTCGTCTCACGGTCAACCTTCAGCAGTTTCCTGCCGATCAGCCAACCGATGGCAAGGGTGCCGAACACGCTGACGATAGTAAAGAGCATACCCTCCTTGCCCGATGCAAGCGCCTGATTGACGTTCATGCCGAAACCCAATCCGATGACCGAATACTGCAACATCTTCTTAGACATCGTCATAGTGAATTTCTCGAAGGTAGCACCGAAAGAAAGGGCAAACACAATGCCCAGCAACAGAGCTACAGGCGAGGATACCCAGTGTGCCATCCAATCCATAGCACCCAGATCGACACCGAATTGCTTTGTGACAAATGCTGCAAGCAGAGAAATGCTCAATGCCGCAACAATGATGATGTAGATTATTTTCTTAATCATAATAGTTATATTTTCAAATGAATAGCTCGTTCTGCTTGCGCTCCACTCATCCCTTACACGACGGAACTCAGGCAAACTATATTCCCATGAGTTTCAAGATCAGAGGAGTAGCCATAGCCGTGAGCACATCATTGAGGATAAGGCCTACTGAAGCGTATGCTCCGTATGTCTCGCCTTTCTCCATCGCCCTTGCCGTACCCATGGCGTGGGTTGCTGTACCGAGACCTAAGCCTTGCGAATAAGGGTTGCGGATATGCCATACTTCCAGTATCTTGAATCCGCAGATGGCACCGAACAGGCCGACGGCGATTACGATAGCAGCTGTGAGTGAAGGGATACCCCCAAGTGCTGTGCATACCTCCATGGCTATCGGTGTCGTCACAGACTTCGGGGCGAGAGAGACGATGACCTCTCTGGATGCTCCCATCATTCGGGCAATGGCTACAACGCTTACAATACCGACCAGACATCCTACTACCTGGGAGATGAAGATCGGCATGAACTGTCTTCTGATCTGTCCCAGATGTTGGTAGAGAGGTACGGCCAATGCCACGATGGCGGGTTTCATCCAGAAATTGATGTATCCACCTGCTTGCTGGTAGGAGTCATAGCTGATTCCTGTAACCTTCAGGAAGAGGATGAGGACGATGATTGTGACGAGTATCGGGTTCAGTACCACCCATCCTGTCCATTTCTGGAGTTGTCTTGCGGCATAGTACACGCCAAAGGTGATGGCGAGGAGTACGATTTCATTTTTTAGCAGTTCCATCGGTAATATTCTCCTTTCTGTCTTTCATATACTGATGTGTCCATCCTGTGACCACCAGCACGAGAACCGTACTGATGAACGTAGCTATGACAATAGGCCAGAACTCCGCTTTGACCAGATCAAAATAGAGCATCAACGCTACTCCGGGCGGGACAAAGAAGAATCCGATATTGCTGATCAGAAAGCCGGAAATCTCCTTGACCCACTCAACCTTGACTACTTTCATCTGGAGCAATCCAACGAGGAACAGCATTCCGATGATGCTGCTCGGGATGCTGATGCCTGTCAGCCATACGATGATTTCACCTACGGCAAGACACCCGAATATAATTAGAAACTGCCTGATCATATAGAATCCGGTTGCTGACCGCCGTGAGCCTTCCATGCACATTCGGTCAACTGCATATTGAGTATCATTTTAGTCAATCTTAAACACGATGCTTGTCTTGCAAGGTAGCGAAGCTGGGCACTCGATCATGAGGCACTCATTTGTCTGCTTCCATTTCAGCTTTGCTTTGCTGCCCAACAGTTGCACGTTCTTCACCTTCTTGCCCTCAGGCTTTGCAAGCGAATAGACCTTGACTGTCTCGCCCCCATTGGGCAGAGCCATGCAGAAAGCATAGAGTGATCCGTTCTTGCCCACCGTGAAACGAATGTCCTGAGCGTTGAACTTGAAGTTCTTATGGTTCTCACCGAGCTTGCCTCCAGGCAGTTTCTTCAACTTACCTTTCTTGGTGAGTTCGCCCTCGCCAATCTTCTTCCACGCCCGACTGCCGTACACAGCTTCGCCATTGATAGCCATCCATTCGCCCATCTCTTCGAGCATCGTCACGCAGGCATCTTCGATGGAGCCATCTGGGAGCATAGGGATATTGAGGGCTGCATTGCCATCGCGCGAGATTGCCTCAATCAGGAAGCGAATCATCGAACCCGAATCGTAGGTGAAACCAGGAGCATAGAACCAGTCACCAACAGGAGCTTCGCGAATCCAGGGCTGCACAGCATTGATGGTATCCGGGAAATCGAACTCGGCTGTATTGACTGCACCATTGGTGGTGTCGCGGAACTTGATGATGCTGAACGCATCCACCTTCCCCTTCTTCTTCAACTGGCGATTGTAGTAGTCCGCCATCACCGTCTGCATGGCGTTGCACTTGTAGCCAGTACCTGTGCCCGTGCCGCAGAAGGGACCTTGCATAGTGCCATCGGTATAGATGAAATCTGGATCGTAGTTTGCCACTACGTCCATCATGCGCAGAGCCCATTGGGTAGCGTACCACTTGCAGTAGTCGAGGTGACGCCAGTAGATGCCATCCTTCGGGGGTGACCATCCGGTGTGAGCGCAAGCGTCCACCGATTCATATTCACGCAGATCAATGCCGTAGAGCAAACGAGGATCATATCCTTCCCACCATTTGCCCTTGCCATCTTCGAGCGTGAGGTTACCGTCGTAAGGCACTCCAGCCTTATCGCCCTTCACGTCAGCACCAAAGGCCGTCTGCCACCACCACCATGTGTATTCGTGGTGGAAGGTCACGCCATAGTGCATGTCGTACTTTCGACATGCATCTGCCCACTCACGCAACAGATCGCGCTTCGGACCTATGTTCACCGAGTTCCAAGGGTGGTACTGTGAGTTCCAGAGGTCATAGTTATCATGATGCACGCCCTGAATCATCAGGAAGCGGGCTCCTGCCTTCTGGTAGAGTTTGGTCAGATATTCAGGATCGAGCTTCGTGGGGTTCCAATCCTTCAGCACATCCTTGTAGCCAACCTCTGATGGATGACCGTAGCGCTTCACATGATTCGTATTGGCAATGTGGTCCTCCTTTTCCTTATATAGATTACGAGCATACCAGTCGCCACTCTCGCCTGCTGCCTGAGGTCCGAAATGCACCCAGAATCCGAATTTCGCCTCTCTCAGCCACTCGGATGAGCCGGGGTAATTGGCCTCTATCGACTCCCAAGTTGGCTTGAAAGGGCCGTCGGTGATAGGTATGTTGAGTTTCACTTCGGCAAAGGTGTTGATGTCGCCAAGTTTCACGCTGCCAACAGGTTGCTTGGCAGGAATTTCTGGAAAAGATGGGAGGATTGGCATCTCTCCATCTTTCAATGTCTGCGCATTGGCAGTACCTGCACAGAGCAGGGCAAAAGCAATAACAAATGATTTCTTCATTTTATTTATATTGAAATAGACTTACAACTTTGTTGCCAAATAATCTTCTTTTCTTCTCCTCTTCTCTGAGGTTATTACTTTAACTTCAATTTGAGAATGTTCACGCTGAAAGCAGGAACGTGGAACTTAACGGTGCGAGGATCCGCAGCCTTAGCTTCTGCCTGTGTCGGATAGATGGCACGAGGATCCTGGAGCGTGTTCTCATCATCACCACTTGCAGATGACAGGCGAGTAAGGACAACGGCGTTCGGCGCATTCACATCAACCTGGCAGTTGGCGAGGTTAAGGATGCCATCGGCATGACCTTCGCCTACGTTTACCACCTTAACGTACATCACCTTGGATGCCTCGTCGATAGTCGTTGTGGCATAGACACCTTCCATGGCAGAACTCTGCTGTATCTTGCAGACAAAGTCCTCCTTGCCGTCTATGCTGCAGCGAAGGCTGTCTCCTTCTACATCCACCTGAATAGTGTACCAACGGTTATTGTCAACGTGGAAGCGGGATTCACGTCCTATCTGTATTCTTCCGCTGCCGATGGTCTGTTCGGCATTGTTCTGCACGTTACCCCATCCTCCTATGTTATACCAAAGGAAATGCTTGTTGTCAAGATAGTTGGCAATAGCCATAAAGCCCTCTGCTCCCTTACGTTTCATGGCCTCCACCTTGAAGGTGTATTTCTTTGCTGAGATAGGGAGAGGACACGTAGCAATGGCAGGTTGTTCGTTGGATGTCTGAACATAGTTGCCGTTCTCAATCGTCCATTTTCCGTTCTGCGGTGTCCATGTAGAGAAATCGCCGAGGTTGGTTTCCTTGCCTTCGACGATGAGTCGTGGGTTGCGATACTCCACGGTAGTGTTGTATGTAGCCAAGCCTACGTTTACAGGCTTCTCTTCCTCCACTTCTGCAATCTCGGGCATCTGTAGCGACCATGTGCAATCTGTCTTCAGAACGCGTGTGCCTATGTTGTTGGGGAACAGCTGCTGAACGTAATACGATGGTGTACCCATGCAGTCGCGTGAGTTGAAGCGTATCATGTCAGGACGCCAGCGGGCATCGTTCTCATTGACGAAGATAGGAGCGTATGAGTTCATCACCACCACATCGCTGTTATTCTCCATACCCATCATATAGACAGCTTCGCCAAGGGCTGCATTGAGGTTGCCGATGTCACCGAACTGACTGGTCACGGCATACTCGCCCACATAAACCTTATGACGGTCGCGAGGATAGGAGTCATACTTGTTGAAGCGCTCGGCAAACCACTTCGGATTACGGTAGTAATGCTCATCCACCATATCCACAGGATATTGGTTGCGCCAGCTTGGGTTGTCAGTACTCCAGCTCTCCACATTACCGATGCACTTCACGTTAGGGTACTTTGCCTTGATGGCATTATAGAACTGGATGTATCGCTCCGGATAGTGGTCAGATTGGTCAGAGTTATTGTCCATACTGTAGTTGTAATTCTCGTTGCCTATCTCTATGTACTCCAAGTTGAAAGGTTCCGGATGACCATTCTCAGCACGCTTCTTGCCCCACTTGGACGTAACAGGACCATTGGCATACTCCAATGCGTCCATGCATTCCTCAATCCAACTGTCTATCTTGTCGTAAGGATCACACCCGCCATGCCAGATGCCTACATTCACCACATAGAGAGGCTTGGCTCCAAGGTCTTCGCTCAGTTGCAGGTATTCATGGAAACCGATGCCGTCGCTCGTGCGGTAACCCCAATTGACGTTGGCATGTCCCTCTCGCTCCTCGATAGGACCGATGGTACGTTTCCACCGGAACGCATTGTCAGGACTCTGCTGTCCCTCGACGAAGCATCCGCCTGGGAAGCGCATGAATCTTGGGTGCATGTCGGCCAGCATCTGCGCGAGGTCAGGGCGCATACCGTTGGGACGGTTCTTGAATGTTGGTGGGAAAAGGCTCACTACGTCTATCTGAATCTCGCCTGCTTTGTCTGCCGTCAGAACGAACTGCGCCTTTGCATCGTCGGCAGTAGCTATGAGTTCCGAACTCACCTTCTTCCAATCCATCTTTGCATTCACCTTCACAGGAGCAGAAGCAAGCACCTTTCCATCTGTGCCTACGAGCTTGGCGGTAAGAGTTCCCTTATATCCCTTGTCGCTTCTGATGAAGAACGAGAGCTGATACTTACGTCCCTCCACGGCATTGATGCCCCAAAAGCCTTCGTTGCGCACACCGTCGCCCTTTCCGCTTATGAGTATGTTCAATGCGTTATGCTGCACATTGTTCAAAAGATTCTGCTGGGTGAGACTTATCTGTGCATGACCTTCTGCCGACCAACTGGTGGGTGCAACTTGATCGTCCTCAAACGAACGGTTGCGGATAAGTTCAGCATAAAGACCACCATCAGCAGCATGGTTTATGTCCTCGTAGAATATGCCATAGTGTGTAGGGCTCACAGCCGGGCCTTGATTATTGGCATCAACATTGATTACTACCTGAGCTGATAGACTTGTGGCCATACCAGCCATGAGCATTGCAAAGTAAATGTTTCTTGTTTTCATATTATCTTTTTAACTAAGTAGGTGTTCAGAATTAGTTTAACATATTTTGTTCAGATTGAGAGGCAGATTTGGACTTTTACTGAGGGTGCAATGTGACATTGTAACCGAAGCAAAAGTTCGAAGATGCGCTCAAGATGAATTAAAGATGTAAAACGAAGAAATCTACTGATACTTATAACTAATTATGAACAACTACTTATTCATATCTGTACAATCGGAAGTGTTGAATCTCATATTGGCCAACTGGGATTCGGACGTGACGTCCTTGATGCGTCTGATCCCCGCTCAAGTGACGTAGGATCTTGTCGCTCAGATCAAATCCGTTGCCCTTCTGCACCTTGTCGAAGGTCTTCTTGTTCGAGTCGTCCCACAGGATTGCTTCACACTTGGCAAGCCCGATACGGGCATCACCGGGTTGCCATGTCGTCGATGATTCTGCAGGCGTATAGGTGATGACCACTCCGCTACCTATGGCGAGATAATCCTCCTTGCCGAGACGAAGGATGATGCATGCGGCTTCCGGCCATTCAGCATCCTTGGCTCCCGGTTCCCAACCTAACGAATAGCTATGCTTGATGGTCAGGCGGATACCGTCGGGAGTGATGATCTCTGCTTCGCGTTGTTCGTTGTCGAGCAGTACCGCATCCATGTCTGGAGTGCCTTGACGCTCGATGATCAGCGGTTCGACCTCTCGTATCAGTCGATAGACGGAGGCAAGAGGAGAGAGGCTTCTGGTGCTCTTTACGTAGGAGAAGGCATTCTGCTGATCGTCTTGCGAGAGATCCATCCCGCTCATGTCGATGCTACGTGAGATCTTGTAGATCGGATAATCCTCGATGCTGAAAGGGCAGAATCCCATAGCATCATGATGTCCGAAGGCATAGAGGGCGTACATGGCATCCTTGTCCTCCAATCGGATTTCAGGGACGAAGAGCGGGTTGTTGTCCAGATGATACTTCTCCAACCATGATTGTATGCCCTTGTCATAGATGTCGACACCAAGCACATCGATGGCAGGAGCACCACAATGCCAGAGGTCTATGAGGTGAGCCAACGGTCCTCCTGACGGATACTGACCTGGTTCACGGCCGCGGCTGTTCAGAGCCACGTTGACATACATCGGCAGGTCATAGGCCTTACGTCCTGCTTCGGCAATCTGTTGGACATAGGTGGCATAGGTCCAGGTTTGGAAGATCTCCTCGGTGTAGATATCGTCGCCAAAGAGTTGCGGCCAGGAGACCCCACCCCAGCCCTCCCGAGGGAGGGAGGTTTTTAGTTTGTCTTTTAGGTAGGGATGGAGCGAGTCCTGGTTCTTTGTCAGATAGTCGGTGAGCTGTTTAGGCACGGCGCTGTGGTACATCTGGGTCGCATCGGCCGAATAGTCGCGTGGCACGTCGATCATACCGATCTCGTTCTCTACCTGAATCATGATGACGGTTTGCTCCTTTCTGTCGCGTTTGCGCAGATGCTCCATGATGCGTACAAAGGCGCGACGATCGGCATCGAGCACGTTGGCACTCAGCGAACTGGCCTCTTCTACCGGTTTGCCGTCTCGGGTATGGGCACGAGGAAAACGCTTTGTGTCGCGTTTGAACCACTCTGGGGCATAGCAGCTCATCGAGTTCTTCCATGCGCCGAACCACAGCAACACGACCTTCAGGTCATTATTGCGCGCCTCGTCTATGATATCGTCCAATGAGGTCATGTCATACTTCCCTTCTTCGGGTTCGATCAGTTCCCATGTGACAGGGGCGAGTACGGTGTTGAGCCCCAATTGGCGTAGGTGGCGGAAGTTCCTCCTTACATCCTCGCGATTGGATGCAGAGGAGTTGCCCAGTTCGCCGCCTATCATCAGCATAGGCTTACCGTTGGCAACGATCTTTGCCGATGCCCCCCTTGAAGGGTGATTCCCCATATTGTCACGATATTCCAGTCGTGGCTGAGCGGATGCAAGCGCGCAAAACAGACTTGCTATGGCTAAAGCAATCAGTTTTTTCATAGTCTTTTATATCGTTACATTATCGCCACAAGCCAGATACTCGATCTGTGAGCCCATAAGCGATTTGAGTTTCTTGTATTGTTCCTCGCCGGTACAATGCATGGTGTAGAACATTGTCTCTTTGTAGGTCATGAGTTCAGATGCCAGAGATTGGATGAATCGGTCTTCATCCCTTTCGTTCATTCCGCTCTTCACAAGGTGCATTCCCCGCAACCTCCTCGGCTTTCCTCAGGATATTCACGATGCCGCGATGGGCGCAACCGGCCAGGAGCACCAGCTTCTCGCCTTGCTCGATGATGAGGTTCTGCTCATGACCGAATGTGTCGTGCTCTGTATCCGAAGGTCCGAACAGGAGCCTGTTACCGATGGGGTTGCAGCAGTCGCCTTGCACGTCGGCAAATAGGGTCATGCCGTTGCCCATGCGTGTGACCTCTCCACAGTACACCAGTCGCTCGTCCTCCTGATGAGATTTGTCCAATCCGATGTACCTTAACCCGTTATCGCGCAGGGAGTAGTGGGGCAGGAAGGCATCCTTGTGGATGTACACTCTGGCTTTGCAGTTCAACTTCAGCAACGTTCCTAATCCGCCTCCATGATCGTAGTGTCCATGCGAAACCACCGCGACATCGATATCGGCAATCGACAATGACAATGCCTCTGCATTCAGAGCGAACAGGTCACTTTGCCCCATGTCAAACAAGACCTTCTCCTCGTCATCCTTTTCGATGTAAAGGCTGAGGCCATGTTCTACGGGCAATCCCTTGCTGCTCGTGTTTTCTATGATGGATGTTATTTTCATCCCCTTTTATTTCCACTCGAAGTTCTCTTTTCCGGCACCGATCTCAAAGTGGCACTTCACGATGCCCAGATCCAACTTCGTATAACCCACCAAGGAGAATGTGGTCGAAGCTTTCACCAGATGCTTGTCGTCCATCTTCTCGTTGAGCAGCTCAAAGTGGAACTTCTGCTGATTGACGGCGGTAGGAGCGAGGAGGGCGGCATCCACGCCCTTGCAGAACCATTTAGGCGAGAGGTCATCGGCGTTGCTAACCTCCATACGGCTCTTGATCTTGTGTCGGCGATACTTGTCTTCGCCATAGCCGAGGGCAATGACACATACCACCTTCTCGTCTTTGCCAATCTGAAAAGTCGAAGCCACCTTGCGGTAAGTCAATCCTACCCAGCAGGTGTTGAGGCCGAGAGTCTGAGCCAGGAGTACGATTTGCTCACCATAATATCCGATGCGTTCATCCAGATCAGCCGCCTTGCGTCCCACCATGATCAGGTAGTTCTCCGCACCCGAAAACGAGCCATACGACATAATGCCCGAGAAGGCCTTCCGTTCGTTGGTCACCAGCTGGATGTGCAGATTGCCCAAGCGGTTACACTCGTCAATCTTCTGTTGCAGTATGGTCGTAACCTCCTCTGTGAGAGGCTGATGCTTGTAGTTTCTTACACTATGTCGTGTCTCGATTGCTTTTTCTAATGTCATTGTGTTGTTTTTTATAAAGTTACTTGTTGTCATTAATGTTCAATGTTTAATTAATGATGTGAAGCAAAAAATAAGTACTGCAGACGCGAGATTTCTTTAATCCAATCTATTGATTCTCCTGATTGATCAGGTTCACCACTACTTTGACCATGACCTCCATCTCTTCTGTACGGCTCTCTGCAATCATGAGGGTGAGAGCCACGAGGGTGTTATCGGCGATGCGCTTATGACCATCGGGAGCATAGAGGATGCCGTTCTTGGAGAGAAACCAGAGGAACAACATCGCGGCGATTCGCTTGTTGCCATCGCTAAAGGAATGATTCTTGACCACAAGATAGAGGAGCATGGCAGCCTTTTCTTCGACCGATGGATAGAGATCTACACCACCAAAGGTTTGGTAAATCTGTCCGATGCTACTCCTGAAGGAATCGTCTTTCTCGTTGGCGAAGAGTGTTGACCCACCAAACTTCTCCTTCAAGTGGTTAATGGCCTCCATGGCATTATCGTAGGTGGCATGGAATGGTTCATCCTTAGTCGTTTTCTCTACGGCAAGTTCCTGATAGTCGTATCTGTCAAGAGTGTCAAGTGCATAGACATAGTCACCAATGACATTGAACAAACCTCCAAACTCATCTTCTGTCACCTTCTCCTGCAAGGCAATAGCTCGCGACATCAGCTTCACTACATCTTTCAGTTCGTTGTAGTGGTCAAGACGACGTTGGTCGATGGCATAACCCTTGATGAGGTATTGTTTGAGGACTTTGTTTGCCCATTTGCGGAATTCTATGCCACGTTTGCTTTTCACTCGAAAGCCCACAGAAACGATCAAGTCAAGGTTGCAGTATTCAATATCTTGCATCTGCACAAGTCCTTCAACGCGACCATATTTCTTGGGTGTCGCAAATTTTGCGAGTACCGGTTCTCCTGCCAATTCCTCTTTTAAGGCATTGTTTACATGTTTGGCGATAGTTTTATAATCGCGCCCAAACAGTAGTGCCATCTGTTCACGAGTCAACCACACCGTTTCATTCTCAAGTTTAACGTCCAGTTGCGTTGTGCCATCGGGTGCTGTATAGAGCATCACAGGGCAAGTATTTGTTGTTTCCATAGTTTTTATTGTTTGAGGCAAAGTCCTTCAACTCGCCCATAGTCCTTGGTATGTGCATTTTTTGCACAGGTTGAAATTTCATCAAGTTCTTCTTCCCCCAAAATGGTTGAACAGGAAGAGGATGAGGCATTGCCCACTCCCTTAATAACCTGCGACGATATACAAGCAGTACTTATTGAGCAGATTCGACAGCGGAAGATCTCCTTTCTGGAATCGCTCTGCGTCGAGCTTCAGAATCCTTTCGCTTACTGGCTTCTTACCTTTGAACAATGCCTTGAGATACTGAGCACCGTTCTCTTCTATAATGCTCACCTCTGAGAAGAACAGTGTGAGGTCTTCTGCATCATAGACGATGGAGTAACTTGGTCGCTTTGCTCCTGGGATGTCCTCTACCAGGATGTTCTTGTCCAAGAGGTCCTGGATGTCACGTATGGCTGTGTCCTTGGAGCACTTTGCCAATGTAGCCCATGTCTTTGACGTTATCTTTGACTCATAACCATCGAGGAAGAGATTGAGCATCTGTGTCTGTCGTTCGGTCATCGGTACGGACGATGCCTTCTGCCTGAAGAAGCTCTTGTTGAGAATCGTTGTTACGATGGTCTCAGCTTCGTCGAGGGCTTCAACCAGCTTCTGCATGTACCACACCAGCCATTCGGTAATATCCCCATCGCCATGCTGCATTCGCTCCAGGATGTCATAGTAGTGGTTCTTGTCTTTGTTGATCTGCGATGAAACATTGTAGAATCGGAACTCACTTTTTTCTCCTCTTGCCAGTAGCATGTCAGAAAGAATACGTGCCAATCTGCCATTACCATCCTCGAAAGGGTGGATGCTCACAAACCAGAAATGGGCAACAGCAGAACGGATGATGCTGCTTACTGGCTCGTCAGCATCAAACCATGAGAGGAACTTCTGCATTTCCTCTTCTACACGCTCAGGCGAAGGAGCAATGTAGTGAATCTTCTCACGTCCAAACATTCCGCTGACGATGTGCTCCTCGTTCGTACGGTACTGACCGACTTCGATCAGACTGTCTTCGCTGTAGCCAGCTGGAAAGAATGCTGCTTGCCATGCACATAGTTTCTCTTTACTGAGAGTCATGTCATAGTGTTGTATTGCTTCGAGCATTACACCAACGACCGAGTCAACATAGTGCGAAGGTGCAGTATATTTCACGTTCTCGATTCCCAGTTTTCTGGCAATGGAAGAACGCACCTGATCCACATTCAGGCGTATGCCTTCAATCTCCGATGAATACACCACATCGTGAGTCAAGTTCTCTGCCATCGCCCGCAATTTGCTGTCAAAACCAAGCGAACTCAACCTGCCATAAAGCAATCCTTGCTTTCGGCAAACCACCTCCTGAAGGAGCGATACTTGCGAAGCATCCCAACGGAAGTTTGTCCAATTATCTCTTTCGTGAATATACATACTCAGAATCTTTATGCGACATTATACAATGCGTATCGTCGTAAATTCTGCGACAAAATTACAAAAATAATGTCGAATCGCCAAAGAAATCCTTAAAATAACGCATATTTTGCGACGTTTTTGACATTAAAACGACGAAAAATACATTCAAGTCCTACAAAGTCGACAAGGATCATTCCCGTCTCGTGCGCTAGTCATGACAAAAGACCATGAAATCAATTTATTTTTCATGCCTTATTTCTGTTTCCGATTGAGTTTTCCTGTTCATTTCGTATATTTAGTGTATTGTCTCAATGACTTGTATATAAACTCACACGAAGGCACGAAGACAAAAAGTCTTTCCTCCTTAGTCATCTTTGTGTGGGGTATTATTTAATTCGTCGAGATGATACGCTAGCTTGCATTATTATCATGCAAAGTTATAAGTTAATTCGCGGATAACTTTGCAATCTTTACTCCAATCCATAGGAAAATATAACGCGGTGTAACATTGCGTTATATTCCACAGTCTTTGTTGTTATTATTACGGTTATTCTGTACTTATCCATAGAGTTATTAACATACTTATGAACATTGAAGTTGATAAGTTGTTATCACAAAAGGACAAATAATACAATACTGGCAGCGACACAAAATGTGAAGCTGCCAGTATTGTATTTATATTTTCGAATGCGCCAATATCGGTTCTGCAATATCCTTGTCCGGATAATTGGGATAGAAAAACAGGGAAACAGGTTTGCCACCGATGCCAGTCCAATCTATGGAACGTACCTGATCGAAGTCTGGTGCGCCAAAATCGTACGACCTTCCATAGAGGCTGATACTGCCTGATTCAATTTTCCAGAATCCACCGCCGAAGCATTCGTTATTTCTCCATGGCAACAACTCCTTGTGATATTCAACGTCACCGAAACGGAGTTCTCCTTCCATCGTAATTACGAATTTCTGCATAATAAATCGTTTTTGACCTATTTCTTCAGGTACTTCTCGAAACCAGCAGAATAGACAACCTCCAATTCGGTGGAATCTGTGGGCGATGGAATGATGAGGTAACCTTCGACTGCCGGTTCAGAGGCCATGACTTCGAGAGCACGATCTTTGCCAAGTACCATGAAGGCTGTGGCGAAAGCATCGGCAGTCATGCAGTCAGGGGCAATGACTGTGGCCGATAGGACATCCTTTTGGATGGGATAACCCGTGTGGGGATCGATGGTGTGGGCATAGCGTTTGCCACCTTTCTCGTAGAAGTTGCGATAGTTGCCCGAGGTTGCCAATCCACCAGAAGTCATCTGCAGATAGGCCTGAAAACCATGATCCTGTTGCAGAGAATCGTTGACTGGACGCGAGATGCCTACTGTCCAGGCATTACCTTTGGCGTTGACGCCATTGAGGGCAATCTCTCCACCGATTTCGACCATATAGTTTGAGATGCCTTGTTGTGTCAGATATTCGCCAACAACATCGCTCATGTACCCTTTAGCAATGCTTGATGCATCGAGAATGGTGCGAGGATCCTGCTTGTGGAGGTGTCCTTCGTCGTCGAGCGAGACGGTTTGGAATCCAACAAACTTCAGGATGCTGTCAACGGCATCGGGGGTGACCTTGTCGCTATTCTTGAAACCAAATCCCCAGAGGTTGACCAATGGAGCGACCGTAATGTCGAAGGCTCCATCTGTCTTCGACGAAACATAACCTGCTTTCTGGAAAACCTCGCGGAAGTAATGGTTGGCAACAACCACTTCGTTCCTGTTCATTCGGGAGATGATGGAGGTGTCGTTGAACATGGAAAGAGAGCCGTCGAAGGCTCGGAACAACGAATCGATCTGTTGGCTATAGTCCTTGTCGCCCTCGTAGGTGATATGATAGAAGGTGTGGAAGACAGACCCTTGCAGCTTGTGCCAATTGTCATGTGCTGACTCTTCTTGGCTGTTCCTGCCAATGAAGATTGTCAAAACAGCCACCAGACAAACGATTATTGAAATGTATTTTTTGTTCATAACTCATTAGTCAATCAAGTTTCGGAAGCTCAGCTTGAAAGAAGTAAAAGGGCTTTTACTTCTTTTTTACTCCCCTTTTATCTCATTAGTCATCCCTCATATATCATAATATAAGTGGAAACCAAAACCCAGTTTGTTGGAGGTGACTCCATAGCCTGGCACGAAATAGGGCTCGCCCTGTTTTTCCTTGCCTTTGTGCAAGAAGGGTTTGAACGATGCGTCCCATCCCAATGAAATATGTTTGGCAACTTGGACCTTGATGAATCCACCCAGTTCCATCCAGACCGAATGGTAAGCGAGACCTTCGATGGTCATGGGGGCTGTTTCTCCCCAGAAGGCATCCTTGTAGCGCAGATGCTTGATTTCGGCTTCGCTGTAGGCATAACCGAAACGGATGAAGGCTCCGTAGAAATCGTTCGGCTTGAGGTCATTGTAATTAAAGTTGTACAGCATACCTCCCTTGAAGAAGGGAAAATGTTTGGAGCAATGGTAGCGCACAGAATCATCGTTCATGACATTGCAGAAACCTATGCCGGCTCCAGCCTGAGGAAAGAAACGATGATGCAGGTCGATGGTCAACATGCCTTCGTAATTACCGTATTTCTTGCCGAACAGGTTCATCAGGGGAGGGAAGACATTGACCGACACACTCATGCCATTCAATAGCGGATAGCGGTATTTGACTCCTTCGGGCAGTTCCTCCGTAAGCAATTCAGCACGGACCTCTTCGACGGCCGATGAGGCAGGTATGCTCGTGCCTTGGGCAAAACTTGGCAGTACCAGCATCAGCATCATCACAACCGCAAGCAATCTCCTTGTGGTTGATAGCCGGGCAAGGAGCTTAATAGGCGAGTTCGATGTTGACTTTTTCCTCATTGTTAATATGCGAATTCTTTAATTTTATGCTCTTGAAGACATTGTGGGTGATGGTTGCTTCCTGAATGTCGAAGAAAACCGAACAGCCACATTCCATGTCGAGGAAATAGGGGTAACTCTCGTAGATTAACGTAAGTGTGTCGTTGCGTTGCTCCAGATCTCCACTATCGTCGATGGTACACTCCAGCCGTATCTGCGTACAGGTTGTGTCGGGCTTGAGGATAAATTCCATTTCGGTGGGGGCTTTGGCCGTAGTCATCAATGAGTCGCCCTCGGCGGTCAAAGCCCAGGCATTGACCGATGACATGCCAAGCCTGCCTGTCGGTTTGAACGATGTGGTGAGAAACGACTCGCGCGTCTTTTCACAACCGTTGTTACCACAGGAGGTTAACGGTAACGATAACGCTAACGGTAACGCTAATCTTAGCCCTAACCTTAACGGTAACGCTAACCCTAACTTATATAGTTTCTGCAATATCATACTTATTTCGATCCTGCGAGGTGCGGGAAATGAGCTCTCCTATAAAGCCGGCGAGGAAGAGTTGTGCGCCGATGATCATGCTGGTCAATGCAATGTAGAACGCTGGCATATCGGTAATCAAAGTGCCTGTACCAGCGGTGTAGAGAACGTAGGCTTTGTGTGCAATGATAAAGAGCACAGCAATCATGCCAATCAGGAAGATGAGTGTTCCCCAAAGACCGAAGATCAGCATAGGCTTTTGTCCAAAACGATTCAGGAACCAAAGAGTGATGAGGTCAAGGTATCCATTGACGAAACGATCCAAACCGAATTTGGTTGTGCCATATTTGCGGGCCTGGTGCTGCACTACCTTTTCTCCAATCTTCTTGTAGCCTGCATTCTTGGCCAGCCAAGGGATGTAGCGGTGCATATCGCCATAGATTTCGATGTGCTTGACCACTTCTCCACGATAGGCCTTGAGGCCGCAGTTGAAGTCATGCAGATTCTTGATGCCAGAGGCTGCACGTACGGTCGCATTGAAGAGCTTGGTCGGAATGGTCTTTGACAGTGGGTCGAAACGCTTTTTCTTCCAACCACTGACCAGATCATACCCCTCTTTGGTGATCATGTTGTAAAGTTCAGGAATCTCGTCGGGTGAATCCTGCAAGTCGGCATCCATTGTTATGACAACGTCGCCTTGTGCCATGCCGAAACCGATGTGGAGGGCTGGACTCTTGCCGTGGTTGGTACGAAACGACATGCCGTGCATCTGAGGATACTTGGCATGGAGTTCCTTGATGATCTGCCAACTGTTGTCGGTCGAACCGTCGTTGCAGAAAATGACTTCGTAGCTATAATTGTTTGCCTGCATGACCCTGTCGATCCAGGCGGCCAGTTCTGGCAATGATTCTGCCTCGTTGTAGAGAGGTACGATAACTGATATATCCATGGATGTTGTTCTTTTGTTGTTTTGTTCTTTTGTTGTTTTGTTCTTTTGTTTTAGTTGTGTTGTTTAGTTGTTTTGTTGCTCCCTTCTGCGTGTTCGACAGTCGGGTGTTTTGTTATTGTTCAGAAGTGACTTTCGGTTTGCGATGTAAGAAGAAACAGAAGATGAGTGACCAGATACAGCCATATAGGATGTCGTTGGAGAGGAGGTTGATCGCTGCATAGAACGGTGTTTCGACCTCTGTCTGCTTGAGCACTTCTAATGTCTGCTGGAAGGTTTCCATCAAGTTTGGGAACATCTGTTCTGCTCCAGGGGTTTGATTGTACATGCCGATCACGCTTTCGTATTGCGCAATCATGGCGTTGTGCATCTCTGTCAGATTGTCGGGGGCAATCCACTGGTTGTAGAGTGCTACGGCAAATGCTTCAAATAATCCGGCATAGAACATGACCTGTATGCCATAGTACCAGCAACGGAATCGACCGAACTCTTCTGTTTCGAAGAATTTCTGACGTAGTTTGTAGAGAATGCTGCATAGTGCGATAGGCATGATCATCATGATGGGGGTGCGAAGCGCAGCTAAGAGTAGATTCTGGGTGGATAATACTGTCAGAAAATACTCTACGATGAACCACAATCCCAGCGGAACTGCGATGTTCAGCATATACTGTGAGATGGCTTTGTTTCGTTCTATTTGCTCTTCAATTGTCATCTTATTGTTTATTTTTATCAGTCCAATGTGTCAAAAATGGTGGAAAATACCGTCTCCAACCACTTTTTTTTGTTCCGACTATTGTCTGTTTCGGATTTTATGTCTATCTTTGCGGCTGGGTAAGTGCCATACAGCATGCTCCTTCTAATCCCCCAGGACTTGACCGTAGCAAGGGCGTGAGGTTGTAGCGGCGTGATATGGAGAGCTTACCCTTTTTTGTTTTAAACGGCCGGAAGGTCGTTTTTTTTTTTATTGGAGCAAATCTCCAAACCTCTGCTCAGGGCTGTCTTTTTTTTGTTTATAATTGCCATTGCAGTTTGGTATAGGCAGCATTCAGCCTTTCCTTTTCTTCGCTTTTTTTGTTTATCCCCCAGAATTGAGGAATACTCATGCCCAATCCGCAGCAGCGATTCATTGGAAAACGATTGATGGCATCTTTGTAATAACCATCATAGAAGTAATTGGCATGGAACTCTTTTAGAACACATAGATCCAAAGCCACTTTTATCTCTCCATCATCGAGATCATTGTCCAAAAGGCAAAGCTGATCGGCCCAATCCTGTAAGTCGTAAAAGTAATAGGTGGAACCTCCTTGTGGTCTGCCGTAGTTCTGTACCATCCAGACGTAGTTGGTTGGAGCGTTTTCCCACAGGGCGAGTGCTTGGCTCGCATTATTCCTGAATCGGCGACAGGCGTCATATAGCTGATCGAGGTGCTGGGTTGAAATGAGGCTCAAAGAACCAGCATTGATGTACTCGTCCTTAAATCCTTCGAAGGCAGAGGTGAGACCATCGATGATGCTTTGTTCATCCTTGATGATTGAGAGTGCCGGGATTGTCTTCCGATAAGGGAATCCAGCACCCATCACTTCGGTAGGAGCTGCCAGAATGAAGTCTGTCAGATGACGAAACTCGTAGGCCACTTCGGCTGTTGCCATATTGCAGGCATCGAATATCATGTAATCGAAATGCAGTCCTGTACCTTCAAGCGCAGCCCGCAATTCCCAGATATCACATTTGTTGCCATTGTCAGCACCCACATATTCCATAGCTCTGGTCGGAGCTGCCTCTGCTATGTGGAATTTGTTGCCGGGAATCCAAGAGAGCCCATGTCCCCAGTATTCGAATCCCTTCACTTGGCTCTTGCATTTGGAGAATGCCAGTTTGGTGACTGCCGCAATGTGTGCTGGATCGGTTGAGTCGAGATCAGCTTTCCATTTCTTCAGATAAATGGTGTCGATGCGAGAATGATCTTCGCGCAATTTGAGCTGAAAGAGGACCGGCAAATTGTCCTTGGCTATGTTGCAGTCGTGGTATATTACCACATTGGGAGGTGCTGGACTTTCTCGTAAGCCATTCAAAATATGTTCGATGTTTGGAGTAACAAATTTGTTCATTGTTCCATCGTCACCGACCATATAAATCAGGATGGTGTGTTTCGTATTGGTCGCATAGTCAAAATGTTTGTGTTCATCATGGCAAGACGAAAATCCTGCCACGATGAACAATTCTATTACTATGCAGATTGCCCGAAACAATTTTGCCATAAATCAGCGAAGTCTTGCCTGGTTTTGCAGATAATAGTCCAGAATGACCATGGCAGCCATTGCCTCGACAATTGGAACGGCGCGTGGCAATACACAAGGATCATGACGACCTTTGGCTTGCAGTATGGTAGGCTCTCCATCGATCGTTACAGTCTCGACCTCTCTCAATAATGTTGCTACAGGCTTGAACGCACAACGGAAATAGATGTCCTGACCATTGGAGATGCCTCCTTGGATGCCACCGCTGTGATTGGCAGCTGTAGTGATTCGACCATCATTGCTGATGAAGGTGTCTATCATCTCCGAACCACGACGACCACAATCGGCAAAGCCCATTCCATAGTCAAAGCCCTTGCAGGCATTGATGCTCAGCATAGCGCTACCCAATGCCGCGTGTAGTTTGTCGAAGCAAGGTTCGCCCAAACCGACCGGTACGCCACGGATGACACAAGTCACAACTCCACCGATGGTGTCTCCGTCGGCCTTGACCTGTTTGATGAGCTCTTCCATCTTGGCGGCTGTCTCTGCATTTGGACAACGTACGGCATTCAGTTCTGCCTCATCCAACTTATAGTCATTGTAGGTGCCAGGCATAACAATGTCGCCCACTTGACTGGTAAAAGCCTGAACGATGATTCCTTTTTTGCGCAATGCCATCTTAGCGAAAGCTCCACCCACTACACGGCTCAATGTTTCGCGAGCCGAACTGCGTCCACCGCCACGATGGTCACGCAAGCCATACTTGCTGGTGTAGGTGTAGTCAGCGTGACTTGGACGGAACAGGTTGCGCATATTTTCGTAATCCTGCGAATGCTGGTTGGAATTGCGTACTTCGAAACCGATTGGAGTACCGGTTGTCTTTCCCTCAAAAATACCTGAGAGGATTTCTACGTGATCCTGTTCCTGTCGCCCTGTGGTTATTGCAGATTGACCCGGACGGCGACGAGCCATCTCGGCTTGCAGGAAGGCTTCATCGACTTCGATGCCTGCCGGCATTCCATCGATGACACCACCCACAGCCAGACCATGGCTTTCGCCAAAGGTGGTCAATGTAAAAAGTTTTCCTATAGTGTTCATTTGAAAATCTTTAGAACGCAGATGACGCAGGTTGAACGGATATATACGGATTTATGATTATTGTCTGCTTGAATCTGTTACATCTGTGTCGTCTCTGCGTTCTTATTTTAGTGATGGCAGTGGCCGCAGCCGCCTTTATGACCTTCTCCTCCACAGTTGCCTCCGCAATCTTTGCCGCAGTCGCCGCAGTTGCCTCCACAACCTCCACCGCAATGGCAAGATGCTTCGCCGGTCATCTGCTTCATGTACTCAATCTTGTCTGCTTCGGTAGCTTCGCGAACTTCGATGATCTTGCCAACAAAACGAAGTGTCATACCAGCCAAAGGTGCATTGAAGTCGATCTTGCAGATCACTTCGTCCTTTTTGACTTCGATGATTTCGCTCTGCATCATTTCTCCATTCTGGTTCTGGAGAGGAAGCTCGCAGCCTACTTTGCAGAATTCCATCGGGAAGCCACCTTGCTTCAGCTCCTTCATAGGGATAGAAACATGGTGTACATCCTCTTCTTTGTATTCGCCATAGGCTTCGGCTGGGCTGAGGGTGAAGTCGAAACTGCCACCCTCTTCCATACCTTCGATATTCTTTTCAAAACCAGCGATGAGTTGTCCAACGCCGAAGATGAACTGGAAAGGCTTACCCTCCTTGGTCTCTTCGATCTCCTCGACTTCGACCTCCTCTTCAGGATTCTCTGGAGCCTCCCAGCCAGTCAACTTATAACTTACGCTGATGTGTTTGCCAAAATCTACTTTCATTATTTGGTTCAAATTTCGTGTAACTCAATTTGAGGGTAAAGGGAGAAGGGTAAAGGGAAAAAGGGATACCTTCCTCTTGTGTTTTTTTCTCTTCCTCTACCTCCAAGTTGAGTTATATTATTGAATGTTTGCCCTTATCTTCTGGATGAATGCAACAATGCGACACTGAATAGAACAGTTTTTGTCTGTCATTAGTTTGCATTGGGCTTCATCTATATATTTAAGATTTCGGGCAATATAAAGTTGTGTCTCAAGTTCGTATGACGAACCTAAAGCTATGTCAAGGAAATGGGTAAAATCATTTTCAGATGCTCTGCCGGAACCTTCTGCAATATTTGAAGGAATTGATACGGCTGCTCGACGTATTTGATCCCCTAAGGCATAGCGTTCTTCAGGAGGAAAGTTACGAGTTATAACGCATACTTCAGAGGCTAGATCTATACTGTCTTGCCAGATGGTTAGTTCTCTAAAATTTCTCATCTTGAATATCGGTATGATTTTTGAAGAAAATCCTTTACCTTTTACCCTTTACCTTTCACCCTCGCTGTTACTTAAACAGCGAACAATTAGGCGTTGGCTTAAGCTGCTTGAAGAAGTCGTTGCCCTTGTCATCGACGAGGATGAATGCAGGGAAGTTCTCAACTTCGATCTTCCATACAGCCTCCATGCCGAGCTCTGGGAATTCAACACACTCGATGCTCTTGATTGAGGTCTGAGAGAGAACAGCAGCAACACCACCGATTGTGCCGAGGTAGAAACCACCATGCTTCTTGCAAGCGTCGGTAACCTGCTGGCTACGGTTGCCCTTGGCAATCATCACGAGGCTGCCACCGTTAGCCTGGAACTCGTCAACGTATGGATCCATACGACCTGCGGTAGTTGGGCCCATCGAACCACAAGGATAACCGGCTGGAGTCTTGGCAGGACCAGCATAGAGAACTGGATAATCCTTGAAGTACTGAGGCATACCCTGACCTGCGTCCAGACGAGCCTTCAACTTAGCGTGAGCAATGTCACGAGCCACGATGATAGTACCCTTCAGGTTTACGCGGGTAGAGACAGGATATTTGCTGAGCTCCTTGCGTACAGCGTCGATGCCTTGGTTCAAGTCAATCTCGATGCCATTGCCACCCTCACCTGGCTGACGGAGTTCTTCTGGAATGAGCTCGGTTGGATTCTCGTCCATCTTCTCGATCCAGATACCATCCTTGTTGATCTTAGCCTTGATGTTACGGTCTGCTGAACAGCTTACACCCATGCCGACAGGGAGGGATGCACCGTGACGTGGCAGACGGATGACACGAATGTCGTGAGCGAGATACTTGCCACCGAACTGAGCGCCGAGGCCAATCTCATATACCTTCTTGAGGAGCTTCTCCTCGAGGTCGAGGTCACGGAAAGCGCGTCCTGTCTCATCGCCGGTAGTAGGCAGGTTGTCATAATACTTGATGGAACCCAACTTGACGGTCAGGAGGTTCTTCTCGGCAGAAGTGCCACCGATGACAACACAGATGTGATATGGAGGACAAGCAGCAGTACCGAAGTGCTTGATTTCCTCAACGAGCCAAGGGAGGAGTGTGTTCTCGTTCTGGATCAAAGCCTTGGTCATTGGGTAGAAGTAGGTCTTGTTGGCAGAACCACCACCCTTGGCAACACATACGAAACGGTATTCTGCACCCTCGGTAGCCTCGATGTCGATCTGGGCTGGGAGGTTGCACTTGGTGTTGACCTCATCGTACATGTTCAATGGTGCATTCTGGCTGTAACGGAGGTTGTCCTGTGTAAAGGTGTTATAGACACCCTTGCTCAAAGCCTCTTCGTCCTCGAAACCGGTCCAGATCTGCTGACCTTTTTCTGCGTGGATGATTGCAGTACCTGTGTCCTGGCAGAAAGGAAGAATGCCCTTGACTGCGGTCTCTGCATTGCGCAGGAACTGAAGTGCGACATATTTGTCATTCTCCGAAGCCTCTGGATCACGGAGAATCTTTGCGACCATCTCGTTGTGCTCGCGACGAAGCTTGAACTCGACGTCGTGGAAGCACTCCTGTGCCAACATGGTTAGAGCCTCTTTGGAAACCTTGACGATCTCCTTGCCTTCGAACTCGGTAACAGTAACGCCCTCTTTGGTCAAGAGACGGTACTCTGTTTCATCTTTGCCCACCTGAAACATTGGGGCATACTTGAATTCTACGTTTGCCATAGTTGTTTGTATGTTTGTTCTTATGTTGTTTTGTTGTTTTGTTCTTATGTTGTTTTGTTCTTATGTTGCTTCCTTCGGTGCGCGCGGCAAGCCGGAGGTTTCGTTGCTTGGCGCATTTTAAATTACGCGCAAAGATAATGAATTTTGCTATTCATTACCCCATATTTGAGCGAAATCTTGATGATTTTGTATTTTTTTAGGAATTTTTGAGCTAAAATGCTGAATATAGTTGTACCTTTGCACCAACGGAAAACATATATTACTATGAAACATTTATTTATTTTCGCTGCCTTTACCTTAGGAGCGATGATCTTGCAGACATCATGTAGCGAGCCGGTTCCACAGCCCTCGCCAGAGCAGAAGCATTTAGTTGAATCAACTACTATTGTGGGCCTTTGGCAACAGATGAAGACCAACGAAGTTGTTGATGAAGAAACTGGCGCTGATATCGTTCAGCAGATTCCTCGAGCCCGCTACAAGTGTATCATGGCCGATGGAACGTACTTCCTGCTCGATGCAGAACCGAGTGAAGATGGTTCCGAGCATTCAACCATCATCCACTATGGCCGTTATTCGATTGTGGGCGATAGTTTGGAAATTGAGCATATTGAGGTTTGTCCGACTGTGCCTTCGCTCAATGGACATGACAGCCATGTGCGTTATAGTCTGCCGGACAATAACACCATGACGCTTTATTATAAGTTTGCTCTTGAAGAGGGTATTCCTGGTAGTACGGAATGGACTCCGGAATTCTGGAAACGTGTTACGATGATGCCTTGATCGTTACCAGATCTTTGCACGTTTGCTTTCGTTAATATAAAGGGAATCACTTGGTGTGACGTTGAAAGCGTCATACCAAGCATCAATATGCGGCAATGCTCCGTTGATGCGTGCTTCATGAGGTGCATGTTCGTCCGTATGTATGATGTACCACAGATAGTTGTCCCTGTAGTTGCTCGCCCAAAGTCGTGCATAGCCCAAAAAGAAACGCTGTTCGGCGGTTTGTCCGTTGATAGTGTCGTTGATGCCAGCTCTGTGCATCGCTTCGAGGGCAATGTTCAATCCTCCGTTGTCGGCTACATTTTCTGCCAGAGTGCGGGCTCCGTCCACCTTTTCTTTCCCCAGTTTCAGATTGCCGAAATGGCGTCGTAGCACTTTGGTGCGACGGCTGAAAGCATGCTTGTCCTTGCGTGTCCACCAATCATGTACGTTGCCGATGGAATCGAATTGGCAACCATTGGGATCATATCCATGCGTCAGTTCGTGGGCGATGACCACTCCGATGGCTCCATAGTTGATGGCTTCGTCGGCTGAAGGGTCGAAGAAGGGCGGCTGCAGGATGCCGGCACACAGGGTGATTCTGTTCTTGGGTAAGAAATTATATGCATTGACTGTTTGTGGCGCGTCTTCCCAATAGTGACGGTCAACGGGCTGGTTGAGTGTGCGTCGTACTTTTTGATCCCAACGTTGTTCAATCAGGTTTGAGATGTTTTCACGCAAGGTGTTTTTGGGAGTTATCTGCACACATCCCAGACTTTCCCATTCTTCTGGGTAAGCAATCTCCCATACGATGTTGTCAAGTTTTTTCAAGGCCTGTTGCTTGGTTTCTTCTGTCAGCCATGTGTTTTGCTGTATGCGTTGACGGAAGGCTTCTGCTATGTTTTCGGCAATGCGTTTAACTCGTTCTTTCTCTTCTGTTGGAAAATACTTTTCGCAGTAGAGTTGGCCCATTTGCATCGAAAACATCGAGGCGAGGAAATTTGCATTGATTTTCCATTGGTCTTGGTCTTTTGTGTTTCCAACCATCGATGCCTGTAACGCGCGGTAGTCTCGTCGGATGTCTTGGGTCAGAATACCTCCAAAAGCGATAATCAGTCGGAATTCGGCAAGGGATTTCAGATCCTCAAAATCCGCCTTCTTTAAGAGGTTGTCGGCAATCTTCAGCGTTCGAGGCTGGGAGACATCCACGATTCGGACATCCATGGCTTCGGTCGAGGTCCTGAATAATTGATTCCACGCGATATTTGGATATTTCTTCTCCAGTTCGATTCTTGAAATTTTGTGAACGCTATGGGCAAAGTCTTTGCTTTGAAAGAATTCGCCAAAGGTGCTCATATAGCCCTTTATGAGTCGTCTCTCCAGTGCGAACGTTTTCTTTGCTCGAGCTTCTGCTTCCGTATGACTATAGCCGAGAGCTTCGAACATTCGGACCTGGAACATTCTGTAATCCTTGCAGATAGCACGCTTCTTGTGTTTGAAACTCCAATAATAATTGGCAGGAATCGGACTGCCATACGTGCTGGTGGCAACAATATTGCTATCGGCATGCATCAGGTCTGGACGGATTTCCCAATTGAATAGAAAGTTTGACCCTCCTTGTTGATGCTGACGTGCCATGATTGCTTGCAGTTCTTTGGTCGATTTCGCTGTTCGGATGGCTTGTAACTCAGCTTGTATGGGCTGGATGCCCAATTCGTTGCGTTGTGCCGTGTCACTATATTGCTTGTAGATGATGCTGACAGCTTCGCCAACTGATCCTTTCTTCTGGGGCAGAACCAGTAACTCGGTCAGGATTCTGCTCATTCTGGCAGTCACGCTATCCTGGCATCCTCTAAAGGCTCCGTTTTCGTATTCGTCGTCTTTGAGCGGATGATTCTTGCACCATTGGCCGGTGGCATATTCCATGAAGTTGTCACCAGGTTTGGCCTCCAGATTCATATTCTCTACGGGGTAGCTCTTTTGCGCACAAACCATCGTTGGAATCAAAGTCAGTAGTATTAGCCAAGTTTTCATCTCATTATTATATATTGTTATAATTACATATTGTTATAGTATCGTGTTATTGCACGATGATTTCAATCTCGCCAAGACCAGCAGGAAGAAGTTCTGGCTTTGGTGCACGATACTTGGCATTGGTCCAGATGTTAGCAAAAGGATCCTTGCCGGCATCGTGACCGATGATGGCATTGTTCCAGGAATTGGCCACCGTTATCTCGATGTGGTTCTTGCCGGCCTTGAGGGCTTCTGTAATCTCAATCTCGTAGGGTGCTGTCCAGACGGATCCACATTCTTTGCCATTCAGTACGATGGTTGCCACATCGTGCAGGTCCTTCAGCTTGAGGAAGACTTGCTGCGTGGACTTGGTGTTGGTGGCATTCTTTGTCGCCTTTGGCGCGTATTGGAAATCGAACGAGTATCGAACTCGACCAGAGTAATAGCGAATGCTGTCGGATTCTGCTTTCGACCAGTCGGGCAAGGTGTCGGATTGCAATGCAATTCCATTCTCCTCGAAGACGAGTTGATAGGGGCTTGTGGCCTTCAGTATTGTTGAGGTCCTATTTGCAGCAGCAATAGCAGGCCGTCCAGCTTCCATACCGAACAGTACGAAGCAGGAACCGTAGGCAGAAAGTGTAAGCTCCATCTGTTCGCCATCTTGGAAGTGTCCAGGCACGAAGGTGTCGGTCACAGGATCGTAGATGACGGCAGGAAGATTGCAATGGTCGCGGAACTTGGCCAAGAAGGTGCGTGCAGAATCTGCTTGATTGCTCAAGAAGTAAATCTCGGATTCTGGCAACGATCGATGGGCGAAGAGAATCCCTTCGGGCAGAACTGCATCTGGCGCTATGTCGAGCCTGTTCATCCAATAGAGATCAGCTTTGCCTCGGATGACTTGAAGCCCACACGAAGAAATGGCCTTGAGCGCATCGTCTGGTATATCGATGTAATCAGGATCCATTGGGCGTTGGCCGGGCAACGAAAGAACCTTGTATGCCGGACGATAATCCGATTTCACCGGATGCATCAGCGCATCGTAGTTGAAGGAATCATAATGGTAACCCGGAAGTGGTGCCAGACGATCCGGAAGGATGGAACGACGAGGCATCTCGTTGCCTGTATAGACAGCCACATCGACCACAGGACGGCCCATCTGGAGCAATCGCTGGCAGCGGGTGATGTAATCTACGAAACTCTTGCCCTCTTTCCACCAAGGTTGGGTGCGCTGGAAGAAGAGACCAATGCCATCCAGCGTCATGCCGGGCTTCTTCGATGGGTCGGGATTGAGTGCATAGACGTGGAAGAACAGTCGGTTGATGCCCAAACTGTATTGTTTGTCGAGCAGAGGTTTGAGTTGGGCGGGAACTTCGTTGAAGATGCCTCGCAACTCGGTGAAACCTTCGGCTTGGATGATCTGTTTGCCATACACATGTCCACCGCTGATGGCATCGAGCATATCGTTCGGTTTGTCGTGCGTCGGACTGTTGAGCCAAAATTCGCCCATCGGATAGTCTGCATGTTTGTAGTGTGCCATGCCGTCGCTGATCATGGTTGGAGCGACGCTCTCGGCACTCAATTTGCAATCCAGCTTGCGGGCTTCGGCAACCAGGGTAGGATAGAAGGCTTCATCGACCAGCTGGGCGATGGTTGTACGGACATCGCGCAATACTCGTTCCGATGTCTTCTGGTTGTCCATCGGAATGCCGACCATCAGGGGCAAGTAAGGCATCAGGTCGTAGCCACGTTCCTGCTTGAAGTATTCGGCAAAGGTGATGCTGTTCTGTTGTTTTGTAAAAATCGAATCGCTCCAGTTCTGACAGGCGCACTCCCACGAGTCGATGTGCATGTATTTCAGTACTCGACGCGTAGTCGCTTTGTCACACTGTTTGAATGCTTCGCCAAACCAATGGTCTAACTGGCTTTGGGTGGCTGAACGTGAGAACTTGTCGCACTCCAATCCTTTGCAGTCGCCTCCAGTCGCATTTTCGTGCAGGGTAGAGGTGTGTCCAATGCGTACGACGCGCCAGTCGCCTTTCGGTAATTGGGTGCCTGCATTCAAACGGATTACCTCCGATGCAGGAACGTACATCTCGGCCGAAGTGAAGTCCTGCTTTTCGCTCGATACACGCCACACTACACCAGCTTTCCCTTCCCAGTCATCGACACGTGGGGTGGACAACACCTTCATCTCCTGTATCTTGAGCGTAGGTCCCCACTTGCCGTTGTCGAGATCTTCCGATCCCTTTTCGGTGCCTTCAGGAGTCCATTCGAATTTCAACTTGCGGGTGTTGGCAGTAGGTAATGCTACAGTAGTCGGACAGTCGTAGTTCTGCCAACCATGGCGAGGTGGCACCAACTGTATGCCTCCGTTCTCATAACCTGGCAGAGGCAGTCCGTTGTCGTCGAGGGCAGTTACCTTCATGCGCAGGGCCTGTAGGGAGTTGTTGTAGGTAGTTATTTCGAGTGCAGAAACCGTAATCGGGCTCTCGTATGTATAATAAAAGGTACAGGGTTGCTTGGCTTTCAGTCGGCCTTTGGCATCGATGGCAAAGTCTCCACCCTCGGATGTGATTTCGGGAGTCAGTTGGGTGTTGGCTGGCTGGTATTTAAGGGGAATCGCATAGGCGGCAATGTCCACGTAATAGCCTTGTGGCTGTGCAGGCAGCAGACGACTGTTCCATGCCAATGGTTTCTTGCCTGTCACCGAAATGATTGTGTCGGTGCTGACAACCTTCTGCATGGACTGTCCTGGGGTAATCCAAGGACCACCGGCCAAGGCAAATCCGTCGCAGATGTGCAGACCGATCTTCAAACCCAAACGGTCAGCTTCTTTGAGCGAGTAATCGACCATCTGCCACCATTCGGGCGTGCCCTGACGAATCGTTCCTCCCAATTCCGGACGACGTTCGATGCCATAGATAGGCATCAGATAGCACCCTTCGAGACCAATTTCTGCCATTGCCTCCAAGTCGGCAGTAATACCCTCTTGAGTCACGGCTCCATTCATCCAGTACCAGAAGGTCCATGGTTTCGCATCGTCGGCCTGAACAGACGACAGACAAGTCAAAGACAAAAAGGATAATAATGAGAGAAACGTTTTTTTCATAAAGGATTATTTTATATGCTCAAAGAAGAGTTGAAGAAAAGAAGAGAATCTTGCATAGAAACCTTCAAATCTTCTGCTCTTCTTTGAGAAAAATTTAGAAGTTGACAATAGAACCAATCAGCGTGGCTGAACTTGCCTCGGAGATCTTGACCATCACGAAGTCGCCAGGCTTGCAGTTCCCTTTAGGGAAGACCACCATCTTGTTCTGCTGGCTGCGGCCACACATCTGTTCGCGGCTGCGCTTCGAATAACCCTCAACGAGAACCTCAAAGGTCTTGCCGATGTCACGACGGTTGCTCTCCAGCGAGAGTTCGTTCTGTAGGGCAATGATCTCGTTCAATCGACGGATCTTTTCCTCCTCTGGTACATCATCCTCGTAGTGACGGGCGGCGTATGTGCCTGGACGTTCCGAATACTTGAACATGAAGGCAGAATCGTAGCCTACTTCGCGCATCAGGCTGAGGGTGTCGGCCTGATCCTGGAGTGTTTCTCCACAAAAACCGCAGAACACATCGGTCGAGATACCGCAGTCAGGAATGGCTTTACGCAAAGCCTTGATGCGATCCAAATACCATTCGCGTGTATATTTGCGGTTCATCTTCTTGAGCACAGCGTTCGATCCGCTTTGTACACAGAGGTGCAGGTGGTTGCAGATATTCTTGTGCGAAGCCATGGCCTCGATAATCTTGTCGGTCAGGTCGTGTGGATTGCTGGTCGAGAATCGGATTCGCATCTCGGGAGCAGCTTCGGCCACAATGCTCAACAGATCTGCAAAGTCGATGGCTTTGCGTTCTTGTGTTGTTTCGTTGTTTTGTTGTTTTGTTGATTCTTCGGGACAAAGGTTTTCATCATCGTCAACAAAGTTGTACGAATTCACATTCTGTCCCAGCAAGGTTACCTCCTTGAATCCCTTGGCCTGCAGATCCTTTAACTCATTGAGAATGCTTTCCACGCTACGGCTACGTTCACGGCCACGGGTGTAGGGAACGATACAGTAGGAGCAGAAATTGTTGCAGCCACGCATGATTGAGATATAGCCTGAGATACGGCTATGTCCGATGCGCTGAGGAATCACGTCGCGATAAGTCTCGGTGGTACTCAACTCTACATTTACGGCCTGTTCTCCCTGCTCGGCAGCAGCAATCAGGTTAGGCAGGTCGAGGTAGGAGTCTGGTCCTGCCACGATGTTGGCGCCATGAGCCAGCAGATCTTCGCGCACACGTTCAGCCATACAGCCCAGAATACCAACCAGCAGTTTCTGTCCTTTGTTCTGCAAACTCTTGAAGAACTGCAGTCGTCCATATATCTTCTGCTCGGCATTGTCGCGCACCGAACATGTATTGACAAATACGGCATCTGCCTCCTCTACGCTTTCACAGAGATCGTAGCCGGCCATCTGCATGATGCTTGCCACAACTTCACTATCTGCCACATTCATCTGGCAGCCGTATGTTTCAATAAAAAGTTTCTTCATCTTATTTTTTGTTAAATTCTGGCGCACTATGCCGGATTTTGTGCTATTTATTTGCAAATTGGTATTAAAATCATTACATTTGCGCCGCACATAATGCACTATTCATGTCCTAAAAGGACGGTGCAAAGATACGCATTATTTGCATAACAAACAAATTTTTGAGTATGATTTATCCTAAAATGACCGCTGAAGAGGCGGCTGCGCTCATCCAAAATGGCGAAACTGTTAGTGTAAGTGGCTTTACGGCTGCTGGTGCACCACGTGTCGTTACCGCCGCTTTGGCAGTCAAGGCCGAAGCCGAGCATGCAGCAGGCCGTCCTTTCAAGATCAATCTATATACCGGAGCTTTGACCAACGAATGTGTTGATGAAGCTTTGGCCAAGGCCGAGGCAATCAACCTCCGTATGCCGTTCCAGGGTTCTCCGAACATGCGAGCTGGCATCAATGGTGGCCAGATCAACTATTTCGATATGCATCTCAGCGTGGTGGGCCAATATGTTCGCTATGGATTCCTGGGCAAGATCGATTATTGTATCATCGAGGCTTTGGACATCAACGAGTCGGGCGAGATTGTCCTGTCAGGTGGCATTGGTTGTGTTGATACCTATGCGCAGGTAGCCGACAAGATCATCATCGAACTTAATTCTGCCTACGATGCCCGCATCAAGGGCCTCCACGATATCTATACCCCTGCCACACCTCCTCACCGTCGAGAGATTCCTATCTACGAGCCACAGGATCGTATTGGTTCGCCAGTGCTCAAGGTCGATCCGAAGAAGGTGGTTGCAGTTGTCGATTGCCATTACAAGTATGGCGTCAAGCCTTTCAATCCAGTCGATGAGGTAACGGCTCAGTTGGGCAAGAATGTGGCACGTTTCCTGACCGATGAATTGCATTCCGGTCGTATTCCATCGGAGTTCCTGCCATTGCAGAGTGGCGTAGGCAATATCTCGAATGCCATCTTGCACGAACTGCAGAATGCCGACGAGATTCCTCCTTTCAAGCTCTATACCGAGGTTCTGCAGGATCAGGTGGTTGATCTGATCGACATGGGCCGATGCACGTTCGCGTCGTCGGGCGCTTTGGCTTTGAGCGATGAGGTCTATGACCGTGTGATGGCCAACATCGACTTCTATAAGCAGCATATCGTGCTTCGTCCTTACGAACTCTCGAACCACCCAGAGATTGTGCGTCGTTTGGGTATCGTGGCTGTCAATACAGCTCTCGAAGCAGATATCTTCGGCAACGTCAATTCAACTCATGTGATGGGTACCAAGATGATGAATGGTGTGGGTGGTGCTGCCGATTTTGCTCGCAATGCCTATATTTCGGTCTTCATCTGCCCAAGCGTAGCCAAGGGTGGAAACATCTCGGCCATTGTTCCTTATGTTTCGCATGTCGATAGTTCTGAGCACTCTGTCATGATCCTCATCACCGAACAGGGTATTGCTGATCTTCGTGGCAAGTCTCCACGTCAGCGTGCCGAATGTATTATCGAGAACTGTGCACATCCATCTTATCGTCCGTTGCTGCGCGAGTACCTGCACCTCATGGATGGTGTGGCTGCCCATACGCCAATGTCCCTGCATCATGCCTTCTCTTTCCACGAGGAGTTCCTGAAGTCTGGCGATATGCACAACGTCAAGTATTGAACAAATCTTACTACCTTACTATGATAACTCCATTAGATTACAATATCGTCACCGAGTGCATTGAGCAGATGCATCTCGGTGATTTTTCTACAGCTACCATTCGTGACCTCCAGGCATTGAGCAAAGCGCTCGAAGAAAAGACCGGCCAGCCTGTCATTCATCTGGAGATGGGTGTCCCAGGTCTCCAACCTTCTCAAATCGCTCTTCTTGCCGAGCAGAAGGCTTTGTCTGAGGGTTGTGCTACGGTCTATCCTCCCAATGGCGGCATCCCTCGAATCAAGAAGGCTGCCTCTGAGTTTGTCAAGGCTTTCATTGGCGTAGAGATTGATCCTCTATGCTGCATCCCAACCACAGGCAGCATGCAGGGCACATTCGGAACCTTTACTGCCCTTTACCATGCCTACAAAGGTACAGGCAAGGACACGGTACTTCTCATTCAGCCAGGATTCCCTGTGCAAACCACCCAATGTGATGTGATTGGCCTCAAGCATATCGGTCTCGATATCTATAGCTATCGCGGACAGGCACTCATCGACAAACTCGAGGAGATGGTCAAGGCTGGCAATATCTGTGGTATGGTCTATAGTAACCCTAACAATCCATCGTGGGTATGCTTTACAGAGGAGGAACTGAAGGGCATCGGACAGTTGGCTACCAAGTATGACTTCATTGTACTGGAGGATCTGGCCTATTTTGCCATGGATTTCCGTCGAGACTTGTCGCATCCTTATCAGGCACCTTATCAGGCTACTGTGGCGCAATATACAGACAACTATGTACTATGGATATCTGGCTCCAAGGCCTTTTCTTATGCAGGCCAGCGTATTGGTGTGACCTGTTTCGGCAACAAGATGTATCATCGTGTTTATGAGAATCTGCAGAAGACCTTCGGTGTCGGCGAATTTGGCAACTTCTTCTGCAACCGTCTGATGTACACGCTCTCCAGTGGTACAACGCATAGCGTGCAGCATGCAATGGCTGCTTTGATGGAGGCTGCTTGCGATGGCTCATACAACTTCCTTGAGGATGTCAAGGAGTATGGACGACGTGCTGCTTACATGAAGAAGGTTCTGTTGGACAATGGCTTCTATCTCGTTTATGACAATGACCAGGGCGAACCTTTGGCCGATGGCTTCTACTTTACGGCCCAATATCCTGGCATGACAGACCTCCAGCTTACCAAGGAGCTGATGTATTTTGGTATTGCAGTCTATCCACTTGACACCATGGGCTCTACTCAGCAGGGTGTCCGCATCTGTACATCATTCTTCAAGCCTGAGCAGGAACAACTCTTCAAGGAACGTATCCTGCTTTTCCACCAGAATCACCCAGGTGTAGAGTAACAAGAAACCCAGATTTATTCTATGTACTTGCAAGAAAACAAAGAACCGTTTCTTTCTTGTTAGTAGAATTCTTTTCATTCCTCTAAATTCCCTGTAGAAACCATCGAACAATTCGAATATTCGGGATGTGTCTTAGATTAACAAGAAAGCAAAGAAAACAAAGGAAAACGCCCTGAAAGGGCAACCAGCACATAGCCCAGGGCAAGCGAAGCGACACCCTGGGCTATGTGCGCTTTGCGATTGCCCTTTCAGGGCGAAAGGTTAACCGTACAGGTCGAAAAGTTTCTATCCATTCACAGTTTCTAGGCACCTTCGGTCTCTGCTTACTCCATCCATGCAGGTTATCGTAGGCATATGACATATCGCCCGCAGTACCGCTGCGGTCATTGCCAGTGATGTGGCCAAAGTCATCGTATGTTGGACATTGTATGGTATCGGTCATGGTGTGTGGCTATTTTAATTATTGAGCTCATAGACAATCTCTCCATTTCTTTTGAAAGATTTTAGCTCCCAGATCTCTCCATCGCTATAGAAGACCTTGATATAACCATATTGAGAAGACCAGTAGATTGAATCCAGAAATGGTTCTTTTCTAAAAACCTTTTCGTGAGGTATAATTTTGAGTATATCCATATTCCGGTATCTACTAGGTGATACGTTTTTCTGTCTTTTTTCGTATTCGCGAACCTCGATACAATTTCTTCCCTTAAATTCCGGATGAAAATAAATCGACTTTTGGCCAGAATACGTTCTAATATGGATAACAGCACTATAATCATTTGTTCCAACCAATGAACTTATGATTAAAGGATTCATAAAAAACACGGGAGATAAAAAATTGTCGCCATTTCTAATTTCAAATATATTCCATTCGGTCGAATCTCCTTTGTTATTTGAAAAAAACATGGTATCGCCAACTAAGTAGGGTTGCCAAACCTTGTCATTGTAATCATGTGTATAGCATACTATTGCAAGATACACAGTTCTTAGCAAAAGTAATGTTATTACCATACATATAGAGTACTTAAATGCCTTGTACAACATATTATTATCTTTACTTTTTTCTAGCATCTTCACCACGTTTTACAGTATCGACATTATCACCATTTGCATGGACTCCCAAGACAGAAAAGAAATTACTCCAATCTGTGAATAATTTGTTGATACCATCTATTATGCCTCTTTGGGTTACAATCCAATCAAACTTTTGATTATATTGAATTCCAGTAACCCCTTCAGGATGTTTAATATTTTTAGCTTGATGAGGAGTGATGTATTCTATAATTTCAACATTAAAACCAAGTTCTTTTAGTTTAGTTGCCATGCCGGCACCAACGGTTTTCCCATTCTCATTTTTCTCCATTTTGGAGTCATCGACAACTGCATAATAATTATTAACATCTGGCACAGGCAGACTAATTCTATGTACAAACAAGAAAACAGAGAAACGGTTCCTTTCTTGATAGTAGAATTCTTTTCATTCCTCTAAATTCCCTGTAGAAACCATCGAACAATTCGAACATTCGGGATGTGTCTTAGATTAACAAGAAAGCAAAGAAAACAAAGGAAAACGCCCTGTAAGGGCAACCAGCACATAGCCCAGGGCAAGCGAAGCGACACCCTGGGTATTAAGAATGCCGAAGCGACGCCCTGAAAGGGCAAAAGCATGAATATCGTTTGTACGCACAAGAATAGAGCATTGTCCTTCAGTAAGGCTTTT
>JAZRXX010000066.1:0-46575 GCA_045600485.1 Bacteroidales bacterium
TGAGGCAGACAAAACACCTGGAGCGAGGTTTCGTCGTTTGATACATCGTGCATACGAGCAAACTGGAGAAAAAGTAGTTGTTATTCTTGACGAATATGACTCTCCTATCATGCGTCTGATGTATGAAAAGGAGCAACTTGATGCAATGCGTTCTATGCTTCGTGAATTCTATCAGGTACTGAAGGATGAGGGCGAGTATTTGCGCTTTGTCTTCATCACGGGCGTTACGAAGTTCTCACAGCTCAGCATCTTCTCAGAGTTGAATAACCTAAATCAAATATCTTTTGATGATAAATACTCTGGATTATGCGGTATTACGCAAGAAGAACTAGATACAACTCTCCGGCCATGCATTGAGGAATATGCTGAAGCCCTTAATGTTACAGTTGATGAAGCATATGCTTTGCTAAAGAAAAACTATGATGGTTATCATTTCTCGCCAAGAAGCAAGGATGTATATGCGCCATTTAGCCTATTGAAAGCTTTGGACAAACAGACAACCGACCCATATTGGTTCGATTCTGGAACCTCTAAGTCACTTATAGAGCACTTACAGCACCATCCAGAGTTCAATACACTTGATTTTGATGGAGCTGAGTTGTCTATCAATGCTTTTAATGTACCATGCGAGAAGGCTAGTACACCAATCCCTTTGCTATATCAAAGTGGGTATCTTACAATTGCATCATATGACAAGGAGTTGGATTCATACACACTCCATTTCCCTAATTACGAAGTACGGCAAGGTATGATAGAAAGCCTGACCAATTATCTGATGGATGCGGACGATTTGGAACGTGATGCAGCAGTTCTGTCAATGGCACGAGCTTTGAAGAATAGCGATTTATCTACAGCACTAATAGAGCTACGTTCATGGATTGCCAGTCTTCCTTATGACATTATCACCAAGAAGGAATGGATGGCGAAGAAGAAGCGCGAGGCTTTTTACAAACTGCTTATCTATGTCATCTTCTCTATGCTTAATAGCAAGGTCGATACTGAGGTCAAGAGCATTCTGGGCCGTGCTGATGTGGTGATAAAGACCAAGACAGACATCTTCGTGCTTGAACTGAAGGTAGATGACACTGTCGAGAATGCTTTAGCTCAGATTGACAGCAAAGGATATGCTATACCTTACAGCCCCCTCCAACTCCCCCAAAAGGGGAGGGTCCTTAAGTGCGGTGTGAGCATCAGTAGTGAGCAGCGTAACATCACTCAATGGCGTATCACCGATATTAAGGGGAATGTTATCGAGGACAAGGTTTTCTGAGCAATAAAGCCTTGTTCTTTTTATAGGAATTTTGACCTGTACGGTTGAATGCCAGTAACGCAGATGACACGGATGAAGCAGATTAATTATTAATTGTTTATTTCTATGATTTCTGTGCTTTCCGTGGTCAATAATAGATTATTTAGCGTCGCAGACATTCTACAGGGAATTCCTAACTATAGTTCTTCTTGTAATTCCTCTAAATTCCTTGTAGGTTTATTAAACAAAGCAATTTCGTGTGCATTTGGCCACAATGGATATCTAACCGTACAGTCCAAAAACTTTTGAGTAGGAATCGAGATGTTAGATTCGAGCTCAAAAACTTTTGAGTAGGAATCGAGATGTTAGATTTGAGCTCAAAAACTTTTGAGTTGAAATCGAGACGTTAGATTCGAGTTCAAAAACTTTTGAGTTGAAATCGAGACGTTAGATTCGAGTTCAAAAACTTTTGAGTTGAAATCGAGACGTTAGATTTGAGTTCAAAAACTTTTGAGCACCTACTTACACATTATTGGGTAAATGAAACAAACTTAAAATATTGGGTTATTATAATTTACAAACAAAACATTTCAATGAAAAAATTTAAGTTGTTAGTAATGATGTTCGCTACAATGGCGGCATCATCATTCAGTAGTATCCATGCAGAAACATGGTCGTATAACTGGAGTTTAAGTAAAAGTGACGGAGGTGCAGGTTTTTATAATACAACTGCACCAGACACGTTGAGTACAACAATCAACGAGTGGTCTTGGATGGCAACTGGCACTTCCAAGTACCTTTACACAGCGGGAGGTGGCCAGTCTTTGGGTTCGGCAAACGCTTACGCCTCGCACGTCTCTCTCTTTACCTACGATGCACCAGGAGCCATCTCGGAGGTCAGCATCAAGGCTCGTCGCCAGAAGGATTCGGAAGAGGCAACCATGCAGGTTAGTGTGAATGGTATCGCTTACGTGTGCGACGCCAGCGCTGTGGTCTATTTGACAACCGATTCGCTGCTTTATACATTCAAGCCTACAGCTGAGGCTCAGAGTGGCAAACTGGACATCGAATTCTTCCAGAACAAAGAGAAAAAGAATGTCCTCTTCATCAAATCGATTAAGGTTGAATACAGCGAATCAAAACCAACAGTAACCAAGACATGGAGCTTCGGCTGGGATCTAAGCAAGACCAATGGTGGTGAAGGCATCTACAACTTCAGTTCTTCGTTCGTGGACCAAGACACCATCACAGCCACAATCAATGGATTGACATGGAGTGCCTATACCGACAACTCGAAGACCTACAGTTACACATCGTCTTCAGGTCAGATGTTCGGCAAGGCAACCGACAATCCGTCGTTCACGTCATTCTTCACCTACGATGTAAAGGGCAAAATCACAGCCGTTCGCATCAAGGCTCGTCATGCGGGCAAAGAGGGACAGGCTGTCTATATGAAAGTCTCGACCAACGGTATCTCCTATCAATGTGCTGACAAAGATTCGGTCAATCTGACCGGAACCGTCGACGAATACGAGTTCAAGCCAACTACCGATGCTCAGATGGGCAAACTCGACATTGAGTTCTTCCAGCCATCGGATGTCAAAAACATCTACTATATGCGTGCCATCGAGATAGACTACGAGATGGAGGCTGCTGCCGTCAGTGCCCCTGTCTTCTCGCTCGCATCTGGCACCTACGATTCGGTACAGATTTGTTCAATCACAGTTCCAGAGTACGAGGCTGGCACCTACACAATCTATTATACATTGGATGGTACCAGTCCGAAAGGCAATGGCGTTGTTTACACTGAGCCAGTCAAGATTGCTGCCACATCGAAACTCAAGGCTGTTGCCAAGAAAGACGACAACTACAGCGATATCATCGAGGCCGACTACGTGATTCGTGTTTCGCCAGAGTTCAAGTTCGAAAAGGACACAATGTACATCGAAGCTCCGGACAACGGCTATAGCCCTTATCCAAATTCGAAGTTCTACGTCAGCAACATCACCTTCAAGAGTTCTGATCCATCGGTTTGTGCAGTTAGTCCAAGTAGTGGTGTACTCTATAGCATCAAGCCTGGCGTATGCACCATCTCGGCTTGCTTTGCCGGCAACGACAAATACTTGCCAGACACAGCCAGCTACACATTGATCGTGACTCAGAAAGCACCTCTCCCATGTCCTGTATTGGATCCAATGGGTGGTACCTTCGATGCGCCTGTAGAGGTAAACATCTCAGTAACCGGTGATGACCGTGCTATGGCCATCTGGTACTCAATGACCGCCAAGGATTCGGCCGAGCTGACCGACGAGCCAATCATCATCAAGGCAACCAGCGGCACTATCAAGATCAAGAAGAGCTGCAAACTGCTTGTACTGGCTGCTGGCGAGAACGTCTTCAGCCCACTGGTCGAGGCAGATTATATTATTAATGAGAAGCTGACCGCATCCTTTGGTGCCGATGAATCGGAGACAACCTATTACAAGCAAGGCTTTGACAGTCTGGAGGAAATTGCAGATTGGAAACTCTACAACACCTCAAGAACCACCTTCCGCCTGATGGAGGAACCTACCCTTAGAAGTGGCAACAGCTTCTCATCTATTGATCCAGACAATCAACACTCGCTCAACATACAGTATTCAAGCTACGAGAAACAGGCTGAAATCTTCGAGTCTCCTGCCATGAAGATCAAGCCGAACTCGAGCGTCGAGTTCTACTCATTCTTCTCGGGCGGCATGCTCTACTTTGCCAACTGGTATCTAAGCATCTACGATGAAACCACCGGCAAGGAGACGGACTTGGTCAATGCCTTCGAGTGGGCACAAAAGAATGCCTACACAGGTCCTGCCTGGATCCGTTTCAACTGCGATTTGAGCGAATACGAAGATCATGAGCTCTATTTTGCTTTCGTTTACGAAGGTCAGGATGGCGAAGATGTGGCATTCGACGGTTTCAAGCTCAAGGCTATGGATCTGTCGGATAGTGCCAAAATCATAATCAACGAGGGTGAAAGCGTACACTTCCACGATCAGTCAACCAAGGCAACTTCTATCAAGTGGGAGTTCCCTGGTGGCATTGTTACCAACGAAGATGTCCACAACCCAATCGTAACCTACAACGAAGCAGGCACCTACGATGTCATGCTGATCGTTACCAACGGAACCGAGTCTGACACTTTGATTCGCAAGAACTATGTTGAGGTCAAGGCAGAGATGCCAAAAGCCATTGCTGGTCTTCCAGAAGAGGGCTACCTCTCGCCTTACACCGGAGTCTTTGTACCATGCAATGTTCCTGTCACCTTCCGAGATCTCTCCAAAGGACATATCACAGAGCGTCAATGGTACTTCAACGGCACAGACATCGAGACCTCGAACGAAGCCAATCCAGTTGTCACCTATACCAAGGCCGGCACATTCAGTTGTGCTCTGCAGGTTGCCAACAATATCGGCAAAGATGTTGACCAACTGAACTATGCAATTCAGGCAGGTGGTGCACAGTACATCTGGAACATCGCTCCCGAAGAGAACAGCAGCCTTGCCAATATCCCACTTGGATTCTATGGTTATTATGCAGGAACCAACTGGTTGGACATCTATGCATTCGCCGAGAAGTTCAAGGCGCCTTTGGCTCCTGCCACCATCGACAGTGTCAGCATCTTCTTCGATCGCACCTTCACCGTTACACCAGACACAGCCATTGTAGTCAAGATCCACAAGGCCGATGCACAGGGCATGCCAGGAGAAGTCTTGGCCTCAGGTTCGCTCAAGGCAAGCCAGCTGCTTAGCGATGAGTATGAAATCGTAGCAACAACCTTTGTGCTCGACAAGACGGCAGAGATCGACGGTGAGTTCTTCGTAAGCGTCTCTGGCATTCCAAACAATGGCAACAACGATGGAGAAGACGATATCGCTATTCTTTGTTACCGCCGTGGCTACGGAGAGAAGAATACCGCCTACCAGTATCAGGCAGAATTCGACGGCTATTATCCTACTGGAGAAAGTGCCTGGTATGCAAATACCGACGATCCACTCTCGATGGCGATTGCACCGGTACTCTCTTATGGCATTCCTGAAGCTATCGGTCATATCAAGAGTCCAACCATCAAGACAGAACAGATCTTCAACCTCAACGGTCTTCGTGTCGAGAATGCCCACGCTGGCCTCTACATCATCGACGGAAAGAAGGTGATGGTTAAGTAAAACAAAAAACTCCCGACTTGATTTTGTCGGGAGTTTTTTTATTATTTCGAATTATCGAGTTATCGAATTATCGATGCTTCGAGAATTGATTAGAGAACCTTCTTGTAAAGCTCAACGATCTCAGCGCGAGTGATCTTGCGAGGATTGCCTGGAGTGCAGACATCGGCAATAGCCTGATCAGCGAGAGCATCGATATCCTTCTCGAAGATGCCAATCTCTGAGAGGTGCTGAGGAATACCAACCTCGACCGCCAACTGACGAACGGCATCGCAAGCAGCCTGAGCAGCCTCAATCTGGGTCATGCCCTCCTTGTAAGCGCCCATTGCCTTGGCAATCTCTACATACTTCTCGCGACATACAGGAGCATTGAACTCCATGATGGTTGGCAGAAGAAGGGCGTTAGCTACACCGTGAGGAATGTTGTGCAATGAACCCATTGGATGAGCCATGCCGTGAACAACACCCAAACCTACGTTCGAGAAGGCCATACCAGCCACATACTGAGCCAATGCCATGCCCTCGCGACCCTTTGGATTCGATGGATCGAACACAGCCAAACGGAGATACTTGTTGATGAGACGGATTGCCTCGATCTCGAACATGTCAGAGAGTTCCCAAGCAGCCTTGGTGATATAACCCTCGATAGCATGAGTCAAAGCATCCAAACCAGTAGCTGCAGTGGTACCCTTTGGCAAAGAATACATCAACTCAGCATCAATAATAGAGCAATAAGGAATATCGTTAGGATCGACACATACCATCTTCTTGTGCTTCTCCTCGTCGATGATTACATAGTTGATTGTGGTCTCGGCTGCAGTACCTGCAGTTGTTGGGAAACAGATGATCGGTACAGTCTTCTTCTTGGTTGGGGCAACACCCTCAAGGCTGACAACGTCCGAGAACTCTGGGTTGTTGGTAACGATACCGATACCCTTGGCTGTATCGATGCTCGAGCCACCACCAATGGCAACAAGGAAATCTGCACCACTCTTGGCCAAAGCAGCCACACCATTCTTTACGTTGGTTACAGTTGGGTTTGGAACAACATCGCTATAGATTTCGTAAGGAATACCAGCTTCGTCCATCACGTCAGTGACCATCTTGCAAACACCGAACTTAACGAGATCCTTATCCGTTACGACAAGTGCCTTCTTGAAGCCAAGACGATTAACAACTCCAGGCAACTCCTTGCGGCTACCTGCACCAAAATAACTAAGTTCGTTCAGAATAAAACGATTGACCATGTTAAAAAGTTTAAGGTTTAAAGGTTAATGATTAAAGTATGAAGGTTAAAGGCTAAGAGTTAAAAGTTAAAGATTAAAAAATAACAGATAACGGATAACGATTAACGACAAATAACTGGCGCAAATATAGAGATTATTTTTGAACCCACCAAATGTTTTATATATTTTTTATTTTGATGATATAAAAAAAGGACCACAACCGAAGTTGCAGTCCCATATTATGATCTTTTCGGGAGAATCAATTACTTGATCTCTGAGAAGAACTTGATAGTACGAACCATCTGTGAGGTGTATGAGTTCTCGTTGTCGTACCAAGAAACAACCTGTACCTGGTAGGTCTCCTCGTCGATCTTGCTAACCATGGTCTGGGTAGCGTCGAAGAGAGAACCGAACTTCATACCGATGATATCGCTAGAAACGATCTCCTCGTCGGTGTAACCAAATGACTCGGTAGCAGCAGCCTTCATAGCAGCGTTGATACCCTCCTTAGTTACGTCCTTACCCTTAACAACAGCAACCAAGATAGTGGTAGAACCAGTTGGGGTTGGGATACGCTGAGCAGAACCGATCAACTTACCGTTGAGCTCTGGGATAACGAGACCGATAGCCTTAGCAGCACCAGTTGAGTTAGGAACGATGTTCTGAGCACCAGCACGTGAACGACGGAGATCGCCCTTACGCTGTGGGCCGTCGAGGATCATCTGGTCACCAGTGTAAGCGTGGATGGTTGACATGATACCTGACTGGATAGCAGCATACTTGTTGAGAGCAGCAGCCATAGGAGCCAAACAGTTGGTGGTGCAAGAAGCAGCAGAGATAACAGTGTCAGCTGCGGTCAAGGTGTTGTGGTTAACGTTGTATACGATGGTTGGGAGATCGTTACCAGCAGGAGCAGAGATAACAACCTTCTTAGCACCAGCAGCGAGGTGAGCAGAAGCCTTCTCCTTTGAGGTGTAGAAACCAGTACACTCGAGAACTACGTCAACGTCGTTAGCCTTCCAAGGGCAGTTCTGTGCCTCCTTCTCAGCAGAGATCTTGATCTCCTTGCCGTCAACGATGATAGAGTTCTCAGTAGCCTCTACAGTGTGCTTGCCCTCACCGAACTTGCCACAGAAACCACCCTGAGCAGTATCATACTTCAAGAGGTGAGCAAGCATCTTTGGAGAAGTAAGGTCGTTGATAGCAACTACCTCATAACCTGGAGCCTCGAACATCTGACGGAAAGCGAGGCGACCGATACGGCCGAAACCGTTAATAGCGACTTTAGTCATCTTTGTAAAAATTTTAAATTGTTATTATTAAAACAATGAAAATTGTTATTGTTTGCCTTAAAAAGCAGTGCAAAGATAATAATAAATATGTTATACAACATCTATCGACCACAAATACTTTGCACTTTCCCTATCATTTTTATATTGTTTGATAAACTCAATTATCAATTATCAATCTTCAAATATCAATTCTTGAACAGAATGCTCGAATCTCCGTACGACAGGAAACGGAAGTCGTTGTCCATTGCGTATTTATAAATGCGATGCCAGTTTGGACCATCGAGGCTATCTCCATCGACAAAAGCACTCACCAAGAGGAGCAAGGTGCTCTGTGGCATGTGGAAATTGGTCACAATCGCATCCACCAGACGATAGACAAAACCTGGCGCAATCAAAATCTGGGTTGCTGTAACGAGGTTCTCTGCACCGGTACGCTCCAGATAGTCAAGGATTGCCTGCAAAGCCTCGGCAACAGGAAGTGAGTGCTGCTCATCGTAAGGCTCCCACTGATGCACAACCAGATCTTCGGCATGTGCCTCGGGATTAGACAGCAGCTTTTCGCCAATATAATATAGGCTCTCCAACGTACGAACAGAGGTCGTGCCGGTGGCTACCAGCAAGCCCGTGTTTGGTTGATGTGTTGTTTTGTTCTTTTGCTCATTTGTTCTCTTGAAGTCAAGCAGAGATTGGATGACTGACTTTGGAACAGAGATGAACTCGGTGTGCATATCGTGACCTTCGATAGTCTCGGACTTAACGGGCTTGAAAGTTCCAGCACCGACATGAAGAGTGAGATATTGCAGATCTACGCCCTTGGACTTAAGGGTATCAAGCACGGCTGGAGTATAATGCAAACCAGCGGTAGGCGCAGCAACACTACCCTGAATCTTGCTGTAAACGGTCTGATAGGTCTCTTTGTCCTTCTCTTCGGTCGCACGGTTCAGGTACGGTGGAATTGGCAGTTCACCGATGGCATCAAGCAGTTGAGCGAAAGACAGACCCTCTCCGTCGCGCTGCGACACCTCCCCCTTAATTGGGAGGATGGATTTGTTCGGGTTGTCCCAGAAAAATCTGATCTTCTGGGAAGGACCTAACTCGCCAGCACGTTCGCAATAGAGGGTAGTCTGGCGACCATCCTTCAGTGTGACCTCCATCGAGAGGCTTCCCTCCTTCCACTTCTTCGAATTGCCGACCAGACAGGTCCAGGTACATTCCGATTCAGAGGCGAAATTCTGCTGATAGTCCTTAGGAGATTCCGGTTCCAAACAGAACACCTCCACCAAACCGCCAGTTGGTTTGTGGAAATGCAGACGAGCCTGAATCACTTTGGTATTATTGAATACAATCATCGAACCTGCAGGAATCTGATCCGGCAAGTTACAAAAGTGTTTTTGTTCGATTTCACCATGGCGCCAAACCAACAATTTCGACTGGTCACGCTTTTCCAATGGATATTTGGCAATCCGCTCATCGGGCAGATCATAATTATAATCGCTGATTTGAATATCTCGAGGATTAATCATGAGTTGATTTCAATAATTAATTAACGAATAACACTGGGGAGATAAAGAAAGAACACCCCTTTTGTCAATAAAATATATATAATGTATAACATCAAAACGAGTGCAAAAGTACAAAAAAAAATTGAATCTTGTAAACTTTTTGCCACAAAAATTTTGCAGTTTGATGAAATAATGCTAAATTTGCGCCGGTATTTCACACACGTCATTCAATTAACAACACATATTATGAAGAAAATTCGTGTAGCCATTGTCGGATACGGCAACATCGGCAAGTATGCACTGGATGCAGTTGAGGCTGCCCCAGACTTTGAGTTAGTAGGTATCGTACGTCGTAACGGTGCAGAGAACAAGCCTGCAGAGTTGGCAAACATTGAGGTCGTTAAGGACATCAAGGAGTTGAAGGACGTTGACGTAGCCATCCTCGCAACCCCAACCCGTAGCGTTGAGGAGTATGCCAAGCAGTGCCTCGCTCTCGGTATCAACACCGTAGATAGCTTCGATATCCACACTCAGATCATCGACCTGCGCCGTTCGCTCGACAAGGTTGCCAAAGAGAACAAGGCAGTCAGCATCATCTCTGCTGGTTGGGATCCAGGTTCAGACTCTATTGTCCGTACTCTCATGGAGAGCCTTGCGCCTAAGGGCATCAGCTACACAAACTTCGGTCCTGGCCGTTCGATGGGCCACTCCGTATGCGTTCGTTCGAAGGCTGGCGTCAAGGATGCTCTCAGCATGACTATCCCAGTTGGTCAAGGCATCCATCGCCGTATGGTTTACGTAGAGCTTGAAGAGGGTGCAGACCTTGCAGAAGTAACCAAGGCAATCAAAGCCGATCCATACTTCGCAAGCGACGAGACTCACGTCTCCCAGGTAGAGAGCGTTGATGCCCTCAACGATGTTGGCCACGGCGTAAACCTCACCCGCAAGGGTGTGAGCGGCAAGACACACAACCAGCTCTTCGAGTTCAACATGAAGATCAACAACCCTGCCCTTACTGCTCAGGTTTTGGTGAACGTAGCTCGCGCTGCCATGAAGCAGCAGCCAGGTTGCTACACCATGGTTGAAATCCCAGTTATCGACATGCTGGCCGGTGACCGCGAGGAACTTATCCGCCACTTGGTATAAACAGACCTACCCCTTCCCTCCTTCATGAGGGAGGGGGTTAATCATTAATTTTTAATTGTTAATTTTTAATTGTTAATTGTTAATTTTTAATTGATTTATGGCTGGTTTTTTTGGTTCCATTCTGAAAAGCAGTTGCGTTGCCGATGTATATTACGGCACCGACTATCATAGCCACCTTGGCACTCGTCGTGGCGGTATGGTAACGTTCGACCCGGAGTTGGGTTTCAAACGTGCCATTCATAGCCTTGAAAGTTCCTACTTCCGTACCAAGTTCGAAGAGGAATTTCCGAAATTTCACGGAAACAGCGGTATTGGCATCATCTCTGATACAGATGCACAACCACAACTCTTCAATTCTCACCTGGGCCGTTTTGCCATCTGTACAGTTGCTAAGATTCTCAACATCGAAGAGATTGCCCAACAATTGCTGGACGAAGGCATGCATCTGACCGAGTTTTCATCGGGACGCATCAACCCAACAGAACTCGTAGGTTGCCTGATTGTCAAGGGCAAGACCTTTGTAGAGGGTATCGAAAATGTTTTCCGTACCGTCAAGGGTTCTTGTTCGATGATTCTCCTAACGGAGGAGGGTATCATTACTGCCCGCGACAGTTGGGGACGTACCCCAATCATCATCGGCAAGAAGGAGGATGGTTATGGCATTGCCAGCGAAACGACTGCCTTCCCGAATCTCGGCTACGAAACGGTCAAGTTCCTGGGACCTGGCGAGATTGTCAAAGTCACAGCCGACAAGATGGAGGTTCTGCGTAAAGCCAACAAAAAGATGCAGGTCTGCTCTTTCCTGTGGGTATATTACGGATTCCCAATCTCGGACTACGAAGGACGCAACACCGAAGAGGTACGCAATGCCATCGGCCGCATGATGGGTGAAGCCGACAAAACAGAAGTAGATTGCGCTTGTGGTATTCCTGATTCTGGTACTGGCATGGCTATCGGTTATTCGCACGGACATAAGTGTCCTTTCATGCGTGCCATCAGCAAATATACACCTACCTGGCCTCGCAGTTTCACCCCACAGCATCAGGAACAGCGTGAATTGGTTGCCAAGATGAAGCTCATCCAGAACAAGGCGATCCTCAAAGACAAGAAGGTACTCTTCTGCGATGATTCCATCGTGCGTGGCACTCAGTTGCGTGACAACACAACTTGCCTGTACGAAGCTGGCGCCAAGGAGGTTCACATGCGTATTGCCTGTCCACCACTGGTCTATGGTTGCCGCTTCATCAACTTCACAAGTTCCCGTTCCGACATGGAACTCATCACCCGTCGCATCATTGCTGACCTGGAAGGAGAAGCTGCTGCACAGGATCCAGAACGTCTGAAGGCTTATTCTACCACCGATTCGCCAGAATACACCCAGATGGTTCAGATCATCCAGAACCGTTTCGGTCTCTCTTCACTCAAGTTCACAAAGATTGAGGATCTGATCGAAGCCATCGGCTTGGACAAGTCGCAGGTTTGTACTCACTGCTTCGATGGTTCGTCGGAATATACTCTCCACGAAGAGAATCTGGAGAATTAAAAAAACTCCCCGACCCTCCCTGCTTAGGGAGAAGACCCTCCCCAACCCTCCCTGCTTAGGGAGGGAGTTAATTTAAACTATAGTAAGTTTCGCAGGTCCTATACTTGCGAAACTTAATAGTTTATAACGATATCCTCAAAGAAGAGGAGAAGATTTGAAGTTTATTTACAGACTGCTTCCTTTCTTCAATTCTTCTTGAGAATAATATAAAAAAATCAAAGAAGAGGAGAAGAGGAGAAGATTTGATGTTTTTTTTTGCAGACTGCTTCTTTTCTTCAATTCTTCTTGAGAATAATATAAAAAATCAAAGAAGAGGAGAAGATTAGAAGTTTTTTGCAGACAGCTTCTTTTCTTCAATTCTTCTTGAGAACATAATAAAACGACTATGAAGAAAACATTCTTATTGATGCTGATGCTTGGCACAATGATGTGGAGCATGGCAAAAGATTACAGCACCCCGAACTTCGCCTTCCCCAAACAGGTGATCGCCGATGCTGAAAAAAGATACGAAGAGGCCATCCGCACCAACGATGGCGAAGCTCTGGTCGATGCCCTGATCCGTTGGGGATTGGCCAAAAGCTCCATTTCCACCGATTTCAATGACACACTCCTGGCTCGCATCGATACGGTACGTGCCCATGAGACTCGTCCCGATATACGTTGTCTGCTCAACATACTCGGACACACCATACAGGAATCCACCTACAACGGCAAGATGTATCCTCTGGACTTTTCGGAAGTGGATTCGCTCTGGCAATATCCTTTGAGCAACTACAAGCATCTGATCCATGCAACCAAAGTGGATCTGATGCGTGTACCGACACTGGCAGACTTCCTTTGGTCACATGACCCAGGACACAAACCACTACGCACCTCGGACGAGGAACTTCTGCCCTACCTCTACCAGCAAAAAGTATATGGCAACGATGCCTTGATGGCCCTATATCATAAATACCAACTTCGTGAAGAGTGTGGTGAGATTCTATGCAGGACCCAAACGGAAGACAGCCTGCTGGCAACCTACAAGGATTATCTGCGCAGATTCCCCAAGAGTATGTGGCGCAATGATATAGAGAACTTGGTTTCACACATTGAAGCCAAGACAGTCAATATCGAATACCCACAACAGGTTCATAGTGGCGATAGTATTCCTGTCTGCATCAATCGGCACAAGAATCTGAAACAGGTCCAAATCATAGTCTATAAGGCACAGAAAAGGGAAAATACCAAAAATTACTACACGATAAAAGAGAAGGACTTGACTTGGTTCAAGACCTTTACAATACAGTTGCCAAGAGACACGTTCAAACTTGGCCCTCTCCCCTATGGTTTGTATGCACTACAAGTCCAGTTCAAGGACGACTTTGGCAAAACGCAGAAATCGGAAATGTACTACTCCGAGATATTAACCATCTCGGATGTAAAGCAGGTTGTCTATACCGATGAGCATACGGTCTCCTGCTTCTGGGTAGATATCAACGACGGACATCCTGTGGAGGTGCTTGCCAAGGGAGATATTTACGCTGACACTTGCCGCTATTACCAAATTAGAAAACCCAAAGCCACTTACTTGGAAAATTCAGCCGAGATCTTCACAGACCTCAGCATCTATCGACCAGGTGAGACGATCAAGTTCACAGCTGTATGTTACGAACACTCAATCCAAGAACGCCATCTTCTGACCAATAAAAAGATCTATGTCAGTTTTGAAGACTCCAATGGTACGGAAATTGAACAGAAACAATATAAGACCGACGAAATGGGCCAGATTCAAGGCTCTTTCGTGATTCCGACCGATCGAATGAACGGCCGTTACAATCTGAAAATCTACTCCAATAAGCATAACACCTGGAGCAGGAAGGTAATTCATGTCTCAGAATATAAACTACCACATTTCTTCTTGCAGATGCAGTCGGATCGTACTCACTACAAAGAGAACGATACGATCCGAGTTACTGGCCATGCTGAGAACTATAACGGCATGCCGATGGCTGGCTATGCGGTGAAGATGACCTCTCCTATCGATACCACATTGACCACCGACAGCCAGGGAGACTTTACCTTCGAATGGAACATGAAGAAGGAATGGGGCATCCCTTTCGAGGCCTCATTGACCGACGAAGCTGGCGAGACGCAAAGTGCCTCTTGCTATGGAAACCGCGAGTACATCAACCATCGAACCGAGAAGAAAGAAGCAGAAATCGAACTCAAGGATTTGGGGCTTGATGCAAAACATCAGTCCCAGATTGAGGTATCGGTACCTTGGGAGGCACACATCTATTATATTGCGTGCGCGAGAGATTCTGTTTTGGGACGTGGCTGGCTTCATTATGACAAAGCCGGCAAATATACTTTCGCTCAACCTCTACCAACCCAGATGGACGAAGAGGTGACTGTGCGTTTTGTCAGCATGCATAGTGGCAAAATGCAGGATAAGCAGATTTCGGTACGAGACACACTCCTGCAACATCGTCTGCATCTATCGATCGAAACCTTCCGCGACCGACTTTTACCAGATGGGCAGGAGCAGTGGAAGTTTCACTTGTGCGATGTTGCGGGCAAACCGGTTCAGGGGCGTTTGATGTTGGAGATGTATCAGCAGGCATTGGAAGAAATGGCTTCCAACCGCTGGATGTGGCAAGTACCTTTCCGTAGCCGTATGCGTTACAATTTCATCGGACAAAACATCTACACCACGAGTAAATTCCTCTTTTGGCAGCGACCAGACAAGAATTGGTTAGGAAATAGTTATCTCGAACTCAACTGCTATGGACAAAACTTCTTCAATTCACAGGGCAGAATAGCTGGCTTAAACCTTTCTCACAAATCTCTAAGCCGTGCCAAAGCCGCACCTTTGAACATGGTAATGGATGATATTGAAGAAGAGGTATTTATAACAACAGAAGCAGCTGCTGCAAAAGAAGATGATAACTCATTAGCTGGCGCAGCTGTCTCCGGTGCATTCTCAAAAGTAGCCGTTCGACAAATGCAGACCAAAGTAGCGCTCTGGCAACCAATGCTGACCACCGATGCAGAGGGGAACATCTCTGTCACCGTCGATATTCCCGAAGACAACACAACCTGGCGTATGCAGGCGTTGGCCTTCACAGAACATCTGGTGACCGATACGCTCAGCCGACAGATTATCGTACAGCGACCGGTCATGGTACAGCCTTCGCTGCCACGATTCCTGCGACAAGGCGATGAGACAGAACTCATGGCGATGGTGCAGAACACCCTATCACATGAGGTTTCGGCCGATGTGCTCCTTGAACTATTCGATCCTCGCACCGACAAGGTCTTGACTTCGAAGATACTGAAAGTGGAACTCTCTGGCAATAATCAGAATGCAGTCTCTATACTATGCCCAAAGAAGATTTCCACTTTGCCATTGCCATTCATCGGATTCCGCATCAAGGCAATGGCCGAAGGTTGCAGCGACGGCGAGCAGCAGATGTTGCCTCTGCTCGAAGCATCGCAGTCAGTTATCGAGACCACCCCATTCTACCTTGAACCAGGGGCGAAAGAGTTGACACTAAAGGTACCATCTCTCACCAAACGCTCATCTCAAAACCCACAACTTGCTACACTCGAAGTATGCAACAACCCTGCCTGGTATGCTGTCATGGCACTTCCTACTGTATGCAAGGAGACGGGCATCTCATCGACTGCACTGGCTCACCAGTTGTATGGTCTGTCTTTGGCCGAAGGTATTGCCTGTGCCAACATCAAAGGAATGAATCCAGAACTGGCAGGAAAGATCCGTTCGGAGATTGAACAATGGGGCAAGGACAAGGATTCCGTGCTCATCTCTCCTCTCCTAAAGAATGCCGACCTGAAGATCGGAACGCTCAAGGCTTCTCCTTGGCTCAATGCAGCAGATCGGCAGACCCTGCAGATGCAATCATTGCAGAAGCTCTTCGATGCCAAGCAGAATGCCGACACCAAGGACGAAATCTTCAAGAGACTCTCGGCGCTGCAAAACAAGGATGGAGGAATCTCGTGGTTTGATTACCCCAACCGCCACTCTTCGCTCTATGCAACTGGCGAGGTACTCGAACTTATGGGTGAACTGCACCAATTAGGAATCGCATCACAATGGATTGGCGAAGACCGCGCTCTGGCCTATTACGACTCCATGCAGATGGTTGTACTGCGAGAGATGGAACAGTACCAGGAACGCAAGAACAAGATTGACTATAGCCGATGGTGCGATTACCTCTACATCCGCAGTATGTTCGATACTCCTATGCCGAAGGCGAACCAGGCATTGATGAAGAAGATCATTGCTGACTGTGAGAAGAATTGGGACAAATGGAGTTTGCCTATGCGTGGTTATATGGCTTTATCCCTAATCCGCACAGGACACATGGAGATGGCTCAAACCATCGTTGCCAGCCTCAAAGAATTTGCCTACGAAGATGGCTCTCGTGGCACCTATTGGGATAATATCCCATGGATGTGGTGCTGCCAGAACAAGCTTTCGGCCAATGCACTCTTGTTACAAGTCATGCACACCATTGCACCTGACAAGAATGTGGAAGATGCGATTCGACGTTATCTGCTGCTGAACAAACAGAGCAACGACTGGGGCAATGCCTCGTTGGCCTCACTGGTCATCTATGCCTTGCTCTCGACTGGCAGTGACTGGCTGTCAGCTTCAGATATCGAATATACCCGTCGTGACCTGACTACCAAAGAGATCTCTTCGAACAAGGTAAAGATCCAATCGGCACCAAACTGTCCAGTTTGGGGTACCCTCTATGTACAGCGAATGGCAGATATGGATTCGATCGAAGCCTATAGTATCGAGGATCTGAAGATCCAGAAGGAGATTATCGGTGCAGATAGCATCGGTGCCAAAGCTACGGTCCGTATTACCATCGATGCACGTCGTGATATGGAATATGTCACCGTGAAGGATCTGCGTCCTGCATGCTTCGAACCGGCAGACCGTTTTTCTGGTTATAAATGGAGACTGGGGGCCTATTGCGAAACCAAGGATGCTGAAACCAACTTCTTCATCCAATACCTACCCAAAGGACACCACGTTCTCACCTACGATGTCTATGTTTCGCAAGCTGGCACATTCTCCGCAGGAACCAGTTCCATTCAATGCCAATACGCACCACAACTCACAGCGCACACAAGTGGATCAACGATTTCGATACACTAATATACATAAGTTTCCCAAACAAAATACCCGATGCCGCAATGAGATCGGGTGTTTTGTTTGGGAGTCTGAATTATATTCTATTACTGGAACGACTTGAGAGCCTCGACGACAGCCTGACGACGCTCTGCCCATGACTGGTAATTATCGGCATTCAGATTGACCTGAGCCTCCGCCATTGGAACATCACCATCCTTCATGATAATGTTGCAAGGCTTGCATTCGCCAGCTGCAACCATCTGATCCAAAATCTGCTGAACATGGGCAATATGCTGCCATGCCTGATACTGGAACTTCTTGCCCGACAAGAGACATAGAACAGCACTCGTACTATTCACAGGAGAAACTTCAGCATACTGCGTACTATCGGCAGCATACTTTATAGTAACAGGAGTGTAAAGCAACGATTCTCCGGCATTCTCCTTGTTGATACCATTCTCAAGCGAATAAGCAGATCCTGGCAACTCCATTACACTGCGTTTGAAGCCATTCTCGGGAGCGAGATTTACATTCGAATAGTCTATCAAACGTGTGCCATCGACCACGAAATTGTAGCAATAGACGTCAGGCTTGATGCCACTCAAAGTTACACTCCAAACACCACTATCATCTTTCTTCATCTCTACTGGTCCATCGGCCATTTCGCCCTCAGCATAGACACGAGTAGCATTAGGAGCCTTGAATCGCAGTGTTACAGTTCCCTCTTCTCCATAATCTGGAGAAACAACTTTGTCTGGGAAGATCGTCTTGAGTACACGGTCATTGAACTTACGCTCTGTACCCTTCAGTTCTGGCATCACCATCATGCCACCATCCATTACCTCCTTTGAATTCTCCTTATTGAATACCAAAGGAAGAGATATCTTGACGAAATGACGCACATTCATCCATGTATGACCAGACTTACCCTCAGAGAACATCATTACGTAACGGATATCTTTGGTTGTAAGGAACTCCAAATACTCATGAACGGTCTTGAACAGGTAATCGTCTTTTCCAATACCTAACCAGAAGAGATTAAGCTTATCGTTGATAGCCTTGACATTCTGATATGCCTTCAGATTATAGGATGTATAACCACTGTAAGACAAAAGATAGGACATCTGATCCATGTGCGACAAACCATAATCCAAAGCCTGGTTGCCACCACGAGAGAAACCGCCAATGCCTCGATGATCGGCATCATTGATAGTACAATAATGAGAATCAATGAATGGAATAAGATCGTTCTCAAGATCTTGACCACAAGGATCATTTTCGATGTTGATGTCACGAGGCGTATCATCATTACGCAATGGGTTACGATAAGGAAGAACAATGATCATCTCCTGTGCAGCACCACTGGCAATCAGATTATCGGCAATCAGGTTGATACGACCAACCTTGAAGAAGGTCTCTTCGGTATCGGTTGTACCAGAAATAAGATATAGAACCGGATACTTGGCCGTTCCGTCGTACGAAGGTGGAAGATAAACCAAAGCCTTATTGTAGCCACCAATGGTCTTGGAATAGTAGGTGATATAATTGACCACACCATGCGGAACATCTTTATAATCGTGCGTCTGTGAGCCCTTTTCTCCACGAACGTCAATCAACGAAGACTTAAAACCTTCGTTCGGGAACCATGCATTGCACTGATCGTCCATGACAGGAAAACCATCGACAATAAAATTGTATGGATAAATGTCTGGATTGGCAGGTCCTAGGGTAACACTCCACAAACCTGTTATGGAATCACGAACCATCTCCTGACGCTTAGGTGCAAACTGAACCATCAACTGCACATGATTGGCAGAATCATTGCGATAGTTGAAAGTAACGGTTCCATCTTCGTTGAAAACCGTTGAAGCGGGATCTACATAAGACTCTTTGGCACAACTTCCCAATAGAAGAAGAGCTAAAGAAAAAAACAAGATTTTTTTCATTTGATAGATTTATTATGTAAAGTAAAAAGAATCAAAGGCCTTAGCTTGCATGAATCATGCAAAGTTATTAGTTATCAGTTATTATACCTCTCGAACTAAAATTTGACTATAGTTATGTCTAACGGCCTAACTAATAACTATTAACTTATAACTCCTGAATTAGTATGAATAATTCAGGTTAGACAAGTTGTTACATAGAACAAACAAACGGTGCAAAGATACAGATTTTACATGAATTCTCCAAATTTTAGACAAAAAAAAACGGAAGGTTCGTGAAATCACTTCAAGAACCTCCCTAAAAATTTACAACCACTTAAAATAAAAAATTACGTATATGATTATACGAAAATCAACTTAAGACGTTTTCCGGAATTACGCATCTCCTCATACTTCTCTTTGTTGAGAGTATAATAGATGTTACGTCCGGTGTGAGGCAAAGCCTCTAAAACTCCAGAGTCAAGGACCTTGCGAGAGAAGTTGCGACGGTCAAACTCCTTACCCAACACCTCCTCGTAGATGTTCTGCAACATAGTCATAGAAAACTTGTCTGGCAGAAGTGAGAAAGCAATTGGTTCAAAACATATATCCTCTTTCAGGCGATTGTATGCCTTACGGATAATATCGTCATGATCGAATGCCAAGAAATGGAATCCCTTTGGCATGTGCTCGATTACTTCAAGAATTTCGTGGAAGGGAAGCCACTGTGCCTCCATTGCATCATCTCCTCCACGTACAGGAGTTGGAATTACCAAAGCATAGAATGCATCGGTAATGACGACTCCTCTTGGATCTCTACCCGGTGTGCTGAATGCACCTAACTCAGCCATATAACGAACTTGAAGACCAGTTTCCTCTTCGAGTTCTCGCTTAGCACACTGCTCAAGACTCTCATTTATTTCGCTCGTTACGAACCCATCTTCGTCCACCTCACTCTTTATCTGGATAAATCCACCAGGTAAAGCCATCTTTCCTTTGAACGGATCGATACCACGTTCGACCACAAGAATCTTAAGAATACCCTCCTTTACATCGAAGCCAAAAATGACACTATCGGTTGTAACGGCAGGTCGAGGGTACTTGTAACCAAAATTAGGTTTCATACGTACAATATATATTAACAAATGGGTTCAAAACATAGAAGAATCACTCTTCTCAACTCGTAAATTCAAGGCAAATGTACGCTTTTATATGATACGAAAGTCATTTTTAAACAATTTTAACACTCAAAACTACGAAAATTACGTTTTTTTGACTACTTTTGCACAATGATATGACAAAACGGTACATAAACCTACACAAAATTCAATAAATTATGGCAACAGTTGACGAAAAAAAAATCATCTTCTCGTTAGTGAATTGCACTCACACGATTCCACAAACACAGAAGACGGTATTAAAGAACATCTACATTTCGTTCTTCTATGGAGCAAAGATTGGCATCATCGGCTTGAACGGTGCCGGTAAATCTACGCTGATGAAGATTATCGCCGGACTGATTCAGCCGTCGCAAGGCGAAGTTGTTTGGAGTCCTGGGTATAGCGTCGGATACCTTGAGCAGGATCCAAAACTCAACGAAGAAAAGAGTGTCAAAGAGAACATTATGGAGGGCGTACAGCACATCTATGATGCCTTGGCTGAATACGAGGAGGTAAACATGAAGTTTGCAGAACCCGAATATCTGGAAGATCCAGACAAGATGGAGCAGCTGATGAATCGCCAAGCAGAACTGCAGGATATCATCGACAGTACAGACGCCTGGAACATTGACTCAAAACTGGATCGCGCCATGGCAGCGCTCAACTGCCCTGCCGGCGATTTGCCTGTCACCAATCTCTCGGGTGGTGAACGTCGTCGTGTAGCCCTTTGTCGTCTGCTTCTATCGAAGCCGGATGTACTCCTCCTCGACGAGCCGACCAACCACTTGGATGCAGAAAGCATCGACTGGTTGGAACAGCATTTGCAGCAGTATGAAGGCACGGTGATTGCAGTCACCCATGACCGTTACTTCCTCGACGATGTTTCGGAGTGGATTCTCGAGCTGGATCGTGGCGAAGGAATTCCATGGAAGGGCAACTACTCAAGCTGGTTGGATCAGAAGACACAGCGCATGGCCCAAGAAGAAAAGACAGCCTCAAAACGTCGCAAAACACTGGAACGCGAATTGGAATGGGTTCGCATGGCACCCAAAGCTCGTCAGGCCAAGGGTAAGGCTCGTCTGAATTCGTACGACAAGATGCTGAACGAAGAGCAGCGAGAACGAGAGGAGAAACTTGAAATCTTCATTCCTAACGGTCCTCGTTTGGGTAACAAGGTCATCGAGTCAATCCATGTCCAGAAAGCTTTTGGAGACAAAGTTCTCATGAAAGACCTGAACTTCGTTCTTCCCCCCAATGGTATCGTCGGCATCATTGGACCTAACGGTGCAGGAAAAACAACCCTATTCCGTATGATTATGGGACTGGAGAAGCAGGATGCTGGAGAGTTTACAGAAGGAGAAACAGTCAAGTTGGCCTATGTCGATCAGCAGCACAAGGACATCGACCCAAAGAAGTCTATCTTCGAAGTAGTCAGCGGTGGCAACGAACTGATTCGTATGGGCGGCAAGGATGTCAATGTTCGCGCCTATCTCTCCCGCTTCAACTTCAGTGGAGCCGATCAAGGCAAGCTTTGCGGTGTACTTTCCGGTGGCGAACGAAACCGACTGCATCTGGCCATGGCACTCAAAGAGGAGGGCAATGTACTCCTGCTCGATGAGCCGACCAACGATATCGACGTCAATACACTTCGTGCTCTCGAAGAAGGTCTTGAACAGTTCGCCGGTTGTGCAGTTGTCATCAGCCACGACCGTTGGTTCCTGGACCGAATCTGCACCCATATTCTTGCCTTTGAGGGCAATGGAGAAGTCTTCTTCTTCGAAGGTTCATACACCGACTACGAGATCAACAAGGCCAAGCGACTCGGCATCGAAGAGCCCAAACGTGCCCGCTACCGCAAGTTGATGGATGATTGATCACACACTCTTATTAAAACAAAGAAAAGCCGCTCATCACTGAGGGGCTTTCTTTATGGCTTTACTTTAATAATTACAAAATCTACTATAAACAAACCAATAACCTTAATAACAAAAAAGCCTTAATAGTAATTCGTGAGTAATTCTAAATAAAGAGAAAAAGACTTCAATTAATTTTGCTAAATTCCACTCGAAGTTTATTGCAACCCCTCATGGATTTACGATGCAAAGATAAAGGCATTTTTCCTTCTATGCAATACTGAAATGCCAAAATACACTCATTTGAACGGATATTACACCCAAAAGGAACAAAAATTATCCCCTCTCCCAGTATATAAATACCAGAAAAGGGGATTATAGTACCGCCATCAAAGATCAGTCATAAATCGAATCATCGATGGGCTTGAAGAATGACCGACACTCATTCACCTCTCGAATCATCGTTCGAACATTGGGAAAACCACAAGCCATAGCAAGGCTCTCTCTCGGTTCATCAGGATACTGTCTGCGATAACGACGGTAATACTCGACGCGCTGAACCATAACATACTCCTTATAGGAAACATGATGGAAAAGCAGAATCAAACGGTCCAACCCCTCTCGATTAAGTTCCAAACGACGACTTACGCTATAACGACTCATACCGGGCTGCAAGTAGCAAGCCTCTTCTCGCATAAGCACCTTCAACTCGTCACGAAGATTGAGTGTTCGATAACTTTCAGCCTCCTCATCTTCAAATTCATTCTGACTATTTGACGACTTGAAAGGGTTATGCACCTGAACCGGCAAATCGTCATACAATGGACGACTATGAGGACGAACCAGATAAACGCATGGATTCTTGAACTTCAGACCCAACAAACAGATCAAAGCAAAGAAGATTGCCTGCAGTCCAAATAGAAAACTATAGAAATGGGTATGATTGAGCGCAAACTGACGATCAACGCGGAATCGGTACATCGCACAGATGATAATGCCCCAATAGAGAAGCACAAAAATATGCAAAGGACGAAGCGGACCCCGCTTGAAAAAGAAACGCAGCAGGACAACTGGCGTAAAATCGGTTCTATAGAGCAGATATATCTGGTAAACGACAGTAGCCACTATTGCCAAACCAGATGAGGCCAAATAGATATCGCTCGTCAAAAAACGGAAGATATCATACTCTGCCTTCTCGTAGTTCGACAATCCGGCAGGCATCATGTTACCATGCGAATAATAGTCGGCTGCGGCAGAGAATCCAATCAATCCATAGCCAGACATGACCAACACTCCGGTAAAAGCGGGTATCAGCAAGAGGAACAGAAGCGTCTTGTTGTAACGCTGTTGTTGCGTGTATAGCGACCAACATAGAATCATTACCAAAAACTGCAGAATTGGGGAGGTAAAGCCCAATCCAATGAAAGACCAAACCATCACATTTGGATCAACATTACGGATATTGGTCAAAGCCACGCAAGAACCCCATAAAAAAGAAACCAGCATAGCCCATCCCAAATTACGCAAAGCGAGCGTAAGGTTGGGTCTGGACCAAATGGCAACAGCTCCAATCAAACCGAAAATGCCCGGCAGAAACATAAATACTAATTCCATAGCGCAAGATCAAAAGGTAAACATAAAAAATAATAAAACTAATTTTGTGAAACTTCCTCTTCCTGATTCTTATGCTCTTCAAGATATTTATCAGCCCGACGGAAATAAGCTCGGCACTCACGCCATTCGAACTGCATCTCCTGAAGACTGGGGAAGCCACACGCCATCGAAATCTCCACCTCCGACTCGTTGGTGTAACGATCTCGATATCGACGGCAGTATTCTATGCGCTGCACCATCACGTATTCTTCGTAACTGATATGGTGCAGGATATGCATTGTACGGTCGAAGGCATCGCGACGCAATCCCAATATGTCGGCAACATAGTAACGCGACTGACCAGGATACAGAAAACAGGCCTGATCACGCATCAATCTTCGCAAAGCCTCTCGTACATTCAGTGTACGGTAACTATCGGCCTCTTCATCTTCGTCAAATGATGAAAGATCATTCAGCCTATGTTCTTCTTCCAGTTCAAGAATATGAACTGGCAAATCTTCGTACATTGGCACTCTGTGTGGACGTCTCAGATAAACACAAGGTTTGCGAAGATTAAGCGAAACCAAACCCAAGAAGAGAATACTGACAGCTGCAAAGATGTATAATCCCATCGTAACACCCGGATTCTTGGTCAAGTAAGGAGAGCCCCAGAAAATTCGAACACCTGCCCAGAGATACAACAACAAGAGAGAGAGCAACCAGACATGGATGACACGCAGTGGACCACGACGGAACAAATAGTTAAACAGAACCACAGGACCAAAGTTGCCATAGAAAGAATGGCAGAGCGTAAAGACCAGCGAAACCGCAAAGGCTACGACACAAAACACATTATATAAATAGATAGCAACATACTCAAAAGCGCTGTAGATGTGATACAGAATAACATCGGTCTCACACTCCGGAGGAAAGACATGACCTCGCTCATAGAAATCAGCAGCACGATCGAATCCAAATCCAATATAGTTCAAGAGTTCTATAAGGAATATAACACATGCCAACAAATAAAAAGTAAGAAAAGGACGACGATAACGTTGCCGAATCGAATGCAGACTCCAGCTCACAAAGCAGATGGTAATGCCAATGCAAGGAGCAAAAAACGCATTGCAAATAAGGCAGAACACCTTGGCTGGCGAATAAGCCTGAGGATAGACGGTATAGGCATCGAAGAAAAGAAAGAAACTGACGACAACTAAAAACATCATCATGAATCTTTCAGCCAACGTCTTATACTTCCGTTGATTCAAGATGGCAGCAAAAACAAAGCCGACCACACTTGGTAACGATAACACGATTATTTCCATGATAGAATTTGGTAAAGAAAATGTTTGATATACTGTTTTTCAATCATTGGCCAACAACCATTGACCTTTGCATTTCTATAATTTCGTCCAAACGATCAGATAGCTCCTGCATGCTGTCCAACACAATGTCTGCACCAGCATTCTTCAGCACAGAGCGGTCCAACGGTCCAGTATTGACTCCCACGGTGAATATACCAGCCGCCTTTCCTGCTTGTACTCCCATCGGAGCATTTTCAATCACGATTGCTTCTTCAGGCTTCAATCCACCAGCCTTCTGCAATCCCATCAGATACGGATCGGGATGAGGTTTGCCATGTCCGATAGGACAGTCTTTGCCCCACACAATATGATTGGCATCAAATGCACCTGGATAAGTCAGCTGCAGACGTTCGATAAGTGTGAGTTGTCCACTACCAGTCACAAGCACTCGAGTCAATCCCTTCTCCATCACTTTCTGCAAAACCTCGCGTGCTCCTGGCATCGGTTCGGCCATGCCCAACTGCGTAAAACAGCGGGACTTTTCGCCATAAATCTTCTCGATCTCTTCAGGGGTAGCATTGCGACGACGCTGTTCGAGGAAGAGAGCATCGATGGTCTGAGCTCCGGTCGAACCTTCGTACATATAGAAGTGAACGCGATCGCATGTAAATCCATAATGTTCCACCATGGTCTGATACCACGCCTCAGCGTGATTCTTCATGGAGTCAAACAGGACTCCGTCCATATCGAAAAGAAAAGCCTTGAGCACGATAATAAAGTGATATATGAAAAGTGACAAATGACAAATGACAAATCAAAGATTGTAAACAAGTTTACCGTCGTTGATGGCAAAGCCGTTCACACTCTCATCAATCAAGCAACCGTTCAAATCGACAGAAGCATGACGACGATGATGACGGCGTTCCTTCTTGATCGGTTTTGCACCCAGAGGCGATGGTGCCATATACTTCAGCAAGAAATCGTACATCTGCTTAAGCAGCTTTGACTCTTGAGGTACTGCATGACCAGTGCTATAGCCCGTAATGGTCTCATTATAAACACCCACTGCATCCAGTTTCTCTTTCATAAACTTAGCCTGCGTGGCATAAAGACCCTCTGTGCTTCCCGTGCTATAATAATCATCTTGATTGTGGAAGAACAATACGGGAGCCGCACCCGATGTCTCGATTGTGTAGAGTGCACCCTGAATAGACCACCCACATTCCGGTTTTGCCTTCACCAAAGCAGCCATGTTGGTTCTTTCTCGGCTATCCGATTTTGCATGCTCATAGTCAAACATACCTGGACCCAAGACAGCACACTGCACCAGACTGCTCTCTGCGGGGAATCTTCCACGGGTGGCATCTTCGAACTCAGCAACCTTTTTGTCGCCCACTGCCAGCGACGCAGCAGTCGAACCACGCGAGAAACCAGTAACCGCAATCTGTCCATTCAAACCATGTTGTTTGCCAATGCCTCGCACTGTTCTGATTGCAGATTTCACCTTACGTGCAGCATCTGGATTCACTTCAATCGATGATAGGCTTTTATTGGCGCCTCCGGAATACTTGCCCTGTCCCCAGTCACAATACTTTGGATGGTCGCAAACAGCCCAAGCCATACCGACAGCCGAAACACCCTCAACAAAACTATCTTTGAAACCTCCCCAAAACCAGGGCAGATACATGCGCTTGTGACGGTTGGCTTCCTTGCCCCAGCTGTTACTGTAGGAAAAGGTGACAAGGGTTGGTACTTCGAGCGAAGGATTGGCAGGATAAACCAGATCCATGTAGAGAGAATCGCCCGCCGTATAGCCATCCGGCCAGTTATAGACTGTAGGTTCATCCCAATAGTAGGCAATATCGCGCTCAATTCGATATCCCTCCATCAATATATAAGAGCGGTCAACCGAAGTTGCACAACCGCAAAAAGTTCCTTTTGTAAGAGCATCATTGATTGCAATGATATCTTGATTGAGGTTAGGCGAAACCGCCTTCTCATTCTTGGCATAATCAAGTTCGATGACCTGATATCCCTGATCTCGCAGCCAAGCCACATCCTCGGCATTACTGTTTTGCCCGATCTTCTGGAAGCCGAGATTCTCCAAATAGACCACAGTCATCGGTTTACCGCTATAATCTTTGGCCTGTGTACCCGATGCTTTCGATGTGATGTAATTCAAAACGGATCCTGTAGCAGGACTGCTCCAGTTACCCGTATCGGCCATCAGTGCAGCCGACAAACACAAAAATGAGAGAGAGAGCAATGTACGCATATAATAAATATATCAAGAATTAGTAAATTAGTGAATTAGAGAATTTCTTTTTGCTGATTAATTCACAAATTCACTAATTCTTGATACAAATAAATGTGATTTGTTCTTGATTATTCTGCAAGACGAGCCTTGATTGCCTTGGTTGCCTCCTCGTAACCAGGCTTCTCGAGCAAAGCAAACATATTCTTCTTGTAAGCCTCAACGCCAGGCTGGTTGAATGGATTTACACCCAAAATATAACCAGAGATACCACACGCGCGCTCGAAGAAATAGATGAGCTGACCGAGGTTATACTCGTCCAATACAGGGATTGAAACCTTGATGTTAGGAACACCACCATCAACGTGAGCGATCTGAGTACCAAGTTCTGCCATCTTGTTGACATCGTCCACACGCTTGCCAGCCAAGAAGTTCAAGCCATCGAGATTCTCCTCGTCGAATGGGAAGAGAACAGTCTTGTTAGGCTTCTCAACCGAAACAACAGTCTCGAAGATGGTGCGTTCGCCCTCCTGAATCCACTGACCCATAGAGTGAAGATCAGTTGTGAAATCAACAGAAGCTGGATAGATGCCCTTGTGATCCTTACCCTCCGATTCGCCGAAGAGCTGCTTCCACCACTCCATCATGTAATGGAGCTTAGGCTGGTAATTAACCAAAATCTCGGTCTTCTTGCCATACTGGTAGAGAGCATTACGGATAGCAGCATACTGTGCAGCTGGATTCTGCTCGTATGGAACATCAGCACCGGTAGCCTTCTCCATATCCTGTGCACCCTTAACAAGAGCCTTGATATCGTGACCAGCACAAGCAATAGCCAACAAACCGACTGGAGTGAGAACAGAGAAACGACCACCTACATTATCAGGGATAACAAAAGTCTTATAACCCTCCTTGGTTGCCAATTTGCGGGCAGCACCTTTCTCCTTGTCTGTTACGGCAACGATCAAATCCTTAGCTGCAGCCTTGCCAACCTGAGCCTCAAGCTTGGTCTTGAGCAGACGGAAAGCCAAAGCGGTCTCAGTGGTGGTACCCGACTTAGAGATATTGATGATGGCAAAGGTCTTACCATCGAGGAGTTCCATCAACTCAGCGAGATAATCTTCACCGATATTATTACCAGCATATACGATGCGAGGATTGTTGCCATTCAAGCCGAAAGAATGATCCAATGCCTCATTCACAGCACGAGGACCGAGATAAGAACCACCGATACCTGCAACAACAATGATTTCTGCCTTCGAACGAAGCAAATCAGCAGTTGCCTGAACCTCTGCGAGGAATTCAGCGGTGATGCTTGATGGGAGATTAACCCAACCCAAAAAGTCGTTTCCGGCACCCTTACCAGACTCGAGCAACTCATTGCATGGAGCGGTTTGTGCAGCAATAGCTGCCAACGAACCTGCAGGGACAAAGCCCTGTGCTTTTTCAATAGAAAGTTTCATAATCTTATTTTTTTGATCAGTTATTTTATAGGATGAGGACAGGATGAAGAAGCTTCTTCAAACATTCCTTATTGCAACATATCACTCAAGAGTTTGATCTCCACAAATGGAGACATGCGCTTGTAGAGGATATTATACATAGCATCGACAATCGGTATGGAAATACCCAGTTGCTGATTGATTTCCTTGATACATTTCGTTCCGTAATAACCCTCAGCGACCATCTCCATTTCAAGTTGGGCTGACTTGACACTGTATCCCTTACCGATCATGGTACCGAACATGTGATTACGGCTGAAACGGCTGTAAGCAGTTACAAGCAAATCGCCGGTATAGACACTTTCGCTGATGTGGCGTTCTCCCTTCTCGACAGGATCGTACCCATTGACGAATCGCTTCATTTCGCGAATGGCATTGGCAATAAGCACAGCCTGGAAGTTGTCACCATACTTCAAACCAGAGCAAATACCCGATGCGATGGCATAGATATTCTTCAAAACACCAGCCAACTGAACACCTACAATATCTTTCGAAATCGTTGTATGCACGTAATGGTTCTGGAAGAAATCGGCAATAGCCTGAGCTACATCTTCGTTCTTGCATCCCACAGTCAGATAAGTCAGACGCTCGTAAGCAACCTCCTCAGCGTGACTTGGACCACTCAGCGTAGCCACCTGCTGATCGTTAATCTTCAGTTCTCGTTTCAGGTAATCACTGATCAGGATATTCTCCTCTTGTACAATGCCTTTGATGACCGAGATTACGATCTTATCTTTACAATCGCAAGTAATTTGTTCTACATTCTGACGAAGATAAGGCGATGGCATGGCAAAGATAACCATCTGACAAGCCTTTATGGCTGCATTGATATCGGTAGTGAAATGAATCTTTTCGATATCGAATCTAACACTCGACAAATATGCAGGATTATGACCTTTGGCCTTAAATTCCTCGATACGATCCTGATTACGCATGTGCCAATACATCACGGCACCATTCTGCTGTACAATTTTCGCAACGGCAGTTGCCCAACTACCACTTCCGAGAATAGCAACTTTATCTGGAAAGCTCATTTTTATCGTTAACTGTTAAATGTTAAACATTAAACGTTAAACCAATTACTTTCCTGCTGCCTCAATCCACTCTGCAACCTCCTGCTGCGATGGATTCTGAAGGTCTCCCAGATAATCCTTGTACTTCTTCTTGATGTCAATCATCTCCTGGAAGAGTTTGCCAGGCTTAACATCCACCAACGAAGCCACGGTGGTGTAACCTGCCTTCTGGATAACTGGAACCCATGCCTCTGGAACGCCGAGAGCGACATACTTCTCAATGCTGTCCTTCGGAGTAACCTTCTCAGGCTTCATGGTTGGGAAGAGCAACACTTCCTGGATGGTTGGCTGACCGGTCATCAGGATACAGAGACGGTCAATACCGATGCCAATGCCCGAAGTAGGAGGCATACCATATTCAAGCGCACGAACAAAGTCATGATCGATAACCATAGCCTCATCATCCCCCTTGTCTGCAAGCTTCATCTGATCGACGAAACGGTTATACTGGTCGATTGGATCGTTGAGCTCAGAGTAGGCATTGGCCAGCTCCTTGCCGTTCACCATCAACTCAAAGCGCTCGGTCAAACCTGGCTTGCTGCGGTGCATCTTGGTGAGTGGAGACATCTCAACTGGGTAGTCGATGATGAAGGTAGGCTGAATGAAAGAGCCCTCACAGGTTTCGCCGAAGATCTCGTCGATCAGTTTGCCCTTACCCATCACCTCAGTATCCTCAACGCCATACTTCTTGGCTACCTCACGCATCTCATCCTCACTCATGGTCGAGAGATCATAACCGGTCTTCTCCTTGATAGCATCGAGGATTGGGAGACGGCGGAATGGAGCCTTGAACGAAACTACATTATCGCCGATCTTCACATCGGTAGTACCATTGACAGCCAAACAGATCTTCTCAAGAAGGTTCTCTGTGAAGGTCATCATCCAGTTGTAATCCTTGTAGCTCACATAGAGCTCCATGCAGGTAAACTCTGGGTTGTGGCTGCGGTCCATACCCTCATTACGGAAGTTACGACCGATTTCGTACACACCCTCAAAACCACCTACGATCAAACGCTTCAGGTAAAGCTCGGTAGCAATACGGAGATAGAGATCTACGTCCAACGCATTGTGATGGGTGATGAAAGGACGTGCGCTTGCACCACCTGCAATCTGCTGCAGGATTGGGGTTTCAACCTCAGTGTAACCAGCCTCATCAAACACCTGACGCATGGTACGGAGGATGGTAGCACGCTTCTCAAAGACACTCTTGACACCATCGTTGACCACAAGGTCGAGATAACGCTGACGATAACGGAGCTCAGGGTCATTGAAGCCATCATAAGCCACACCGTCCTTGTACTTGACAATTGGCAATGGACGGATAGACTTCGAAAGTACAGTCAAAGTTGAAGCATGTACAGAAATCTCTCCGGTCTGGGTACGGAAAACATAACCACTCACACCGACAAAGTCGCCGATGTCAAGCAGTTTCTTGAATACTACGTTATAGAGATCGGTATTTTCAGGATCTGGACAGATGCTGTCGCGGCTCACATACACCTGGATACGGCCCTTGGAGTCCTGCAATTCCATAAAGGCAGCCTTACCCATGATACGGCGGCTCATGATACGGCCAGCGATGCTCACGTTACGGCTGTTCTGTGCATTGGCGGTGCCAGGCACCTCCTCTCCTGCCTCATTCTTCTCAGTTGGCAGATCTACAAAGTTCTCTCGGATTTCGTTTGAATAACCATTAACAACATACTCTGCAGCAGGATAAGGTTCAATACCCATTCGACGCATCTCCTCCAACGAGTTACGGCGGATGATCTCCTGCTCAGACAAATCAAGAATTGACATAGATATTTAGTTTTGAATTATTATTTACACTTTCGAGCGCGAAAATACAAATAAAAATCCAAAACGACAAACTTTTTCCTTTTTTTTCACCACTTAGGAAGGGTTTTCTCTCCTACATAACGTCTTAAGGCATATCTATCTGTCAAATTCAGTACGCCTCCATTCATCTCAATACACTCCCGTCCTTCGAGCACAGCCACGCATCTCCAGAAACTTGGTGCATCCAAACGCAACAAACTCAGCCAAGCCTCTTCCGATGCATCGACCGTCGTTTTAGTCGATTTTCGATCCGAAAAAGCAAGCAACCACGAAGCAAGTCGCAAGGTCGGATCCGACAGTCCTGTAAATTCCATAGCCACATGCTGCTTTTGGGCATGGGTTGAGAGCATATTCATCACGTTGACCAACATGATATTATTTTGCTGCAGCATCTTCAGGAACTGCGACTTCTCGACATGCATCATGCCGACCTGATCAACGGCTCTCAATTCGCTGTTATATCGGGTTTCTGCTCCGAACAGGTAATAAAACGACAAGGTGTGCGGACCCGAAAAATCCTGCATAATCCGGATTCTTCCACCGAAAGTAGGCGTTTCCTGCCTAACTGTTCCACTCAAGACAAACAGCACACCATCGCACAAGTCTCCCTGTCGATATATCACTGTCCCTGGTGCATAACGAGAGAAGCTGAACGGAATCTTTTCGATAATTCCGGTCAGCTGCTCATAGCTCAACCCCTGAAAGATGGGGAGCTGCAACAACAGGTCATACATCTTGTTCATCGAACAAAGTTATGAGTTATTAGCTACAAGTTACTATTTATCAGAAACCAACTATATACTCCAACCTACTTTCATCTTCTTTTACCTTCCAACTACAGGAGGAAGAAACTATTCTTCTTTTTCCGTAATAATCCTAAGGATCATGGAATCATTTTCAAGCATGGCATCGCGGCCAATGTTGGCAAGGTTATCGATCGAACGATCCACACTATCCTCGATGATACCGTCGGTCGATGGCACACAGATACCCTCAATTGCCATCATAGCAGCCTGAAAGGCGCCACTTACAGCACTGCTCATTCGGAGCGTACAACTTGGCTTCGCGCCATCGCACACCATACCAGTCAACGATGCGATCTCATTCTTTGTAGCGGCACAAACAGCTTCGAAGTCTCCACCCAACATATAAGCCAAAGCGGCAGCACTACCAGCAGCCGCAATCACACAACTGCAATGCGACGACATATTACCCAACAACTGCTTTATGTAGATGATGGTCAGATTACTCAGCGCCAGACCTCTTAGCAGTTTGGCTTCGGTCACACAAGTCTCTTCGGCAAACACCAGCAAAGGCAACGTGCCCACAATGCCCTGATTGCCTGAACCGGAATTACAAAGCACTTTGACGCGCGATCCACTCATTCGGACATCGCAAGCTGCGCACGAATAACAAACCATGCGAGGCATAGTATTCTGGCCGACCATGCGGGCCTCGAAACTTCCCTTCAGCATCTTGCCCAAACCAAGACCATATTTGCCATCGAAAGCCATCTGGGCAACCTCCTTATTCAGTCGGGCACCTTCGAGCAAGAACTTCAGTTGCTCAAGCGGAACCTCCATCGCATAGTCGTAGATAAGTCGCATATTCAACCACGACTCATGATTACGATTGTATTCTTTGGCCAAATCCCATCGTTCGTCCAGTCGCACATCGTCGTCGCTCTTCAGGAACATGAAATGCGTTGGTTGTTTAGCGATGATAACCTTAGCCTCATGACCATTACCCTCGGCTTCAATTTCGACATAGATCATTTCGAATGAATGCGAAGGCTTCACAATGCAGCGACCAGCATCGATAAATTCCTTGGCCTTAGGCAACATATCGGGAGTTACATGATCCAGTACGTTCAGTTCTTCCTCTGTCTTGCCATAAAGGGCACCAAGCGCCATAGCATAAGGAATGCCGACCGCACCCTCCATGCCATTCACATTCACTCCAATCGAATTCTTGATGATTTTCGGGCTCAACTTGGCAACCACCTTCTCAGGCACACACCCCATCAGTTCTGTTGCCTTGGCTACAGCAAGAGCTATTGCCATAGGTTCGGTTCCACCTACCGAAGGCTTCACTTCGGCTTTGAGCAACTCTGTAATCTTGGTTATTTCAGTCTTGACTAGCATGGCGCAAAGATAGGTAATTTTACAATACGATGTGCAATTTTAGTGAGAAAACTTACATTTTTGTACGTTTTTTCCCGATTTTCGTTTATTTACAAGCCGACCTTACATTTTCGGTTTCAATATCAGACGGAAGGCCTCTTCAACACGTTTCACTGGACAAACCTCAATGTTCAGCTTTTTGAGATCAAGCGATTTCAAACTGAAATCTGGAATCAAGATGCGGGTAAAGCCCAACTTCTCGGCCTCCATAATACGCTGTTCCAGACGTGACACAGGTCGAATTTCGCCCGATAGCCCCACCTCGCCCGTCAAGCAAGTACGACCATCGATCGGAATATCCATGTTGCTCGACAAGACCGCCGAAATGACTGCCAAATCCATGGCCGGATCACTCACTTTCAGTCCACCGGCAATATTCAAGAAGACATCCTTCTGCACCAGTTTGAATCCCACCTTCTTCTCAAGCACAGCCAGCAACATATTCAATCGACGGCCATCAAAGCCGGTCGTGCTACGCATCGGTGTGGCATAAGCAGAAGATGAAACCAAGCTCTGCGTCTCGATCAAGAACGGACGCATACCCTCGATAGCGGCAGCAATGGTCACGCCACTCAACCCCTGCTGGCAACCGGACAACAGCAGCTCCGACGGATTCGAAACCTGACGCAAACCCGTGCCCAGCATTTCGTAGATACCCAATTCCGAAGTGCTACCGAAACGGTTTTTAGTGGCACGAAGAATTCGATACATGTAATGCTGATCGCCCTCAAACTGCAGGACCGTATCGACGATATGTTCCAGCACCTTAGGTCCTGCCAAACTGCCCTCCTTGGTGATGTGTCCTACCAGAATAACCGGAGTTCCGCTCTCCTTAGCGAACTTCAGCAAACGGGCAGCACATTCTCGGATCTGGCCAACGCTGCCTGCCGAACTCTCCAGATCATCGGTGGCAATGGTTTGGATAGAATCGACAATGAGCAGATCCGGCTCAATGTTAGCCACATCCACGAAGATCTGATCAAGGTTCGTCTCGCAGGCCACAAAGAGGTTTTCCTCTAAATTTTCACTTTTCACTTTTAACTTTTCACTTGAAGCGGAAGCCAATCTATTGGCTCTCAGCTTCAGCTGATAAGCACTCTCCTCACCACTACAATATAAGACCTTATGATCCGTCAGATTCAAGACAGTCTGCAACAAGAGTGTCGATTTGCCAATGCCGGGATCGCCACCCAGCAACACCATCGAGCCTTTGACAAGTCCACCACCCAGCACACGGTTCAATTCTCCGTCGTGCATATCGATACTGCTCTCTTCTGCAGCTTCGATCTCACTCAGTTTGTGAGGCTTCTCCTTCTGCCCAGGCAAGACCAACGCACCCGCATGGCTCCACTGAACACCTCCTGTCGAACGGGATTTCTTACCAATCGATCCATCGGCTTGCACAATCTCCTCGACGCAAGTTCCCCACTCACCGCACGATGGACATTTGCCGAACCATTTTGGTTCTTCGCATCCGCAACTGTTACAGAAATAGGCTGTCTTTTGTTTTGCCATAATAGGTATATTTAGGATAGAAGTGTCGCAAAAATAGGACAAATTTCTTACATGACCAAATTTTTCCCCAAGATTTTTTGCCCATCTCATTATTTTATTCTATATTTGCGCCTGTAAAAGACAAAACTCAGTAATAACATGAAAAGAATCCTTCTCTCACTTCTGGCCCTCTCAGCCACCCTGCTTTCTGCGCAGGTTTCTCACACTTGGAATCCCAACCTCAAAGGTGGGTACTATCAGAATCCGATTATTGATGCCGACTATTCCGACCCTGATGTGTGTCGTGTCGGCAATGATTACTACATGACCTCGTCGTCGTTTGCCAACTTCCCGGGTCTGCAGATCCTGCACTCCACCGATCTGGTCAACTGGAAGATTATAGGTCATGCCTTGACCAACGAATACGATGTACTTCCAGCCTTCGAAGGAACAGATCTAGACTGGCGTCGCAAGATCCAGCATGGCAACTATGTCTGGGCGCCATCCATCCGCTATCACGATGGCTGGTTCTATATCTATTGCGGAGATCCAGACCAAGGCCTCTTCATGACCAAGACACAAGATCCTGCCGGCACTTGGGAGCCGATGGTTTGGGTAATGAAAGGCAAAGGCCTCATCGACTGCTGTCCGTTGTGGGACGAAGATGGCAAGGCATACCTCAGTCACGGGTGCGCGGGTTCACGTGCAGGTGTGAAGTCTGTACTCTTTGTAGCACCAATGAATGCCGAAGGCACCAAGGTAATTGGTCCATCGCGCATTGTGTACGACGGCCACGAAGATCAACCAACCATCGAGGGCACCAAGTTCTACAAGCGCAATGGCTATTATTATATAATGAGTCCAGCCGGTGGCGTCAAGTACGGTTGGCAGGTTGAACTTCGCAGCAAGTCTCCCTATGGACCCTACGAAGAGTATGTCGGTCTGGCACAAGGCAAGTCGAAAGTCAACGGACCTCATCAAGGCGCTTGGATCGACACACAGAATGGCGAAGACTGGTTCATTCACTTCCAGGACAAGCATGCCTATGGTCGTGTCATTCATCTGCAGCCAGCCAAGTGGGTCAATGATTGGCTCGTGATTGGCGACGATCAAGATGGTGACGGTTGTGGCGATGCCGTAGCCAAGTGGAAGAAACCGAACCTTCCATCATCGGGCGAGTTCCAGCCAGCAGAAGACGATGAGTTCAACTCCATCGATCTCGGTCTGCAGTGGCAGTTCGAAGGTCCTTACAGTCACTATTGGTACTTCTGCGATGCCAACAAGAGTCGTTTGCGTCTGTATGGTGTTCAGGCACCCGAAGGTTTCAAGAACCTCTCGGACTTGCAGAATGTGATTGCCCAGAAGTTCCCCACCGAGAACTTTACAGCTACAGCCAAAGTAAAGTTCATCCCTAACCCATCGTACAAGAACAAAGGCGAAGAGGCAGGCCTGATCCTCAAAGGTCAGGACTATGCCGCCATCAAACTGATTTCGACCAACGAAGGATGCGTGATGCGCTACGTTACCTGCAAGGATGCTTTCAAGGGTAAAGCAGAGAAGCAACAGGGTGAAGACATCAGCATCGATCTCATCCAACAACCGGCACCATACACCCAAAAGTATGCCGTCGATGACATTCCTCAGCCACGTTCGGCTACCCCCGACCTCTATCTTCGCGTCAAGGTCCAGAGTTCGGGCTCGGGCAATCAGATCAAGAGCCAAGCCCAGTTCTTCTACAGTTTCGACAACAAGAAGTTCACGAAGCTCGGCGAACCATTCCCGGTCAAGGAGGGCAAATGGATCGGCGCCAAGTTAGGCTTCTTTAATTACCGTCCTACAGTCTCAAACGATGGTGCCTTCTTCGACATCGACTGGATACGATTTGAAAAGTAAAAAGAAGAAACGCATTCTTGCATAGAAAAGAGCAATGCGTGTAAAAAGAAATAGAGTTACCGGGAGCAAATTCCAGTAACTCTATTTTTATATTCTTAGGATTGTGAGATGCTCATTGTCAAATCACATTGAGCAACAATTGCCAGAATTTCTGGACACTTTCAATTTCAACCGACTCTTCGGGCGAATGAGGGTGATGGATTGTCGGACCAAACGAGACGATTTCGAGCGAAGGATAGAGATCGTGCAGGATGCCGCATTCCAGACCACAATGCACAGAATTGACCTTCATATCGCAACCAAAAAGACGCTGGTAGACAGAACGAACCCGTTGAGGAAGGGCTGAATGCAAAGGCTGTTCCCAACCTGGATAGGCAGCCGAAAACTCGACACGTGCTCCACCCAGAATAAAACAACTCTGCAAACGGGAAGAGAGAGCACGCTTCATCTCCTCGTTCATGCTGCGCACCATCATGATAACATCGCAACGTCCATTGTTTCCCTCCTGCTCCATCCGGATTGCCGCCAGATTGCTTGAAGTCTCGACCACACCAGGCAGATCAGGGCTATAACGGAACAAACCGTCGGGCGCAGCCTCAATTGAGTTCAGAATATCGTCTTGAACCTCTTCGGGCAACAGCCATTCGGGATCATCGACCATAGTAGCCGTGAAGGTCACACCCTCGTCAACACCACGTAACTCATAGCGGTACAGATCTTGGTAGTAAGCCACCTCGTCGATCAATTCATCAACTACCTCGGCAGGTACGGTCAAGACAGCAGAAGCCTCGCGTGGAATGGCATTGCGAAGACCATCACCATGAATAGCCGCCACTCGGGCTTCAAAAGTAACAACCACATGTTTAAGGAAACGGACCAGCAACTTGCAGGCATTACCTCGGCCCAAATGGATATCCATACCCGAGTGTCCGCCTTTGAGCCCACTGATTGAAACACATACAGCCTTATCTCCTTCCGGAATACCTTTTTCCAGCTTATACTGGAAGTCTGCTTTGATATCGACAGCACCCGCACAACCGACCATCAGTTCGCCCTCCTGCTCGGTGTCGAGGTTGAGCATCTGATTGCCTCTGATCCAACCGGATTGCATCTTGCGAACGCCAGTCATTCCCGTCTCTTCATCGACAGTAAACAACAGTTCCAAAGGTCCGTGCACCAAGTCAGAGTTAGCGTTAGGGTTAGGGTTAGCGTTAGCGTCAATGATTGCCAGCATAGCAGCCACACCGATACCATTGTCAGCCCCAAGCGTTGTACCTGTAGCCATCATCTTGCCTTCGACCACACGCAGTTGCAGCGAATCGTTGTAGAAATCGAACGGAGTATCGGCATTGGCCTGTGGCACCATGTCGATATGCGCCTGAAGCACAACAACGTCGTCAGCATTTCTACCCTGTTGTTTCGCTTTTTCATCCCAACCTGCGGTGGCTGGCATTCGAACCAGTATATTGCCTACTGCATCGGTTTCTGGCTGCAATCCAGCCTGCTTCACCTTATATTCGATAAACGAACGCATAGCATCGAGATGTCCCGATGGATGTGGAATCTGACAAAGGGCCTTGAACTCGGTCCACAAAGCATTTGTATCCATATATCAGTAATTAATTGTTTCGGCGCTGATTATTCCCTCACTTCTGTGGGATTGTGGGAGCTTTTCTGAAACTCATCATCACCATGGCATAAAGGCCGAGCAAGAGTACAAAGCCTTGTTCGATGGACCAAGAGGTCCAGATGAAAGCTTGAATCTGAGGATCGGTAAGTTCGGTTCCGATGCCATAACACAAGAGAGCTGTACCCACAGCATAATGCCAAGGACCAAGGCCACCCTGTACCGGAAGCACAAGCGAGAGACTGCCCATCACAAAGATAGCCAATCCTGCCCAACCATCCAGATGCTCCGTAAAACCAAAGAAATAACAGCACGTATAGCTATTCACATAGTAACAGAACCAAAGAGCAAAACTCCAAAGGAGATATCCCCAGAGATGTGGCACATCCTTCAAACCCTTGATGCCGACCCACATATTAGAGAGAAAACCGACAACAAACGAATAACTCTTTGTATGACGGAAGAAGCGCATCGACACAAGCACGAGCACCACCGCACTGATACCCAGCACCCACAAATAGGGAGATTGCAAGAGGTCAAGAATCTTCTGTCCGACATTACTGCCAGCCATGAAGGAAGCAAAATACTCCCGTTCGTGAACGAAAGCGGTCAACGTCATCGCACCAGCTACCAGCATATCGACCAAACGCTCGCTGACCATGGTACCGACAGTTGTACTGAAAGGAACCTGATAGTTTCGGGAGATATAGCTGCATCGCCATACTTCGCCTACACGGGGCAAGGCCAGATTCAGGCCATAATTGCCAAAGACAGATATGCACATATCGTGGGCCGAAGGATTGATGCCCAGAGTACGCAACTGAATGCGCCAACGCAGAGCACGAATGACGTGGCTCAAAAGAGCAAACACGATACTCACGCCTACCCAGCCCCAGGCAATACCTTTGTCCAACTCCTGCAGAACAACATCCCAATCAACTTTGCGCGTCAAACTCCAAGCCATAAGCAGGCCCAGCATCAACGGCAGCACAACTTTCAGTATCTTCTTAGCTTTACTTTTCATTACAATTATCATCTTGTCCTCTAAACATTAGGGGCAAATGCGGCAGAAGTCTTCGTAAGTCTCCAGGACTTCGTTGACATAGCCTAAGGTAACCCGAGGATTAAATCGGCCATGATTGACGCATGGCATGGTATAATATGCCTCTTCGGTTTTCAGATTCAAACACTGTTCGATATCGTCCCAGTCTGCGGGATCGTAGCCTAAGGTATCGGCCAAAGCGATGGCATCGAAAATATGACCAAGACCGGCATTGTAGCTTGCAAGCGTAAAACGGACCAGATCCTGTTCAATCTGGTTTTTGGTATCTTCGCTCGCCTGAGAATAGCCCTCGATACCCGGTTCGATGGTACGGGAAAGACGACTGCGAAGACTATTCTCCAGACTCTCTATAAGACTGGCTCCTGCCCTGACATTGGCCTCCGGGTCTGTAATCAATGCCGTTGGACAACCAAAACGCATCGCAGTCGATGGCATCAGCTGCATCAAGCCTCGTGCTCCCTTCGAAGAAATTTCGTGCGGATCGAATCGTGATTCGACAAACGAAACGGCAGCCAACATGCGCCAATCCCACCCTAATCGCTTGGAGTAGTTACGGAACAACTGATCATAGACCGAAAGACGTCCATTGCCCAACAGATAACGGATCTTGACCTGTCGGCCAAGGCTCTGCTCATAGTATCGCTTGGCCAATGTCGGATAATGAGGTACATTGCGATCATAGTGGCACACAGAGTCAATCTTGGCGGCCAATGTATCGGAAATAGACGAAACTACCCAAGCCACCGAATCTTCGCTGTCAATAATCTGCCGGCCGGATTTCAGTTCCGGATAATAGGTACGAAGCAGCTGCGCCAGATTGGTGGGGACAAACGCCAGATCAAATTCACCATTCACAACCCGCTCGGCCAAAGCCTCAGGCATGACCGTGTCGGGCAAGAACTCGACGGAATAGGGCAAGAAATGATTGTTTGCCTGCACCATATCATCGGACCAGACCAAGGCTGGTCGGCTCTTTTCGGTGATGCCCAACCGATATTTTCCCTCCTCTTCGGAGGCGAAGTCAACCTCTTTGCGAGCCAAGGGGACCAAACCCAAGTCGTAGATATAGCCACACAGGCGCAAACCACCTCTGGCTTGTGCTACACTCAAAAATGTAGGCCAAACGCCGACGTCGGCCACACCAGAATAGACACTGTCGAGCATCGCCTGTTCTGAAGGAGCCACAAGAATCTTGTAGTTCAAATTCAGATCGGACACAACCTGCTGCAATATGTCGAATTCATAACCTCGCCAGTTCTCTTTGTTATAGAACATACTAACCGACGACGGTACGGTCACAACGCGCAATGTATCGCTTGCCTGTATTTCACTCCACATTCGGCACGACGGAACCTCTTCCTCCTCGAAGTACGAGTAGGTAATCCAGGCAGCAATGGCCATTCCCAATGCACCGCCCATAATTGCAGCGAAGAGATAACGGGTCCTCATGTTGAATGAAAAGGGAAAGGGGAAAATGAAAAAGTTAGACGAAATCAATTAATGGTCAATAGAACAAAGAATCACTTTCCACCTTATATTTTAGTTAGAACTCCCCCTTAACAGTTTTTGATATATTGTTTCAGCAAATCAATAGCAACACTATTGCTGCCACCTTGCGGTACAATGATATCCGCATACTGCTTGGTGGGCTCGATATGCAGATTGTGCATCGGCTTGATGATGCGCTGGTAACGATCGACAAGATCCTCGACTGTACGTCCTCGTTCCACTACATCTCGGCGCAAGACGCGAATCAGTCGTTCATCACTATCGGCATCGACAAAGACCTTCATGTCCAGAATTGCACGAATCGAAGGATCGACCAACGCCATAATTCCTTCAAGGATAATCACGCGACGAGGAACGATATGCTTGGTCTCCTTCTGACGGCTGCAGGTTGTGTAGTCATAGACTGGCTCATCGACCTCCTTACCCTCACGCAACATGTTCAAATGCTCGTAAAGGAGCATCCAATCGAAGGCTTTGGGTTCGTCGAAATTCTGCGCACGACGCTCATCCCATGGCAAATGACTGCTATCTTTATAATAGGAATCCTGTGATACAACGGTAACACTGCCTTCGGGAAGGCTCTCAATAATCTTACGGACGACGGTGGTTTTTCCTGAACCAGTTCCGCCTGCTATGCCAATAATCATAAGTTAAGATTCTAAAGTATTTCGGCAAAAATAGGTATTTTTTGTGAAACGTGTGTCATTTTTAGCCAAAAATCGTCCTTTTCATCTGCTTTTTCTTGTTTATTCCCACAATTCTGCCTAAATTTGCGCAATTAAAAATGAGAAAATGCAGACAATTTCGAAGAATCTGATCAAACAGATACGTAGCTTGGAGATGCGAAAATTCCGTCGTCAGGAGGGCGAATTCGTAGCCGAAGGCAACAAACTGGTTCAGGACAACCTGCAAGCCATGAAATGCCACCGGCTTATTGCTACCCCAGATTGGTGGAATACCCATCCAGAAGCAGAATCCATGGCCGAAGAATGCTACAACATTACTCCTCAGGAAATGGAAAGATTGAGCCTGATGCAGTCACCGCAGGAAGTTCTGGCCACATTCCGTCTGCCTGACTACAAACTTACGGAGAATGATATTGTCCGATTGGGACAAGAACTTGTTGTTGCCCTCGACGAGGTACAGGATCCGGGCAATCTGGGAACCATAATCCGCTTGTGTGACTGGTTTGGCATCCGTACCATTGTATGCTCTGCCAATACTGCCGATTGTTTTGCCCCCAAGGTCGTTCAGGCTACGATGGGTGCAATTGCTCGCGTCAAGGTGATTTATACCGACCTTCCAGCCTTTCTGAATCAAATGCGCCATGCCGAGGTCCCGGTTTATGGTACATTCCTCGAGGGTCAAAACATCTACCAATCCAAACTTACAACCAACGGCATCATTGTGATGGGCAATGAAGGGCGTGGCATTTCGGACGCTGTGCGGCAAACGGTATCTCACAAGCTGTTCATCCCACCTTACCCTGCCAACGCCCTGACCAGCGAATCCCTAAACGTAGGCATCGCCACAGCCATTTGTGTCTCAGAATTTAGACGAAATAGTTTGACTCCATGACTAAAGTTGCTGTCATCATATTGAATTGGAACGGAGTGGAGCACAACCTGCTCCGCAAGTATCTGCCGTCGGTCATCGAGCATACCAATCCTGAAATTGGCGAAGTGATTGTGGCCGACAATGGTTCGACCGATGATTCGCTCAAGGTACTGGCCGAAGAGTATCCACAAGTTCGCGTCATTGCCTTGCCACAGAACTTTGGTTTTGCCGAAGGCTACAACCAAGCCATTGCTCAAGTAGAGCATCCCTACGTTCTGCTTTTGAACGACGATGTGGCCTGTTCGCCACATTGGCTGGAGCCGTTGGTGGAATACATGGACCGCCACGACGAGGTATTGGCCATTCAACCGAAACTGAAGAGCGACCGAGACCGCAAGATGTTCGAATATGCCGGAGGAGCAGGTGGATTCCTGGATTGCTTTGGTTACCCGTATTGTCGTGGACGAATCTTCCAAACCGTTGAAGAGGATCTTGGACAATATGATACGCCTTGTGAGATCGATTGGGCCACAGGGGCATGCCTCATGGTACGTCGCAATGCTTATCTGGAGGCAGGAGGACTGGACAAACACTTCTTTGCACACATGGAGGAGATTGACCTGTGCTGGCGTCTGCGCCGTATGGGAGGCAGACTGATGTGTATTCCATCGAGCGAAGTCTATCATCTGGGGGGAGCATCGCTGGGACCGGAGAATCCTCGCAAGACGAAACTCAACTTCCGCAATTCGCTCTTGATGCTCTACAAGAATCTGCCAATCGAACAACGCGACAAGTTGATTTTCCGTCGCAAATTATTGGACGGAGTTGCCGCACTCAATTTCATCGCACACTTTCAATTCGGCCATGCCAAAGCGATCTGGACAGCACACCGGGAATTTTCCGCTATGGAGAAGGAGTATTATAACCCTAACGATAACCTTAACCCTAACTGGGGGTATGCACCCAATCAATCGTTGAGCATATTATATCATTATTACATCAAAGGAAAGAAAACATACACATGTCTGGACAAATAGTTCTTTGCATTATTGCCATATATTTTGCTGCAATCTTCGTAGTCAGTTGGCTAACCAATCGCAACAAAGACAAGAACGACAACCAATCTTTCTTCACCGGGGGAAGGAAATCTACATGGTGGGTTGTTGCCATCGCCATGATCGGCACCAGTATCTCTGGTGTAACCTTTATTTCTGTACCAGGCATGGTGGCTGGCACCCAATTCAGCTACATTCAGATGGTGTTTGGCTTTGTGGCTGGCTATTTTGCTATTGCCTATGTATTGTTGCCTTTGTACTATCAGCTGAATCTGAACAGCATTTACGGATACCTTGATCAACGCTTCGGCCCTCGTGCCTATCGCACTGGAGCCTTGTTCTTTTTGTTGAGCAAGTTTCTCGGATGCGGTGTACGAATGTACCTGACCGCATTGGTCCTGCAACTGGTTCTCTTCGACGAACTGGGCATACCGTTTGTCCTAAATGTTGCAGTCACCATGATTGTGGTCTGGCTATACACTTTCAAGGGGGGCGTGAAGACTCTGGTTTGGACAGACATGCTGCAGACTCTCTCGCTCATTGCTGCCGTAGTGCTGTGCATCTATTATGTCTGTCAGGCCATGAACCTCGACGCTTCTGGTCTTTGGAATACCATTGCATCGAGCGAAATGAGCCAAACCTGGTTCTTCGACGACGCACTCGACAAACGCTACTTCTGGAAGCAATTCCTGGCTGGTATGTTCACCACCATCGCCATGACAGGTCTGGATCAGGACATGATGCAGAAGAACCTGTCATGCAAGACACTGCACGATGCACAGAAGAATGTCATCAGCTACGGATTCGGTTTCTTGCCCGTCAATCTGCTCTTTCTGGCATTGGGAATTTTGCTCTATCAGTTTGCCGATCAGTTAGGCATCTCTGTAGGCAAACCGGACGAACTCTTCCCGACCATTGCCACGGGTGGTTATCTGCCCATGGCTGTAGGCATCTTGTTTGTGCTAGGACTGATTGCGGCAGCCTTCTCAAGCGCAGGATCGGCAGTTACTGCCTTGACTACATCCATCACCATCGATATGCTTCAAGCCGACAAGAAGCAGAACGAATCTTCGCTCCGTTCAACTCGCATGCGCGTACATATCGTAAACTGTATCGTGATGGGCATACTGATCTGGCTGTTCCGACTGATTGGTTCTGGTTCGGTCATCAACGCCGTTTACGTGATTGCCAGCTATACCTACGGACCACTTCTTGGTCTGTACCTCTTTGGTCTATATACCAAAAGATCCAGCCGTGACAGCTGGATCCCTTATATTTGTGTAATCTCACCTCTACTCTGCTGGATATTGGCACAGAACAGCGAAGCTTGGTTTGGTGGCTACCAAATCGGATTCGAACTCTTGCTCTACAATGCAGCTATCACGGCCTTCGGACTTTGGTTGAGTTCTTGGAATATCTTTTCAAGAAAGACCATAGAGTAGCCGGGATATTATAACCCATACATATTCTTCTTGAAATCTTCTATTGTGGAGAAACGAAGTTTTTTCTTAGGATTCAGCAAATGGTCTCCAGGTTTCACTGTTGAATGAGCAGAATTTCCAATCTTTCTTAGAATAACTTTTACATGTTATGTTATTATTATCCTTGATTATTGTTTACTTTTTTGTAAATTATTAGAAATACAACGAAAACAAAAAGAGGAGAAAGAAAAACTATAATGATTTTGAAAACAAACAAAAATTGCTTTACTTTCAGCCATTCATCCTCATAAGGGAATCGTAACCAATCAGAAATATTAAGTTTTTTTCGATACACTTCGTATTGACTTTTGGTTAGTGGCCCATATATGTCATTTGATTGTTTATCGACTATCCAAAACTGGGTATTATTATATAAGTATCTAAACGAATAATCGTAATCTGGAACAAGACCAATATATGCTAACGAATCAGAGTTCAATGCATTGAGGAATAAAGAATCAAACTCACTTCTTGGCTTTCGTTGCAGAATAATGTATTTGTCATCTGAATCTATAGGGGAAACATGACAACTAAGGACACCCTCGCTAGTTCTATTATTAGGAATAAACAAGGTGTCATTATTACCCAATGTATCATGAAAACAAATCATTCTATTTCCACTATCGTTATCCAAACAATCATAAATCAGGTCGTCTTGACCATAATCTGTATCTGAACTAACATAATATCCATTTCCATAACTAGTATTGAACGGATCACAAAAAAAGAGAAGACCAACTAGTAGAAAGAGATATTCTACTATTATAATTAACTAAAGTTTCCCACACCCCACACAGTAGGGTGTAGATAATATCAAGCCTAGATGGCAGAAGATCTGCCATCGGCTCATGTTCTTTGAAATCTTGATTAAATTTTTGAGGAAAATAACAGATTCCCAAAGAAATCC
>JAZRXX010000067.1:0-57232 GCA_045600485.1 Bacteroidales bacterium
CAATTCCGACGATGTCAGGCCGAACTTCGATGCATCGCCACCCGATTCTTCCCACTTTCCTGAACCACTGGAGGCAAGTTTGGTTCAAGTCGGATCGTAGCCATGTCGTTCTGTGAGCCAGGGAGTTGTTACCAGCAGTTGTCTTCCTAAGACCGCTTGGCCTCCGACTTCAATTCCGACGATGTCAGGCCGAACTTCGATGCATCGCCACCCGATTCTTCCCACTTTCCGGAACCACTGGAGGCAAGTTTGATGCGCATGCCGATGTTCGGACGCACGTTCAAACGCTTGGCGATCTTGTTGATGATTTCCAGCTCATTCAGCTTTTCGGCAACGATATAAATCCGTTTGCCCATCTTTTGAGCGAGGAGGGCTAATTCGATGTAACTGTCGTCCTTGTAGCCATTACAGATGATGATGGTATCGTAGTCGGCACATGCAGCAATGACTGCATGCAGTTCTGGCTTCGAACCGGCTTCCAGACCGAGGTTGAATTTTTTGCCATGGCTGACCATCTCGCTGACGACAGGCTCCATCTGGTTCACCTTGATCGGATAGACCGTGAAGCATTCACCCTTGAATCCGTACTCCTCTGATGCCTTCTTGAAGCACTGACTCATACGCTCGATGCGGTTGTCGAGGATATCCGGGAAACGCAAAAGGACCGGCGCCGAGATATCTCTCAATGCCAGTTCGTCAACCACTTCGCGCAGGTCCACCTGCACACCATCTTTTTTAGGGGTTACAACGACGTGTCCTTTCTCGTTGATGTCGAAGTAATTTACACCCCAACCATGAATATTGTAGAGCTCCGCAGAGTCTTCAATATGCCACTTTTTCATTCTACGTTTTTACAATTAAAATTAAACAATCAACCTCACAACCCTTAGTGAGGAAAATGCAATTCTGCGCGTGCAAAGATAGCGATTTTATTCATCATTCGCTCTTTTTTCGGACGATAATTTGTCAAAAGAACGAAATTTGTTTATCTTTGCTCCGTAAAAATGATAAAACTATGCAATATCTCACCAAATATCCCTTTTCCTGGGCTGTGATCCTGGTTATTTTTGTCATCTGTCTGATTCCTGTGCCAGAGGTGGCGGTCAGTGGTGTTCCGGGGTTTGATAAGTTTGTTCACTCGGGTATGTATGGATTCCTTTGCCTCGTGATTTGGGGCGAAAGACTTCGTCAGAAGAGACGTCGTCCGCTCAATTGGAATCATTGTTTCATTGGTGCATTTTTGTTGCCTTTGCTCATGAGCGGGTTGATAGAATTGCTCCAGGCTTATGCTACAACCTGTCGTTCCGGCGACTGGTGGGATATGGGTGCAAACACGTTAGGTATCGTGTTGGTATGGCTATTTGTACAAATTTTGAGAAAAAAGCAGGTCATTTGATGTTTTTTTTACAATTATTTTTGTCATATTACTTATTATAATTATATTTGCACCGAATAATTTAAATATAAAATGATATTCAACCACGCTTATGATGCGCTCATTGACTAATCAGGAGATTGAGGTTCTGCTATCCAACGACTGTGTGGCCGAAGATTGGAACCGGATTCAGGTGTCAGAGAATTTTGATGCCAATCGTATTCATAAAGTACATTTCTACGGAAACATTCGTCTGGGTGGTAACACAGGCAGGATTGAGGTTGTTGAAGGTTTCGAAAAACCTTGTGGACTTTGCAATGTGACTCTCTATAATGTTTGTGTCGGTGACGATAGCTTGATCGAAGATACTACCCTTATAGCATGTTCGGTCAAAGAGGACGAAGATCATGTCATCCCTGTGCTCAACGAAGCTGGCGATGGCAATGTGGTTCTTTTTCCAGGACTTTCTTCTCAAATGGCTTCATTGCAGATCCGATACGAAAAGGATGTCCAATTTACCGAATCTTTCCGTCGTCTTGTACGCCAGCAGATGGCAGGTCTGTCTGGAATGACTTATATCGGACATCATACTTGTATTTCAGGTGCCGGCAAACTGGTTAACTGTCAGATCGGCAATCATTGCTACATCGGCGAAAATGTTATCCTTGAAGGATGTTGCGTGGCCGAGACTTCGACTGTGACCAATGGCTTTATGGCCGAACATTCTTTGTTCTTTGCCAATACATTTGTGGCCAATGGCGAGGCTTGTGCCGCTTTCTGCGGACCATTTACTGCCAGTCATCACAAAGGTTCGTTGCTGATAGGAGTGGAGTTGTCGTTCTACAATGCTGGTTCTGCTACCAATTATTCGAACCATGCGTACAAGATGGGACCACTCCATTATGGAACACTCCAGCGCGGTAGCAAGACAGCTTCAGGTGCCCACTTGCTTTTGCCTGCGCAGACCGGTCCATTTACGATGTGCATGGGCAAGATCCAAAGTCATCCGGATACGTGCAATATGCCGTTCAGCTATCTGATTGCTTCGGGCGACGATACGATTCTGATTCCAGCACGTGGTTTCCTGACAGCAGGCCTATATCGAGATGTCAATAAATGGCCAAAGCGCGACAAACGTCCTGCCGATGACCGAGTTTCGCTCATCAGTCATCAGTGGCTCTCTCCCTTTACCGTTCAGGCAATCCGTCGGGGCAAGGCTGACCTTGAGGCGTTGCTCGAGAGTCATCCTGAAACAGATCACTACCGTTATCATGGCTGTAAGATCAAGCGTCATGCACTCCTGACGGGTATCAAGATTTATGATTTGGCATTGCGTCTGGCTGGAAATCCAGAAGAGACCGAAGAATGGAGTGATTTGGGTGGTATGCTGTTGCCATTACACCTCGAGAAACAATTGGTAGAAGATGTGAAGAGCGGCAGTCTCTCAAGTCTTTCGGCTGTCCAGGAGGCTCTTCAGCAGATTCACTCTCAGTATGATGCTCCTCAGCAGCTGAATCCGGACTGCCTCGATGAGTGGCTTGAATATATCCGTATCGATGCCCAGAAGGAATTTGATCTCGGAGATGTTGATCAGGAAGTTTTAGACAGCTTCCTTTCGAAATTGAAGTAACTACTACGTAAAAAACGATAAACAACAAAATATGTGCGGAATTGTTGGATATATTGGCTTTCGTGAAGCCTACCCAATCTTGATTAAGGGACTCCATCGTTTGGAGTACCGTGGATATGATAGTGCTGGTTGTGCACTTATCTCCGATAGCGATAAACTCGAAATTTATAAGGCCAAAGGTAAAGTGGCTGATTTGGAGAATGAAGCCAGTGGCAAGGATGTTTCTGGTTCATTGGGCATTGCCCATACGCGTTGGGCAACGCATGGTGCACCTAGTGCTACCAATGCTCACCCACATATCTCTATGAGTGGCAACATCACTCTTGTACACAATGGCATTATCGAAAACTATGCGACACTCCGTTCTCAGTTGGAGAAGCGTGGTTATGTTTTCCAGAGCCAGACTGATACTGAAGTGCTTGTTCAGTTGATTGATTTCCAGCAAAACTTGCGCAAGTGTTCTTTGGCAGAGGCTGTACGTCAGGCACTGAAGTTGGCAATTGGCGCTTATGCGATTGCCGTTATCGATCGTCAGAGTCCTACTCAGTTAGTTGCTGCTCGCAAGGCATCTCCTTTGGCTATTGGTATTGGCGAGGATAACAAGGAATTCTTCTTGGCTTCGGATGCAAGTCCTATTGCCGAATACACCAAGCAGATTGTCTATTTGAACGACGACGAGGTGGCTGTCATCGAGCGTAACAAAGAGCTCCATGTCATGAACTTGCAGGGTCAGGATGCAGCTGCTGAGGTAAAGGAGGTGGATGTTGATCTTTCGATGTTGGACAAGGGAGGTTTCCCACACTTCATGTTGAAGGAGATTTTCGATCAGCCACAGGTTCTGCGTGACTGTATGCGCGGACGTATTATTAATAATGTATATTCGTCGGCTACAGGACAGGCCCAGCCTTCGTCACTCGATGTCGTTCTTTCTGCCGTCAAGGATCATCGTCGTGAACTGCTTCGTGCCCGTCGTATCGTGATCGTCAGCTGTGGTACATCATGGCATGCTGCCCTGATCGGGAAGCAGTTGATCGAGCATTTCTGTGCAGTTCCAGTCGAAGTGGCCTATGCGTCGGAATTCCGTTATTCGGATCCTGTCATCAGTCCAGACGATGTGGTAATGGCTATCAGTCAGTCGGGTGAGACAGCCGATACTCTGGCCGCCATCCAGTTGGCAAAGGAGCAGGGTGCATTCGTCTATGGTATTGTGAATGCTGTAGGTTCAAGCATTGCTCGAAACACAGATGCCGGTACTTATATTCATGTCGGTCCTGAGATTGGTGTAGCATCAACCAAGGCCTTCACCGGTCAGGTAACAGTGCTTACGCTCTTTGCTCTTGCTTTGGGTATGTACAAGGGTACCGTCGAGCAGTCTGAGTATCAGGAGGTATTGGCCGAATTGACTCGTATTCCAGACAAGATCGAACTCTTGTTGAAGCAGAATGATAAGATCAAGGAGATTGCCCAGCAATACACCGAAAGCCGTAACTTCCTCTATCTTGGACGTGGCTATAATTATCCTGTAGCATTGGAGGGCGCCTTGAAGTTGAAGGAGATTTCGTATATTCATGCCGAGGGTTATCCTGCTGCCGAGATGAAGCATGGCCCGATTGCGTTGATCGACGAGAATATGCCGGTAGTCTTCTTGACCAACCACCATCGTCGTTATCAGAAGGTAATCAGTAACCTGCAGGAGGTTATTTCCCGTCATGGAAGTATTCTGGCCATCATTCACGAGGGCGATGAGCAGGTGAAGAGTATGGTCAAGGATTATATTGAGGTGCCACAGACCTTGTCTTGTCTGGCTCCACTCATTTCCGTTATTCCATTGCAGATCCTTTCATATCATGTGGCTGTTGCCCGTGGTCTGAATGTCGATCAGCCTCGAAATCTGGCAAAATCAGTAACTGTAGAATAAAAAAATAAAGGATTATGAATATCTTGCTTACTGGTGGTGCAGGCTATATTGGAAGCCACACCATCATTGAATTGGACAAGGCTGGCCACTCGGTAGTCGTAGTAGATAATTTCTATAACTCACAGCCAGAGGCTTTGCGTCGTGTTGAGCAGATTATCGGCAAGGCAGTTCCATTTGTAGAGGCTGATGTCCGCGACCGTCAGGCCATGGACAAGCTCTTTACCGACTATCAGATTGATGCCGTTATCAATTTTGCTGGACTCAAGGCTGTAGGAGAGAGCGTAGCCAAGCCACTGGAGTATTACGAAAACAACATGAACGGTGTGTTTGTTCTGGTTGACGTTATGCGTCAGCATGGTTGCAAAAACATCATTTTCTCTTCGTCTGCTACTGTTTATGGCGATCCTGCCATCATTCCTATTACCGAAGAGTGTCCAAAGGGGCAGTGTACCAATCCTTACGGTTGGACCAAGTCTATGTTGGAGCAGGTGCTGATGGATGTCCAGAAGGCAGACCCAGAGTGGAATGTGGTGCTTCTCCGCTACTTCAATCCAATCGGTGCTCACGAGTCTGGTTTGATCGGTGAGAACCCGAATGGTATTCCGAACAACTTGATGCCATACATCACCCAGACCGCTATTGGTATTCGCAAGGAACTCGGTGTGTTCGGCGATGATTATGATACTCCTGATGGAACAGGTGTACGCGACTATATCCACGTTGTAGATTTGGCCAACGGACATGTCTGTGCTTTGAAGGCTATTCAAGAGAAGAAGGGCCTTGCTATCTACAACTTGGGAACTGGTCATGGTTATTCGGTTCTTGATGTTGTTAAGGCTTTCGAAAAGGCCAATGGTCTCAAAGTTCCTTACGTAATCAAGCCACGTCGTCCAGGCGATATCGCCACTTGCTATTGCAATCCAGCTAAGGCTAAGGCAGAATTGGGTTGGGAGGCTCGCTTCGGTATCGAAGAGATGTGTCGCGACTCATGGAATTTCCAAAAGAACAATCCTAAGGGTTACGAAAAGTAATCAATCCGTGTCCTTTGGGGTACATTGTATGTTCTATTTAACTACTAGAAAAGATGCTTCAAACCAGTTGAAGCATCTTTTTTTGATATATTTGCTATCTAAATTGGCTTAAAAAGGTATTTCTTGCCCTGATATTTAAAAAAGAATATAAAAAAGTGTGTAAAATCATAAAAAGTGTTTATATTTGCACGCAGAAATATATTGTAAAAATACAATCGATTATTTTTGGAAATTTAAGTTATAATACTACGTTATATGAATATGAATTGGATCGGTAAATTCACATCATGGTACTTTTCCAAGAGTGCACTTCCTTATTGGTGCATCCTCGCGTTGGATCTTGCTGTGCTTTCCGGATCTTACTTTGTTGCAAACTACTTAAAATGTGGTGGTGGTAATTTCGCCAGTCACTTTTGGCAACTCGTCACGGCTATAGTTTTGACCTGGCCAATGTTCCTTATTGGTATGAGAATTTTCCATACCTATTCAGGCATCATTCGTTATTCAAGTTTCGTTGACTTGATGCGTGTCGCCTGCGCACTGCTTGTGGGTGGTTTGCTTTCCGGTGTTTTGATGGCAATCGGACATCTTCTAGAACTCAAGTTTATGTGGGTGATGGAGGTTGATGAATTGTGTATAGCTGTCATTTTTGCGATGGTTTCCATGTGGATGGTCCGTATCGTAGTCAAGTATCTGTTCGATACTGGAGCCAAGAGCGACTCAGCCCGTCGAGTGTTCATCTATGGTGTACGTGATGGTGGTATTTCGTTGGCTAAGTCAATGCGCAATGAGCATCCACTTCGTTATTTGGTTCGTGGTTTTGTGACCGACGACGAGAATGAAGTAGGCCGTTATTTGGTGGGAACAAAGATATATCGTAACGATGAGCATCTTTGGGAGGCCATGGAGGAGCAGCATGCTCGTATTCTTTTTGTGTCTCCACTCTGTAGTGCAGAGTTCCGTAATAATGAGAAGCTGGTTCAGAGTCTTATTCACAATGGTGTCCGCATCATGATGATGCCGGCTGTCGAGAAATGGGACGGTAAGAGCAGACTTAATCATACGCAGTTGCGTGATGTTGAGATTGAGGATCTTCTGCCTCGAGACCAAATCAAGGTTGATTTGCAGAAGATTGGAGAGATGCTTCAAGACAAGCGTATCCTCATCACTGGTGCTGCCGGTTCTATTGGTAGCGAGATGGTTCGTCAGGTAGCCAAGTTCAATCCATCAGAATTGATACTTGTAGATCAGGCAGAGACCCCGATGCACGATGTTCGTCTCTACATGGCTCGTAACTATCCGAACATGAAGTGTTGGACTATCGTTTCGTCCATCAGTAATCCAACCCACATGGAGGAGTTGTTTGTCCAGCATCGTCCGGAGTATGTATTCCATGCAGCTGCCTACAAGCACGTTCCTATGATGGAGGATAACCCGGCCATCGCTATTCAGAATAATACTTACGGTACTCGCGTGATTGCCGACTTGGCTGTCAAGTATGGCACTCAAAAGTTCGTCATGATTTCGACCGATAAGGCAGTAAATCCGACCAACGTGATGGGTTGTTCCAAGCGCATCTGCGAGATCTATTGCCAGTCTCTCAATCATGAGATTCTTAATGGCGACAAGATCAAGCAGTTCGATGGTACTCCGGCTGTCACTCAGTTCATCACCACACGTTTTGGCAATGTGCTTGGCTCTAACGGATCGGTCATCCCAATTTTCAAAGAGCAGATCAAGAAGGGAGGACCTGTTACAGTTACTCATCCAGACATCATCCGTTTCTTCATGCTCATTCCTGAGGCGTGTCAGTTGGTGCTTGAAGCAGGAACTATGGGTCATGGTGGAGAGATCTTTGTATTCGATATGGGTAAGCCTGTTCGCATCGCCGATCTGGCACAGCGCATGATTGATCTTTCGGGTGCCAAGGGCGTCGAAATCAAGTTTACCGGTCTTCGCGATGGCGAGAAACTTTATGAGGAGGTGCTTAACGACGAGGAACAGACCAAGCCGACCATTCATCCGAAGATTAAGGTTGCTGCTGTCCGTGAGTATCCTTATGATCAGGCTGCTGCCAACGAGGATGAACTGCACAAGCTCTCATTCACCTACGATGACATGAAGATTGTTGCCAAGATGAAGGAGATTGTTCCTGAATATAAATCCCAGCACTCAAAGTACGAGCAACTGGACAAGAAATAATCTCGGCGTATTGCCACTTATTTCCCATACGGGCGTATCAATAGTTGATTCTCAAGACTTGCGATATGCCCGTCTTTTTGATTAATGTGAAAGAGAGAAGAGATTCCCAATGAATTTGTGAGTAAATAATAAAGGTCACCCGATGTGGGTGACCTTGTTGCTTATATCTAAAACCCCTAACATCCACAATAGTGGAGGGGTTAAAGTGATAATTACTTGTCGGCGTGCTCCAAAGAGAGGGTGATGGTTGGACGATCACAAACCTCAGTTGGACCCCAGTACTGGATAGGACCAGGATAAACGAAGCAAGTCTCCTTTGCCCATTCAGCACGCTTAGAAGCGAAGAAGTTGAATGGTTTGCCATCGAGCTCAACAAGAGCCTTGCGGATAACTGGCTTCATCTCGCCCGAACGCTTCTCCATGTTCATCATAGCAGTGATCGGAATACCACCAGCAACCCACTCATCAACTGGGCGGAAAGTGTTCTTGATAGATGACATGTAGCCGGTCTTGCCAGCGGCCATCAACATAGATGCATTGAAGCCAAGAGAGTAGCAGTAGTCAGCATCCCAATTAGAAGGAGCTGCACAACGGCCCTCATAGCCGAAGAAGTGGTGCTGGGTAGAGAACTTACCGTTGAACTTGCCCTCCTTCTTCCACTGTGCAAGCTTCTTGCCGACCATCTCAGCGAGCAACTGCTCGGTTTCGATCAAAGAAACCTGTACATTGCCGTGTGGGTCACGCTCGAGTGCGAGCTGACGAGATACAGAGAGTGGGAGAGAGTTGAAGATAGCAGCGTTTTCAGCTGAGAGCTTGCCAAGTACATAGTCGATCTTCTTGTCATCGGCGATTGTATCGAACTCTGCCTGGTTAGCTGCAAGCATATCGTTGAGCTCTGAGATAAGCTTCTTGATAGCAGGGATGAACTCAATAAGTCCTTCAGGAACGAGAACGACACCGAAGTTCTTGCCTTCGTTGGCACGAGCAGCAACTACCTCTGCAATGTAGGTTACTACGTCATCGAGAGTCTGGTTCTTAGCCTCAACCTCCTCACCAACGAGGGTTACGTTAGGATGGGTCTGAAGAGCACACTCAAGAGTAACGTGAGAAGCAGAACGGCCCATCAACTTGATGAAGTGCCAGTACTTCTTGGCAGAGTTGCAGTCGCGCATGATGTTGCCGATAACCTCAGAGTAAACCTTGGTTGCAGTATCGAAGCCAAATGAAGCCTCGATAGCCTCATTCTTGAGGTCACCGTCGATAGTCTTAGGACAACCAATAACCTGAACACCAGCATTGATAGCCTTGTAGTACTCAGCGAGTACGCAAGCATTGGTGTTAGAGTCATCACCACCGATGATTACGAGAGCCTTGATGTTGAGCTCCTTGAGGATCTCAAGACCCTTGTCGAACTGCTCCTTCTTCTCGAGCTTGGTACGGCCAGAACCAATGATGTCGAAACCACCAGTGTTACGATACTCGTCGATGATGGCTGGGGTGAGTTCCATATAATTGTGATCAACCAAACCACCAGGGCCCAGGATGAAACCATAGAGTTTGTTGGATGGGTTGAGCTTCTTGATACCGTCGAAGAGACCAGAGATGACGTTGTGGCCGCCAGGAGCCTGGCCACCTGAGAGGATAACGCCCACATTCATCTGTGCGGTCTGCATTTGACCGTCGGTTGGTTCGAATGTGAGGTATGGCATGCCGTAGGTGTTAGGGAAGAGCTTCTTTACCTCTTCCTGGTCAGCAACTGACTGGGTAGGATTTCCCTCCACAGCCTTCAGAGCACCGCGCAGAGCCTTTGGAAGTTTAGGCTGGTAGGCGGAACGAGCGATTTGAAGTGCGCTTTTTTCCATATAATTAATAAATGTTGTTATGAGGTTTTGTATTATTGATTTTTCGAGGGGCGAATCATCGGGTAATCGAGAAATTGCGATTTCGAATTATCGATGATTCTGTAATTTAGGTCCTATCAGAACTTTCCGATGTGAACCTTTTCCCACTGTAATTTGTCTGTGTCGTAAGGTTTGCGGTCTTCGTTCGGATGTCCGATGCTGATGGCCGAAAGAACCTCGTAGTTGGCTGGAATCTGGAGTAACTGTTGGATGTTGTAGGTAGCTGTGTTGCCGTTTTCGTCACCACGGTTACGCATCTGGATCCACACTGAACCCAATCCTAAATCGGCGCATTGCAACATCATCTGGAGCGAAGCGATCGAACAGTCTTCAACCCAAGTATCACTCTCTTCCGGATCGGCACAAACCACGATGGCCAAAGCGGCCGAAGCAAGAGGTGCAGCGCCCATATCCTTGACTTTCGAAAGGGCAACAAGTGTCTCGCGGTCCTCGACAACAACAAAATGCCAAGGGTTCTTGCGCTTGCCTGCAGGAGACATTAGCGCAGCCTCAAGAATGAGGCGTACTTGATCTGGATTAAGCAGTTCATCGGTGTATTTTCGATAGCTGCGACGGTTGATCACGAGGTCGTGAAAGCTGTTCATAGTTTTTCTATATTTTATTTTTACGGGTGCAAATGTAAATAAAATACGCGAAAAAAGCAAGAATTGAGCCAAAAAATGCTAATAAATTTGTGGGATTAGATAAAATTGAGTATCTTTGCGCGCTATTCTTAAAGACGTAAATGACATTTTTAAATATGAAAAAGAATCTTATTCCAATGGCGTTGCTCGCTTTGTCTGCAGTTTCGCCTATCCAAGCCAAAGACGTTGATCCGGTAGTTATGACCATCAATGGTCAGCAGGTGACACGTTCCGAATTTGAGTATTTCTACAACAAAAACAATGATCAAGACGTAGCTGAACAGAAGTCGTTCGATGAGTATGTTGAGCTTTTCGTCAACTACAAACTGAAGGTTCAGGAGGCTTCGAGCCGTGGCATAGATACAACACAACAGTATATCGAAGAGCTGGCTGGATATCGTGCCCAGTTGGCTGAACCTTATCTTCAGAACGAAAGTTGGAAGAAGGATGCCGTTCAGGATATTATCAATAACCGAAAGTATGAAGTACATGCTGCCCATATTCTAATTTCGTTGGACGAAAATGCTACCCCCAAGCAGGTAGCTGAAGCACAGGCCAAGCTCGACAGCATCAAACTGGAGATTGCAGCCGGTGCGAAGTTCGACAGTCTGGCACGTGTCAAGAGCCAGGATCCTTCGGCTCGTCAGAATGGTGGTGATCTTGGTTATTTCGGCGTTCAGCAGATGGTTTATCCTTTCGAGGAGGCAGCCTTCAATACTTCAGTAGGTCAGTTGGCTGAGTGTCGCAGTCAGTTCGGTCTGCACCTTTTGAATATCATCGACAAGCGCGAATCTGCAGGCGAGGTTCTCGTTGCCCATATCATGAAGATGTTCTCTCGCAATGCCCCTAAGCAGATTGAGATGCAGCGCACCAAGCCTTTTATCGATTCTGTCTATACACTCTTGCAGGGTGGTGCAGATTTCGCCAAGATTGCTGAGCAGGCAAGCGAAGATTCCTATACTGCCCGCAATGGTGGTGCCTATCCTTGGCTCAACAGCAGTGCCCGCTTCCCACAGGAATGGCTTGATGTTGCTTTTGCCTTGCAGCCAGGAGAGTATTCCAAGCCTTTTGCTACCGACTTCGGCTGGCATATCATGAAGCAGCTTGATCGTCGCAAAGAGGCACCTGCCGACAGCGCTTCACTTGCTGAACTTGAGGCTATCGTCGATCGTGATCCTTCACGCAAGGCTCATTATCTCCGTCTCATCGAAGATAAGTGGATGCAGGAAGAGGGCTTGAAGTTGAACGAGAAAATGCTTACTAACAAGAATCGCAGCAAGGTCCTGATGACTATTGGTAAAAAGAAATATACTCTCCAGCAATTCGATGACTTCTGTCAGGCTACTTACGGCGAGGAGTATTCGTACGTGAAGCAGGCTGATGCGCTCGATGCATGGAAACGTGCCGAAATCAACAAATACGAAGATGCCAACCTTGAGAATAAATATGAGGAGTTCCGTCAGCTCTACAAGGAGTATCATGATGGTATTCTGCTCTTCGATGTAGCTGGTGGTGAGGTTTGGGATAAAGCGTCGAACGATACCGTTGGTTTGCGTAATTATTTTGACGCACACCGTACCAACTACGACTGGAAGGAGCCACACTTCAAGGGGGCTTTCATCGAGTGTGCTGACGACGAGTTGCTTGTTACTGCCCTCAAGGCTATTTACGATAACTGCAGCGATATTCAGGAGTGTGCCAATCAGGTTCGTGCCCGAATCTTGACCGATAGCATTCTGACTCCAAACCCAAAGCAGCCACGTTTCCATATTGTCAATGGTCTCTATTCTCCAGGCGATAACAATACCGTCGATCGTTTGGAACTCAAACTGAATGTTACCGCTAAGGAGCCTCGTGCCAACATGCCGATCCAAATGACCTATGGCAAGGTGCTTGCAACTGGCCCAGAGGAGATGGAGGATGTGCGCAGTGCTGTTGTTACTGACTATCAGAACGAACTTGAGACGCAATGGTGTGAACAGCTTCGTGCTAAGTTCCCGGTTGTCATAAATCAGAAGGAACTGGATAAGATTAGGAAGTAAGGGGCTTAGTTTATAGTTTTGAGTTTATAGTTTATAGTTTTGAGTTTGGAGTTTTGAGTTTATAGATGAACGTCAATCGTTAATCATTAAATTGTCAATCGTGAGATACATCTGTATTATACTGGCATCGCTGTGGCTGGTTTCTTGCCAGCAGACGGAGAGTCCGATCCTTGCACAAGTGGGTGAGGAGAAGTTGACTGTGCACGATGTGCTGTTGCAGATGCCTCTCTCCTGTACCGGACCTGACAGTGTTTTGTTTGTGCAGAATCATGTAAATGATTGGATTGACGAACAGTTACTCTATCAGCAAGGACTCAAGAATGTGCCTGATCTCGACGAACTGGAACGTCAGGCTGCCCAGTATCGCCGTGACCTTATTGCCCGAACGTATCAAGCAGAACGTCTGGCCATCTATAGCGAAGAGGTTAGTATCGATGAATGTATGGCATTCTACGAGAAATGCAAGCGCCAGTTAAAATTGGATTATCCAATCATTCAGGGCATCTATGTCAAGGTTCTCGCAAACTCATCGAAGGTCAATGACATCAAATCCTGGCTCAAAGACATCCAAAATGGCAAGATGGATCATGCCGAAGAACTAGAGCAGTTCTGCCAGCAGCGAGCTGTCGATTGGGACAGTTTCACCGAACAATGGGTAGATATGCGCCGTTTGACGGATCGTTTGCCCGTCAAGGTCTATGATGCTGGACTGTTCCTTCGTCGTCAGGTCTATCAGCAGAAGGACAAAGAGTATGTTTATCTCTTCCTGATCAGCGATTTTCATCTGGCAGGTGAAATTCAGCCTTATGAGTTCTGTCACGAAGAGATTCATCAGATGATGATCCAACAAAAACAGGAGAACTTCCGTATCAAGTTGCAACAAGATCTGCGTGACGAAGCGTTGCGCACCGGACTATTAAGAATCAATAATTAAATCAAAATAATGAAAAGTAAGATAATGACATTGGCGGCCACCCTGTTGGCAAGCGTTTCTTTCGCTCAGGAGGCCAGCAATGTAATCGATGAGGTCATCTGGGTTGTAGGCGACGAAGCCATCCTTCGCAGCGAAGTGGAGCAGGAGCGTAAGCGAATGCTTTATCAGGGCGAGAAGATCAATGGCGACCCCTATGGCGTTATTCCTGAGCAGATGGCTATCCAGAAGCTGTTTATCAATCAGGCTATCATCGACTCGATCGAAGTGACCGACGAGCAGGTTAACATGCAGGTTGAGGCGCAGATTAACTACATGATCCAGCAGATTGGTTCGAAGGAGAAACTTGAGGAGTATTTTGAGAAGTCTCTTTCGGAAATTCGTTCGGAGTATCGTACCAATATCAAGAATCAGAGTATTGTACAGCAAGAAAGACAGCATCTCACATCAGATGTTACTGTCACTCCAAGCGAGGTGCGTATGTTCTATGAGCAGTTGCCTCAGGACAGTATTCCTTTTATTGCAACACAGGTCGAAGTTCAGATTATTGCACTTCAGCCACGAATTTCGCAGCAGACCATCGATGGTGTTAAAGCCCGTCTGCGCGACTATACACAGCGTGTGACGAGTGGTGAGAGCCAGTTCTCTACGCTTGCCATCCTCTATAGCGAAGATCCTGGAAGTGCCCCATTGGGTGGCGAATTGGGTTTCAAGGGACGTAATGCTTTTGTGCCTGAGTTCTCGGCCGTTGCCTTCCAGTTGACCGATCCAAAGCGAGTTTCGAAGATTGTCGAGACTGAGTTTGGCTATCACATCATCCAGTTGATCGAGCGTCGTGGCGACCGTGCCAATTTCCGTCACATCCTGCTTTCGCCTAAGGTTTCGAGCAAGGAATTGACCGAGGCCCGAAATGCGTTGGATTCTGTTCGCATGCAGCTTGACTCTGCCGCGTTTACATTCGAAGAGGCTGCTAAATTCCTTTCCAGCGACAAATATACTCGCAACAGTTCCGGTTTGATGACCAGCCAGCGTACCGGTTCTGCACTTCAATTCATGGACGAATTGCCAAGCGAGGTTGCCCGTTTGGTGGCTAATATGAAAGAGGGTGAAGTTTCTCAGCCATTTACCATGAAGGATCCTCGTACTTCGCGTGATCAGGTGGCAATCATCAAGCTACGCAAGCGCGTTGAAGGTCACAAGGCTACCTACTATGAGGATTATCAGACACTGAAGGATCTCTATCAAGAACACTTGGAGGAGAAGATTATCGATAAGTTCATTCGCGAGAAACAGAAGGAAACCTATTGTAAAATCAAGCCGGGTTGGGATAAGTATGATTTCCAGTATCCAGGTTGGGGACAGAACACTAAGAAATAATTTTGATCATTTCTTGGTGTGGAGAAAGAGGAAAAGTGAAAAAATAGAGTTACAAGAAACCTGAAACTTGAAACTTTTCAACTTGAAGCCTGAAACATTGAAACGTTATTTATTATATATATTAATGTGTATTCCGTTGCTGCTATGTGCCCAGACTCAGCAGCAACAGAAGCCTGTGCGCAAGGTATATCTTGAGCATGCCAACACCATGTCGTTCGACAAAGCGGTCGATCAAGAACGGCAGGTATTGCGTGGCGAGGTCCTTTTCCGTCAGGACAGCATCTGGATGTCGTGCGATTCTGCCTATTTCTATCAGGGTAAAAATTCGTTCGAGGCATTCAGTCATGTGCATGTTTGGGAAGGTGATACCCTGCAGATGTGGTGCGATTCGATGTCGTACGATGGTGAGGCTTTGATCGGCGAACTTTATAATAATGTCATCATGCTTCACAAGGATACCCGTCTGGAGACTGAATACATGATTTATTATCGACAGGAAGGCAAGGCTCATTATCCAAACAGTGGTTGGATTGCCAATCCAGACAATCATCTGGTCAGTGACGATGGTTGGTATTACACAGGCAATCGCCTGGCTGTATTCCAGAATGATGTCATCTTGCGTAACTACGATTTCTCGAAGTCTTCTGAACGTCCGAAGTATCCCAATCCAGACAACACATCTTATCGTCCGCAGATGACGCTTTATAGCGATACACTTCATTATAGTTTCCTTTCGGACGATGTCTGGATTCTCGGACAATCGCGCATCGTTAACGACACAGCGACTCTCTATACCAATTTAGGTACAGTCAATACGAAGTCACAGCAATCGTGGCTTTACGACCGTTCGTTGGCAGTGAGCCGTGGCCGTTCAGCAACCGCCGATACATTGTTCTACGATGGTTTGGCTGGTTATGGTGAGGCATGGGGCAATTTTGTCGCTTACGATACCTTGCAGAATATGCGCATTTCGGGCGACTATTGTCATTACCTTGATTCTCCACAAGTCATGACCATTACTCGCAATGCTTTGGCCATGGAGTTTTCAACACGCGATACGCTCTATCTGCACTCCGACACGATCCGTTCCTATACAGCCTTTCGTGATCGGAAGACCACTTATCAGTTAAATGATTCGGTCATGGCCGATACTATGGTAATCGATACGGTTCATTATTTGACCTGTCATTTCAATGTCCGCTATTATCGCAGCGACATGCAGGGTGTCTGCGATTCACTCAACTACAATCATACCGACTCGTTAGCCAAGTTTATTGGCAATCCGGTTATGTGGAATGAGAACTATCAAATTTCAGGCGATACTATTTTTGCCTATATGTTGCCGGGTGGAGGCTTGGATCGAGCTTTGGTGCACGACAATGCTTTCCTCACGCAGATGCACGATACCATTCATTATGACCAGATTTCGGGCAAAGGTTTGATCTGTTATTTTGATTCGTCGCAGATCAATCGCATGGATATGAATGGCAATGTTCAGATTATCTTCTATCCGGAGGAACTCGACAAGAAAACACAAACCAAATATCTTATCGGCTTGAATCAGGTGATTGGCAATTATCTGAGCATTTGGTTTAAGAATCAGAAGATGGATCATCTTCGCGTATGGCCTCAACCGGTTGGTTCTTTAACGCCGATACATCTGGTTACCGAAGATATTCTTTATCTCGAAGGTTTCCGCTGGATGTCTTATCTTCGTCCAACCTCCCCACTCGATGTCTTCCGTGATGTTCGCATGAAGGCAGAAGACCAGCAGGAGGTCATCAAGATTTTTGATGACAATGAATTGAATGGCTGGTAGGATGGGGAAGTTAAAATCTAAAAATTAAAAGCTAAAAATTAAAAGTTAAAAATTAAAAAATAAAAGTTAAAAGTTAAAGTTATGAGTTATTATATTATAAATTTAGGGTTGTAAAGTCCCCAACTTGTAACTTTTAACGATTAACTTAAAAATATAATTAGTTGTGAGCATATTTACCACATCAAAACCGAAGCGATTTGATCGTAAGCCAAGGTTCAGCAATGAGCGCAAGGAATATCTCGAACAACGCAAACGTCAGATTATGCGAGAAGAGGGACTTCTGCCTCTCGAAGAAATGAAAGCGGAAGAACTGCTTCGTGGCAAGTTTTTTGAGAGTACTACGCATGTGCGTCGCCGCCGAGAAAAGGAGGAGGAAGAGGGTCCGAATTATCGTTCCAAACGTATAATCAAGATGATTGTCTGGCTCATCCTCATGGTTGTCCTTTTCCATTGGTTATTCAAGTCAGTATATTTGTCTTGATATCACTTTTTATCTTTAAATCTTGCTTAATAGATGGATATCATTCATTTGCTTCCCGATGCAGTTGCCAATCAGATTGCCGCTGGTGAGGTTGTGCAACGCCCTGCTTCAGTAATCAAGGAATTGCTGGAGAACTCGATCGATGCCGGAGCGACACAGATCAAGGTCATCTTGCGAGATTCGGGCAAGGAACTTACTCAAGTCATCGACAATGGAAAGGGAATGTCGCCAACTGATGCGCGCATGGCTTTCGAACGTCATGCAACGAGCAAGATCACGCAGGCCTCTGATCTCTTTGCACTTCATACCATGGGCTTTCGTGGCGAGGCGCTGGCCAGTATCGTAGCTGTTGCCGAGGTTGATCTCAAGACTCGAAGAGCCGAGGATGAAGCAGGAGTCTTTCTTCGCATGGCCGGGAGCAAGGTATTGTCGCAGGAATCAGTTGTCTGTCCTGTAGGTACGAATCTGGAAGTTCGTAACCTTTTCTACAATGTTCCAGCCCGACGCAATTTCTTGAAGAGCAACGAGACCGAGTTGAAGAACATCATTACCGAACTACAGCATGTTGCTATGGCCAATCCTCAAGTGGAGTTCACTTTGATCAGCGACGATAAGCAATTGTTCCAACTCACTTCGGGCAGCTATAAGCAGCGCATTCTGCAGATCTTTGGCAAGAGTCTCGGACAACAGCTTATTCCCCTTGAAGTCGATAATACTTTGCTCAATGTCGAAGGTTTTATCTGTCAGCCCGAAGGTGCGCGCAAGAAGGGTGCCATGCAGTATTTCTTTGTCAACGATCGCTACATGCGCCATCTGGGTTTCCACAAGGCAGTCATGGAGAGTTATCAGCATCTGATACCCGAAGGCTCACAACCCAACTATTTCATCTATATGCAGGTCGATCCATCGACGATCGATGTCAATGTGCATCCGACCAAGACCGAGATCAAATTCCAGAATGAGCCAGCTCGTGGCCATATATTGAAGGCCACCATCACACAGGCTTTGGGCAAATTCAATGCAGTTCCAGCCATCGATTTCGATCAGGCAGATGCCCCAGAGATAGAGGCTTATGATCCTGGTAAGTTGGCTGCAGAACCAAAGGTTGATTTCAATCGGAGTTATGATCCATTCCGAGATCAGAAGACCGTGAACAGTTGGAGTTCCGGATTTTTCAGCGAAAAGCCACAGACTTCGGTTGCACCTGTTACACTGGATTCCCAGCTCAACAGTTTTCCCGATACAGATTCATCCGAAACATTACCCAGTCGTCTTTCGACCATATTGGACGCAACTCCAGATTATGAGAGCGATGGCCGTCCTGTCGCACAAAGCGAGATGGGAACCATGGAATCGAAGAAGAGTACCTTCCGCAAGTATCTGCAGGTCGGTGGTCGATATATCGCAGCCAGTACCAAGAAGGGATTGGTTCTTATTGACCAGCATCAAGCCCATATGGCTGTTCTCTTCGATCGCTACTATCATCAAATCAAGAATCGACAGGGTGTTTCCCAGCTCGAACTTATTCCTGAGCAGATTGAAGTTTCTTTGTCCGATGCACCTCTGTTGGAGAAGATTTTGCCACAATTGCGTTACTTGGGATTCGAAATCGATTATTTGGGAGGTGGCAGTTTTGCAGTTAATGGCAAGCCAGCTACTCTCGATAAGAGCATTGACTTACAGGGGTTGATCCATCAGGTATTAGAGGTCGTGCACGAGGAGACGAAGAGTATCAGCGATTCGCTCGATCGGAAGTTGGCCATCAAGTTGAGCCGTGCAGAAGCATTGTCGCCTGGTAAGATTCTCTCAGAAGAGGAGATGTCTCAACTTGTCGATGCGCTCTATGATTTGCCAGAGCATACTTATACTCCCGATGGTCATGTGATTGCCTTCCAGCTCTCGGTCGATGAGATTTCTTCTCATTTCTGATGAGACTTTTTCTAATTTTTAATCATTCATTCTTTTATCATGCAACCAGCTATTTGTTTACAGCCATATATCCCAATGCGTGCAGCTGCCGCAGAGTCGGCCGAAATGGTCAACCAACTCTTGTTTGGTGATATGTTCCGTATTGTCGAGGAACAGCCACGTTGGTTTAAGATTATCCGTGATTGTGACGATTACGAAGGTTGGATTGACCGCAAGACTGCGACTCCGATTACCGAGCGCGACTACATGCAGTACAAACTCCAGTTGGAGAATGCCATGCTTTTGCGTCAACCCTATAATGTCGTATCTCGCAATGGTGCCGGACAATCATCGAGCATGCACCTTCCTTGGGGTAGCCGTATCTTTAATCTCGATGACATGGGCATTTCGTTCATGATGCAGGGAATCCGTTATGATGTTCCGAACATGACCTATGTGAATCCACTCAATGCAACCAGTATGTCGCGTACTGCTTGTGCCAAGTATCTGCTCCAACAGGCTCAGCTTCTGGTCAATGTGCCGTACTTGTGGGGAGGATGTTCTTCGTTCGGTTTGGATTGTTCTGGTTTCACCCAGACGTTGTTCAGATTCATCAATATCCAATTGCCACGCAATGCATCACAGCAGGCACTTTTAGGTGATCGAGTAAGTTTCGAGACTCGTTCTTGTGGCGATCTTGCCTTCTTCAACCATGGTGAGTCGGCTGATCATATTACCCACGTTGGTCTTTGCGATGATCAGGGTCGAATCCTGCATTGTTCTGCCTCTCTGCATTACGATAAGTTTACAGAGGAAGGCATTTTCAATGCTCAAGGTGAGTTGACGCACAATCTCGTTTATGTCAAACGATTCTTTTGACGATAGACGATTAACGATTAGCGATTAACGATAGTCGATTGACGATTAACGCTCATCTGTCAACTGAAAACTCAAAACAGCAAACAGCAAACCCAAAACAGAAAACTCAAAACTAAAAAGTAATGATCGAAAAACTCTATAAAATATATCTGGAGCATCCAGTCATCACAACCGACAGCCGAAACTGTCCGGAAGGCTCCATTTTCTTTGCACTTAAGGGTGAACGGTTCGACGGAAACCAATATGCAGCTGAGGTGTTGCAGAAGGGGTGTGTCTGTGCTGTGGTCGATGAGCCGGAAGTTATTCCTGCCGATCTGCAGGATCGTTATTTTCTTGTTCCTGATGTTTTGACTGCGCTCCAGCAGTTGGCTGCATACCATCGTCAGCAATTGAGCATTCCTGTGATAGGTATTACAGGTACCAATGGTAAGACAACAACCAAGGAACTGACCCATGCTGTCTTGTCGCAGAAGTACAACGTGTTGGCCACAGCTGGCAATTTGAACAACCAGATTGGAGTGCCTCTCACTTTGCTCAAGGTTCGTCCCGAACACCAGATTGCTATTATTGAGATGGGAGCGAACCATCCGATGGATATTGCTGATTTGTGTGAGATTGTTCGTCCGGATTTTGGGCTTATCACCAATGTAGGCAAGGCACATCTGCTTGGCTTTGGTAGCTTCGAGGGTGTCATCGAAGCCAAGACCAAGCTCTACGATTCATTGAGTCTCACTAAGGGTACAGCATTTGTCGATGCTGGCAACGAGCATTTGGTTCACAAAACTACAGGGTTGCAGACGATCCCGTATGGCTCCGCTGGCGAGGTACAGGCTCGCATGACGGCTTGTTCCCCATTCCTCGAATTGGACTTGCAGATTGCCGACCAGCATCTCGATGTGCATACCCATCTGATTGGTGTTTATAATCTCATCAATGTAAATGCTGCTTCTGCTGTCGGTCATCATTTTGGTGTCTGCAACGAAGATATAAAACGTGCTATTGAGGCGTATATCCCGCAGAATATGCGTTCGCAGCTGGTTGACCTCGGTCATGATAATTACCTGATCCTTGATGCCTACAATGCCAATCCGACGAGTATGGCTGCTGCCATTGGCAGTTTCTCAGCCAATACGGCGAATCACAAGAACCTGATTTTGGGCGATATGCGTGAGTTGGGAGAGGAGTCACAGCGTGAGCATTTGCATATTCTGGAACTTTTGTCCGAACATCCAGATACCTTCGACAGTATCCTTTTGGTAGGTGCAGAATTTACATCTGCTTATAAGTCACTCCCAATTGAACAGGTCGCAGTTTTGGCTCGCCATACTTCCCGTTGTTATGCCGATGTCGAAGCTCTTTGTAGTGACGATTCTGCACTCAAGAACCTGTGTGGTACAACCTTAATTAAGGGCTCTCGTGGCATTCAACTCGAAAAAGTTCGCGAGAAGTTTGACTCCCAATCTTTGTAACTGGTCAGTATGAAGTTATATCTGTTGAGACATGGAGAAACGCCGTGGAACAAGTTAGGGCGTTTTCAGGGACAAACCGATATTCCCTTGAACGAATCGGGCCGCAAATTGGCTGTCCTGACACGAGAGGGCATGCCGGATATCCACTTTGATCGAGTGTTCTGTTCCCCTTTGTGCCGTGCAGTCGAGACTGCTCATATCTTTCTTGAAGGTCGGTTCCCATTGGAACAGATCAAGACTGATGAACGGATCAAGGAGATTTGCTTTGGCGAGAACGAAGGCTCCAGCATCGACGAAGCCAAAGTGAACCCAGAGCATCCGATGCATGTTTTGTTATGGCATCCCGAACAGTATCAGCCACAAAATGGCAAAGGAGAGTCGTTGGCGCAGGTCGCAGAACGTGCTGGCGACTTCCTGCAGAATGAGATTCTGCCGCTCGAAGGAAAATGCGAGAATGTGCTTGTCGTGGCTCACGGTGCGCTGAACCGTTCGATTGTAGTTGCTGCAGGATTGAAGCGTATTGAGGACTTCTGGATTGCCAAGTATCTGAATTGCTGTGTGACTATACTCGAAATCAATCAAGGTAAAATATCTATGCTCAAAGAGGCGGAGATCTTCTACGATCCTGCTGATTATCCATCTGTTTGGTCAAAATGAGAACTGTAATACAACGCGTCAGTCATGCCTCGGTTACCATCGAGGGGAATGTCAAGTCAAAGATAAACGAAGGGCTTTTGATCCTGGTCGGGTTTGAAGCTGCCGATACAAAAGAGGATGTGGATTGGATGACACGCAAGGTACTTGGACTTCGAATCTTCAACGATGCCGAGGGTGTGATGAATCGTTCTGTACTCGACATTCAAGGTGATATCATCATCGTCAGTCAGTTTACTCTCCATGCTATGACTGCAAAGGGTAATCGTCCGAGCTATATCCGTGCTGCCGGTCATGATATTGCCATTCCTCTCTACGAATACTTTCTGCAAACAGTTTCTGCCGGTCTTGGTCATGAGGTCGGTTCTGGACAATTCGGTGCCGACATGAAGGTCGAACTACTGAACGATGGTCCAGTTACTATCTGCATGGATTCGAAACACAAGGAATAACCAATGTATTTTAGATAAGTAGTTGTTCAAAATTAGTTATAAGTATCAGTAGATTTCTTCGATTTACATCTTTAATTCATCTTGAGTTTTGCTTCGGTTACAATGTCACATTGCTCAACCTTCGTATCGCGCGAGCAAAGCTCGGAGGCGCCCTCAGTAAAAGTCCAAATCTGCCTCTCAATCTGAACAAAATATGTTAAACTAATTCTGAACACCTACTTATCAAACAATCGGACACATGTTGCTTTGCTTCATGTGTCCGATTGCTTATTGCTATTTGTGTGCGAAAATTACAATTCAAGATCGCCATCGTGGATCTCGTGCCAAGGGAGACCCTGAATGTTGAGCTGCTCCATGAATGGATCTGGATCAAACTCCTCGACATTGTGGACACCTGGCTTGTTCCACTTGCCGGTAAGGAACATCATGGCACCGATCATGGCAGGAACACCTGTGGTGTAGCTTACTCCCTGCATACCAGTCTCGAGGTAAGCGTCACGGTGTGAACAGTTGTTATAGACATAATAGGTGTGCTCCTTGCCATCGTTGCCAATACCACGGATACGGCAACCGATAGAGGTCTGGCCCTCATAGTTCTCACCCAGATCCTTAGGATTAGGCAAAGTCATCTTGAGGAATTGCAGAGGAACGATCTTGACAGTAGCCATCTTGCCACTTCCGTCAGCGAGAGGTGCAGTATATTCAATCTCATCGATGCGAGACATACCGATGTTCTGGATTACATCGAGGTAGTTGAGGTATTGCTGGCCGAAGGTCATCCAGAAACGAGCACGCTTGATGGTAGGATAGTTGATGACCAGAGACTCGATCTCCTCATGGTGGAGGAGGTAAGACTCCTTAGGACCAATGCCTGGATAGGTGAGAGGCTTGTGGATCTCCATTGGTTCGGTCTCGATATACTTGCCATCCTGATAGTAGAGGCCCTTCTGGGTGATCTCGCGGATGTTGATCTCTGGGTTGAAGTTGGTAGCAAATGCCTTGTGGTGGTTGCCTGCATTGCAATCGACGATGTCAAGGTACTGAATTTCCTTGAAGTGATGTTTGGCTGCATAGGCAGTATAAACGCTGGTTACACCTGGATCGAAACCACAACCGAGGATGGCGCATAGGCCAGCCTTCTCAAAACGCTCACGATATGCCCACTGCCAAGAGTACTCGAAGTGAGCTTCGTCCTTAGGCTCGTAGTTGGCAGTATCCATATAGTTGACTCCTGCCTCCAGACAAGCATCCATGATGGTGAGGTCTTGATAAGGCAAAGCGAGATTGATACAGAGTTCTGGTTTGAACTCTTTCATCAGCTTGACCAATGCTGGAACATCGTCGGCATCGACACTGGCTGTAGTGATGTTGGCACTCTTGCCATTCTTGGTGTAGAGACGCTTGCGGATTGCCTCAGCGGTTGCATCGCACTTGGATTTGGTTCTGCTTGCGATACAGATATCGGTGAAGATGTCGGCGTTTTGGGCCAACTTGTGGGCGCAGACGGTACCTACACCGCCGCAGCCAATCAATAATACTCTTGCCATTGTTATGTTCTTTTTGTTGATTTGGGGCGAAAATACGTATTTTATTTTAAATATGAGAAGTTTTTTGCCAGAATTTAATAAAAAGGCATTGTTTTCTTTTCTAATTGGCTTATTTGCGACGAACAACAACCAATGTTACAGCAATAAAGATGAGGGCCATGCCTATGATGTCACGCATCGAAACGCCTTCGCCCAAGATGATTACACCAAGTACGACAGCGGTAACAGGTTCAAGCGCTCCACACAAAGCTGTATAGGTGCTGCCAATGTTCTGAATGGCTTTGGCAGTGCACACCAGCGAGACCACAGTTGGCACAATGCCCAAGGCCAGAAGATTGAGCCACATGATTGGATGTTCAGGCACAGTGAGCGGCGCAAAGAAGAGACGTCCGACAAAAAGGAAGGTGCCAAAGATGAGTACATAGAAGGTGACTGGCATCGAGGCAACATTACGCAAACGGGTCTTGTTGAGTCCAACCAGATAGATCGCATAGGCCAAACCAGAAAGCATGACGATGAGAAAGCCTATCAGGAAATCTCCACTCAAAGTGATTGTTCCGCCCTCCATTGGACAAAGCAATGTGATGCCTCCACAGGCAATGAACAGACAGAGTACCACCAACCATGAGAGTCGTTCGTGGAAACAAAGAGTCATGATGAGCGCCGTGAGAATCGGATATACGAACAACAGCGTCGATGCAATACCAACAGGAATGTAATTGTAGCTGCTAAAGAGAGTGAGCGAACTCAATGCCATCATGAAGCCGAGCAAGATGAGCTGTGGAATGTTGTGGCGACTGACTTGGAATGTCTGGGCCATGTTGTGTCGTTTCCATCCATTGTAGAGCATCATCAAAGCCATAACCAATACGGCAAAGAGGTATCGGAACAGCAGGACGGAATCAGGATTCATTCCATCGTTGTATAGTGGCTTGGCAAAGATTGGATTGGTGCCATAAGCCGCTGCGGATAGGATGGCAAAGACCCACCCCAACCCTCCCTTAAAAAGAGGGGGATTTGTAGTTTTGCTATTGTTGGACATGAGGATATTATGGTTTCTATTTCCAAGTCTGCCAATCCCCGAAGAGGATATCGGGAGCGTCGTCATCGTCTGATTGTGACAGTTGTTCGAGCTGATGGTAATTGCAAGCGATGCGTGTCTCGGCAGTTTCGAGATGATCGAGGATTTGACAGAAACTGGGGTATGCAGGTTGTCGGATGGGGAATCGAACATCAACACGCATGAGGCAAGCAGCATATAGACCGAGCGAAAAGTTCATCTGACGATCGAGATATTCTTCGCCGTTTGGTATGTCGAATCCCTGTTCTCGCAGAGATGCAAGGTGTTCGCGCAGCAGGAGAGCCTGCGACTTGCCTTCGATGCCGGGAAAGGAAAGCGTCCAGAGATCGTCGCCTATGGCACCAACATGAGCTTCGCGTTCGAGGTAGGCATCAAAGAGTACACCACAATGCACGAACCGGAAGTGGAGCGAAGCGCGATAGGGAGAGATGCTCTGCGAAAGTTGGATGGAAAAGCCTTGCCGACGCGCCTCTCCGAAGAAAAACCAGCGGGATGTTTCCAGCTGGTTCTTTATTTGTGTAAAGAGAATGTTCGCTTCGAGTTTGAGGAGGTTCGCTCTCTTCCGCATCTCAATGTCTGTGCTCACGATTATTTCTTTTAGGTGCTTAGTTGTACAGGAATCGCTTGATTGATTTCTTTGGTGTCTTCTCGAACTCTTGTTCAACCAGTTCAAAGGCATTTACCTGTGCATAGACAGGGAATTTCTTGTTGAGGTTCTTACGTTGTGACTCCAAATGAGCGAGTATGGCACTATCGTCCGAAAGACCTGCTGCTTTGGCAGCTTCGCGATCCGGATAGGTGAGGGCTACCAATCGATGTTCACGTTGCACAACGACACTCTCGACCACGTATGGAAGACTGTTCACTTCGGCCTCAATCTCTTCTGGATAGATGTTCTGTCCAGAGCCGCTGAGCAGCATATTCTTGATACGGCCGCGAATGAAGATATTGCCTACTGTATCGATCACACCCATATCGCCGGTATGTAACCAACCATCGGCATCGATTGCCTTCTGCGTAGCCTCTTCATTCTTGTAGTAACCTAGCATGACGTTCATGCCACGAGTGAGGATTTCGCCTGGCACATTCTGTGGATCCTGGCTGTCAATCTTGACCTCCATACGAGGTGCTGCCTTGCCACACGAAGAACGTACAAAGTCCTTCCAGTCTGCATAGCCGATGATTGGAGAGCATTCCGTCATGCCATAGCCAACAGTGTAGGGGAATTTGATCTCCTTGAGTACCTCTTCGACCTCAGAATTGAGAGCTGCTCCTCCGATGATGACCTCATAGAGGTTGCCACCCATGGCTTCGAGCAAACCCTCACGGAACTTGGCATTGATGGTGTTACGTACCATGGGAACCTTACGGAGCATACGGATCTTCGGATCGTTGTAACGAGGCAGTATGCCTTTGCGTACAATCTTTTCGATAAGCATTGGTACCACGATCACAATGATTGGCTTGACCTCTTTGAATGCCTTGAGAATAGTTGGTGCAGCCAAAGCTGTGGTGATGAAGGTGATGTGAACACCGATACAGAATTCATACATCAACTCGAAAGCCATGCCATACAGGTGTGCTGTCGGCAAAAGCGAAACAACCTTCTGACCAGCGTGGAGATTAGGCAGAACCTGTTCGGCAAAGGCCATATTGCTCCACATGGCACGCTCCGGAATCATCACACCTTTCGGTTCGGAGGTAGTGCCCGAGGTATAGTTGATCATGAGAAGTTCGTCGGGCTGGTGACGGTAGTAATGAATATCTTCAGGATGAATATCTGGACAATCCTGCAGGGTGACCAGTTCCTGGTTGGTAAGCAGAATTTTGCTTTCGGAATGTGCCACGAGTCGTTCCACCATCTCGGGGGTGAACTCATGCAGGAGCGGTACAGCTACAGCTCCGTAAGTGAAGGCAGCCAGCAACGCTATACTCCACTGTGAACTGTTACGTCCGCAGATGGCAATACGGAAACCGGGCTCATAACCGGCTTCACGCCAGTTCTGGTGATATTTAGCAATCTGTTGAGCAACTTGGCCATAGGTGAAGGTTTCTCCTTGGAAGTTAGAGAAGCAGGGAAGATCCCAATGCTCCTTGATGCTCTGCTCGAGAACTGCATTTAATCTTGATCTCATTTCAAAACTTTTATTTTTGATGTCTGTTATTTGCATTATTATTTGGGCTTAGTGCGTGTTTATCTTGGAGTCAAGGTAATGAGCGGTATCAGCATTTCCTCCATCGAGATGCCTCCATGCTGGAAGGTGTCTTTGAAGTGCTGGACGTAATAGTTGAAATTGTTCGGATAGGCGAGGAAATCGCGACCTGTAGCAAATACATAGCTGGTAGAGAGATTCAGAATCGGCAATCCGAAATCCTTGGGACGGGTCACCTCAAAGACATTCTTGTCCTGGAAGTTGAGGTTCTTGCCCAACTTGTATCGCAGGTTGGTGTTTACGTTCTTGTCACCTATGATCTTGACGGCATTGTCAACACGAACGGTTCCGTGATCGGTGGTCAGGATTACTTTGTAACCCATTTCTGCCATGCGACGGAACAGATCGAGTGTAGAACTGTGTTCCATCCAGGTCTTGGTCAAGGCGCGATAGGCAGCTTCGTTGTTGGCCAGTTCGTTGACCACCTTGATGTCTGTACGGGCATGACTCAGCATGTCGATGAAGTTCAGTACAATCACGTTGAGCGGATGCTGGTTGAGACTCTTCAACTGACTGGCCAGATGTTCTCCGCAACGGGATTCGTTGACCTTGTGATAAGAGAATGTATAGTGCTTGCGATAACGGTCCAACTGAGTTTGGATAAGGGGCGCCTCGTTCAGGTTTTTACCCTCCTCGCTGTCTTCATCTACCCAAAGGTCGGGGAACATTTGGGCAATCTTGTCGGGCAAAAGACCCGAGAAGATGGCATTGCGTGCATACTGGGTGGCAGTTGGAAGTATCGAGCAATAGATTTCTTCGCTACAATTGAAGTATTCGGACAAAAGGGGCTGAATGGTGCGCCATTGGTCCAAACGGAAATTGTCGATCACGACCAGGAAGACCTTTTCTCCATTGTCGAGCGCAGGGAAAACCTTGGTCTTGAAGATGTCGGTTGACATGACAGGCGATTCCCCTTGTGCATTGACCGGCGAGATCTTCTCTTTGATCCAAGTCTCGTAGTTGCGCTTCACGAACTTCGAGAACTGTGTGTTGGCTTCGTCCTTTTGCATCAGGAGCATCTGTCCCAATCCCGGATCTTCGCTTTGGCTCAATTCTGTCTCCCAGAAGACAAGTCGCTTATAGACCTCAACCCAATCTTCGAACGAACGGGCATCGTTGATGGCCATGCTCAACCGACCGAACTCCTGCTGGTAGTCGGAGGTCTGTCGCTGTTGTGTTATTTCGCGTGCGTGGAGATTCTTCTTGATGCTCAATAGCATCTGCGAGGGGAGAACCGGCTTGATCAGATAATCGGCAATCTTGCCGCCGATGGCCTGATCCATGATATTCTCTTCCTCACTTTTGGTTACCATAATGACCGGCAGGGTGGGTTGTATCTCTTTAATGCCTTGCAGGGTTTCTAATCCGGTAATACCAGGCATATTCTCGTCGAGAAAGACGAGATCGAAACTCTTCTGACGTACCTGATCCAAGGCATCCTGACCGTTGGTGACGGTTGTGACATCGTATCCTTTTTGTTGCAGGAACATCACGTGGGGCTTGAGCAGGTCGATTTCATCGTCGGCCCAAAGTAATTGCGGATTACTCATAATTGTTGGTTATAATATGGCGCAAAGTTACTCATAATCCACTATAATACCAAAAAAAAGTGCCAAAATTTGTCTTTTTGGCACTTTTTTGACATTCTGCACGCAAAGTCTCCCACAGATTTCACAGAAAACACATTAACAATTCAAAACTTAAAACAGAAATTAGTGTCTATCTGAGCGTAGAATTTATAACCACGGAAAGCACGGAAAAGTATTGTGTCACGCAGATTTCGCAGATGAAGCAGATTTTAAAGAACGACAATTATGACAATTACGACAATTAAAATCAAACAACTGAAAACTTAAAACTAAAAACTCAAAACTGGAATCCGTGCGAACTGTGGGCAAAAACTACTTATAGAGAGCACCGAAATTCTGGCAAGCACGATAATCGGCACCCTCTTTGTCCATGCCGAACGCATTCCAACAGGCAGGACGGAAGATGTTGCGGTCTTCGATGTTGTGCATGCAGACTGGGATTCGGAGCATCGAGCAGAGTGTGATCAGGTCGGCACCGATGTGTCCGTAGGCAATGGCTCCATGGTTTGCTCCCCAGTTGTTCATGACGCTATAGACATCTTTGAATGCATCCTTTGATGGATCGAGGCGAGGCGCAAACCAAGTGGTTGGCCAAGTCGGATCTGTTCGTTTGTCGAGAATGTCGTGTGTCTTCGGATCTAATTCAACACTCCAGCCTTCAGCCAACTGCAGCACGGGACCTAAGCCCTGCACGATGTTGATTCGGAGCATGGTCATTGGCATACCACCTTTGGTCAGGAAGTGAGAGGAGAAGCCTCCACCACGGAAGTAGTCGCGATCAGCAGGCATCCATTGTGTAGCCTTCAGACAGGCTTCCACATCCTGATCTGTCATTTCCCAATGCGACTTCATGGTCGGATTGCCTTGGGCATCGGTCATGGCACCTGTAGCATCGAGGGTAGTGGCACCTGAGTTGATCAGATGGATGAAACCGCCGGCAGCCAAACCTTCTGGCCGTTTGCCTGCAACTCGTTCTACCGATTCTGGACTCCAATAGGTACGGACATCAGAGAACATGACACCCTTGTTGGTCAAAAGGTGGCCAAACAGCATCGACAGACCATTGAGGAAGTCGTTTTCGGTAGCGAGAATGTTCGCCTCACGCTTGCCGTTCCAGTCGAAGCTGGTGCACATCAATGACTCTGGGAAATCGAAGTTCGGCTTGTAGTCAGTCCATTGACGCTGACCTTGTACACCGGCGGCAATGGCGTTGTGGCCGATAGCCTCTTCCTTGTAGCCCATTTCGAGCAGACGCTTCGAACCATGCATCAGGTCGTTGATGATCATCATGCACTTGACGGTAAACTCCCAGTCTTCGTCCTTCTCGGCACGTGTCTTGCCTTTTCCCTTACCGTTGTAGGTTGTCATAGGTGTGCCTGGCAGTACCTGTCTGTCTTCATTATAGTCGTGGCCTTCGTTGGGCTTGCAATACTTCTCGACCCAAGTCATGGCTTTTTCGAATTCTGCTTTATCGTAGATGCCGAAATCTATGCGGCGAAGGATCTCGACGAGCGAAACATATTCAGTTCGCATACCTAAATACTGCTGCAGGAAGTCGGCGTTGACTATCGAACCAGCAATACCCATACAGGTGTTTCCGAGACTCAGATAGGACTTGCCACGCATGGTAGCAACCGCTTGGGCGGCACGTGCAAAACGTAGGATCTTTTCGGCAGCATCGGCAGGAATGGTGTTGTCTGGCAGGTCTTGTACATCGTGACCATAGATGCCATAGGCAGGCAATCCCTTCTGTGCATGAGCAGCCAATACGGCAGCCAGATAAACTGCACCTGGACGTTCGGTGCCATTGAAGCCCCAAACTGCTTTCGGGTGTGTCGGATCCATGTCCATCGTCTCCGATCCATAGCACCAGCAGGAGGTGACGGTGATGGTTGACCCGACGCCTTCGTGTTCAAACTTCTCTGCACAGGCTGCACTTTCGCCTACACGTCCAATGGTAGTGTCTGCAATGACGCACTCGACGGGGCTTCCGTCGCCGTTCTTCAAGTTTGTGCTTATCAGGTTAGCTACTGCCTTGGCGAGTGCCATGGTCTTGTCTTCGAGGCTTTCACGTACGCCTCCCTGTCGTCCGTCGATGACAGGACGAATGCCGATTTTGGGGTAATTCATAGTTGTTATGTTGTTTTGTTCTTTTGTTATTTTGTTCTTGTGTTGTTTTGTTCTTTTGTTATTTTGTTCTTTTGTTGTTACGTTGTTTTGTTGTTATTCGACAAAAGGCCGATTGTGAATCCGACGATGAATATGGTCATGGTGCCCAACACAATGGCCAGATAGGAGTGGAGTCCCGGATCGGGCAATCCAATCCATTCCCAAGCCGAAATCCAGGCTATGACGGCAAAGCCGGAGAGAACTCCCAATAGGGCGTGTATATTCTTGACTGTGTGCGACAGATAGCCCAACAGGAAGAGACCAAGCATGCCACCAGAGAAGATGGAGGAGAGTTTCCACCAGGCATCGAGGATACTATCGACATTGACCAGGGCCAAAGCGACCAAGATGCCTAACACACCGATTCCGATACTCGACAGTTTCAGTACTGCCAGATGTTCCTTGTCTCCAATGCCGTTGCTGCGATCCTTGCCCGGACGATGTACATGCCGACGCATGCGCATCCAGTAATCGGTCAGGAAGATCGTTGAACAAGAGGTGACCGAGGTAGCGACTGTGCTCATGCCTGCGGCAAAAACCGAAGCTATGAGCAAGCCTGTCAATCCCTGAGGCAGGGAATGAACCATGAAATAAGGGAAGACATAATCGGCTTTGCCTGCTGCTTCGAAAGCGGCAACTTGAGCATCCGGATAGACGCGATAGTAACTATAAAGACAGGTGCCAATCAAGAAAAAGAGAGCAGAAACGGGAATGTAAAGCCAACCTCCGAACAATGCAGCATGCTTGGCTTCGCTCTCTGTCTTGGCTGTGTGATAGCGTTGCACGTAGTTCTGGTCGATGCCGTAGTTCTGCAGATTGATGAAGACGCCATAGATGAGGCATACCCAGAAGGTGCTGTGCGCCAGATCGAATGCATCGAACGAACCGAACGAGAACTTGTTGTGTCCGGTGGCATCCAAACTGTTCCAGGCAATCTGGAAGGCTTGTGTCGGTCCTTCGGGCATCGAAAAGAGCAATACGGCCAGACAAACCAAAGCGCCACCGATCAGGATGAACCCCTGGATGGCTTCAGTCCATATAACGGCTTTCATACCACCCAGCATCGAGTAGAAGATGATGGCTGCCGAAGTGATGATGATGACGGTTTGAAGATCCCATCCCATCAGTATGTTCATCGGCATGGCCAACAGAAAGAGGATAGAGCCCATACGTGCAATCTGGGTGAGCAGATAACAGGCCGATGCATAGATACGTGCCCATGGACCGAATCGCTCTTCAAGAAAAGCATAGGCAGAAACCGACGAATGGCGTCTGTAGAATGGAACAAACCACCTCGCGGCAATCCAACATGCAATAGGAATACTCAATCCGAATACAAACGGATTCCAGTCGGAGGCATAAGCTTTGCCTGGATTGCCGAGATAACTGATGCTCGAAACGTAGGTCGAGAATATGCTCATGCCGACAACCCAACCCGGAATGCTTCGACCGGCATTGGTAAATTCCTTAGCAGATGTGTCTTTCTTGTAGAAGAGGCTTCCCATCAGGACGATGCCGCCCGTAAAGACGAGAAAGACGATCAGATCGAGAATGTTCATTGATCATTAAAAATGTTTAATTTTCCATGCTTGATTGGAAGTGCATTCAATGCATCTTGAACTTTGATTCTCTCTGGTAGATTGAATTTGTAGAAAGGAGAGGCAACAAAATCGCTATCGATGATGCCCAACAGATTGCAGGCACACTTCAAGCCCTTGAGATAGCTTGATCCATGCTGTCCGATGTTATAGATGGTCGTTGAGATCTGCATGACATAGTTCTGCAGACGACGCATCTCCTTGATGTTTCCTTCGACAGCAGCATTGTACATTGCCACATAAAGCTCCGGGAACATATTAGCGCCTCCATTGACACCTCCGTGTCCACCCATCAGCACACACTCGCCGGTGATCTCTTCGGGTCCGCATAACATGGCAAAGTCTTCACGTCCAGTGCGACGCACAGCGTACATGACGCTCTGGAAATAGACGGTATTGGCCGACGAATCCTTCAGTCCGACCACTTGCGGCATCAACGACAGACGGGCTACCGTGGAAGGTGCAAAGTTGACCTTCACGTGCGATGGCATATTATATAGGAACACGGGTAGAGGAAGCTGTGGAACCAACTCCTCGTAGAATTGTGCCAATTCGGGTTGTCCGGTAGCGAAATAATAAGGAGGAGCGCTGACCAGACCGGAAGCACCACTGTCGGCTGCAACATTGGCCAATTTGATCGATTCGACCAACGATGTATCGGTAATGCAGACCAGTACAGGCAGACGACCGGCATTGATACGGCAGGTCTCGCGTATCATCTGTTGACGGACGTTGTAGGAGAGGGATTGCTCTTCGCCCGTGGTACCAAGAATAAACAAACCATGAACACCACCTTCGATGAGATGATTGATGAGGCGTTCGAGAGATGTGACATCGAGAGTCTCGTTGTCAAGCAATGGGGTTACAAGTGGCGGGATAATTCCGCAAAGAGGTTGTTTCATGTGAATAAGAGAAAAATATAACAGTGAGTGTCGGTACAAGTAGTGTTAAGGCTACTTTGAATTATGGGCTATGCCCGAAATCGGTCACAAAGGTAGTATATTTTTGACGAAATAGCAAAGAAAATGGCACAAAAAACTATAAAAATAAGCCTTTTTTATACTTTTCCTTGCTATTTTGGAATTAATCGAGTAAATTTGCACGTGTTTTCAAGAACAATTCTTCTAATCAACTTATAACATGAATCCAAACCTGAAAGCTAACCCTGAACAGAAATCCATTCTCCACCACAACGGTGTGAGCTACATGGTTCCCTTTATTCTTGTAACTTCACTTTTTGCCCTCTGGGGCTTTGCCAACGACATTACCAACCCTATGGTCGCTGCTTTCCAGACTTTGATGGAACTTACGGCAGCCAAGGCTTCGATGGTGCAGTTCGCCTTCTATGGCGGCTATGCTACGATGGCAGTTCCTGCAGCACTCTTTATTCGTAAGTATAGTTATAAGGGTGGCATCCAGTTGGGCCTGTTGCTTTATGCCATAGGTGCATTCCTCTTTATTCCGGCAGCAGAGTTGCAGAGTTTCACATTCTTCTGCTTCTCGCTCTATATCCTTACGTTCGGTCTTGCATTTCTTGAGACAACAGCCAATCCCTATATTCTGAGTCTCGGATCGAAGGAGACCTCGACCCGTCGCCTGAACATGGCTCAGGCTTTCAACCCGATGGGGTCTCTCTGTGGCATGGCTGTCGCCAGTATGATTGTCTTGCCTAATCTCATCAGCGATGCACGCGATGCTTCTGGTAATATCCTCTATTATGCTAAGTCGGAGGCCGAAAAGGCAGATATCCGTCTGCATGATTTGGCCGTAATCCGAAACCCTTACGTTGCCATCGGCTGCGTGGTTGTCCTGATGCTCGTCATTATCTCGTTGTCAAAATTGCCTAACACCAAGGGCGATGTCTCGAAGGTATCGAACAAGCAGACCTTGAAGAACCTTTGGCACAATCATATCTATCGTGAGGGTGTGCTTGCCCAGGTATTCTATGTTGCTGCCCAGATCATGACCTGGACCTTCATTATCCAGTATGCCGACGGCTTGGGCATCGACAAGGCAACTGCCCAGATGTATAATATCGGTGCGATGTGTATGTTCCTTTCTTCGCGTTTCATTGCAACCTTCCTGATGCGTTACCTCAATAGTCGCATCCTGTTGGCAATCTTCGGTGTGGGAGCTATGCTTGCTTCGACTGGAACCATCCTGATCGATGGTATGGCTGGTCTCTATTGTCTGATGGCAATCAGTTTCTTTATGAGTTTGATGTTCCCGACCATCTATGGTATTGCTCTCGAGAATGTTTCTGCCGAAGATTCTACTTTGGGAGCCGCTTTCCTCGTTATGGCGATTGTGGGTGGCAGTATTTTCCCACCATTGCAGGGCATGATCATCGATGCCGGTGGTGCAGAACATGTGATTTGTGGAATGGCAAGCGTTAACTTCAGCTTCGTGCTTCCGTTGCTTTGTTTTATTTTCATTACCATCTACGGATGGAGATCGTATAAGAAACTGTAACTATGTCTATAATTGATGCACATGCGCATCTCTGGATGCGTCAGAATACTATCGTCGATGGACAGGCCATACGTACCTCGTCTCCCAATGGAAGCCGGTCGGAATTCTTTGGACAAGAGGTACAGATGTTGCCCCCCTTCATGATCGACGGACACAATACGGCCGAGGTCTTCTTGAGTAATATGGATTATGCCCGCGTGGGTGGAGCCGTGATTGTTCAGGAGATTATCGACGGACTTCAGAATAACTATCTCATCGAGGTACAGCAGAAGTATCCGAACCGTTTCTTCTGCTATGGTATGCCTGAAATGCGTCCCGATGAGCAACGCAAGTTAGGTCTTGGCAGCGCGATCGAGCAGGCCGGACAGTTGCTGGATCTTGGCTTCAAGGGTTTGGCTTTTCCTGGTCATCGACTGTTTGCTCCTGGATCTGGCATCGAGATCAACTCTCCCGAGATGATGGAAATCTACAAACTGCTTGAGGAGCGAGGCGCTTTCCTTTCGATGTGTCTGTACGATGGCGATTACCATGTAGCCCAGATGAAGGAGGTGATCGAAGAATGTCCGAACCTGAAGATCGTCATAGGTCATTTCGGTATGGTAACGGTACCTGGCTGGATGGAACAGATCAAGCTGGCGCATGCTCGCAATGTGTATGTCGAATCGGGAGGAATTACCTGGTTGTTCAATGGTGAGTTCTATCCGTATCCAACAGCCATCCGTGCGATTCGTGCTGCTGCCGATGAAGTGGGAATCCGCAAACTGATGTGGGGCTCTGACTACCCGCGTACCATCACGGCAATCACCTACAAGATGAGCTATGACTTCATCGAGAAGGATCAGTCAGGACTCCTTTCGGAGGCCGATAAACGTGCTTTTCTGGGCGAAAATGCCGAGCGTTTGTACGGAATGCACGACCTGCCAGTCTTGCCCTACATTAAGAATATGAGTGAATAAGGGTAAAGGGGGTAAGGAGAAGTCAACAAAAGAATAAAATAACAAAAGAACGTTAACAAAGTTAACAAGAAATGAAAGCTTTACAAATTCCAGGCCTGCAGCAGATTCAGGTCGTTGATCTTCCAATGCCAGAGGCAAAGGCAGGTGAAGTGTTGTTGAAATTAAAGTATGTCGGTTTCTGCGGAAGCGATTTGAATACCTTCCTCGGACGTAATGCAATGGCTAAGGCCAACGTGATTCCTGGTCATGAGATCGGTGCCGAGATCGTGGCTTTGGGTGAAGGTTGTCCTGATACCCTTCACGTCGGACAAGTCGTAACCGTCAATCCATACACCAATTGCGGCCATTGCGCCTCTTGTCGCAACGGACGTGTAAATGCTTGCAAGAACAATGAGACTTTGGGCGTTCAGCGCGATGGTGCTATGCGTGAGTATATCTGTTTGCCTTGGCAGAAGATTATTCCAGTGAAGGGCGTCTCGGCTCGCGATTGTGCCTTGATCGAGCCTATGTCGGTCGGTTTCCATGCCGTTGATCGCGGACAGGTCACCGATATCGATTTTGTTCTTGTATTCGGATGTGGCATGGTCGGCTTGGGTGCCATTGTGCGCAGTGTGCAGCGTGGTGCTACCGTGATTGCCGTCGATCTGTCGGAGGAGAAGCTGGAACTTGCCAAGAAGTGTGGTGCCAGCTATGGTATCAATTCGAAGAGCGAAAATGTGCTTGAGCGTGTGAACGAGATTACCGATGGTATGGGTGTCGATTGCGTGATCGAGGCAGTAGGTTCTCCTATCACTTATCAGACGGCTATCGATGTCGTTGGTTTCACCGGTCGTGTGGTTTGCATCGGTTACAGCAAGAACGAAGTCTCTTTCCAGACAAAGTATTTTGTGCAGAAGGAGTTGGACATCCGAGGTTCGCGCAATGCTATGCCAAACGATTTCCGTGCTGTGATGCGTTTTATGGCCAAGACCGATATTCCTATGGAGCCATTCATCTCAGGCATCATCAAACCTGAAGAGGCACAGGCAACCATGGAGCAGTGGGCTGCCAATCCGGCACAGGTCTTCCGTATTCTGGTTGAATTCTAAACGAACGAACGCTGCTGCCAGCGCTTGCTGTGCCAACGCCAAATGAAAATGGCGCCACGCAGGCTTTCGTCGAGGAAGAAGGCAATCCACATGCCGATCAATCCCCAACCGAACTGCAAGCCGAAGAGCCAGCCCGAAAGAACACCGACCAGCCATTGTACGGTAATGCCTACGTAGAATGGGAAGTTTACGTCACCCACACTACGCAGCACGGTTGTGTAGAAGATGTTGCATACTTTGCCGACCTCGACAGCAATATCGATAAGCAGGACAATGCAACCCAGGGCGATGATTTCAGGATTGTCGGTCAGGAGTGATAGGATTTGTTTGCCCGAGCAGGCGAAGATCACGCTCAAGGTAATGGTCGAAATGATGCTGATCTTCAGCGCGTACCAACCGAGCTTGTAGCTGGCTTGATATTTGTTGTCGCCCACCAGATGACCGATTACGATGCCGGCACCTTGTGATACACAAATACAGAAGATATAGACAAACATGACTGCATTGACCACATACATACGTGTGGTCAATGCGTCGTTTCCAAGCATATTGATGAAGTAGGTAAGGACGACCTGCTGCGCATTGTAGGACATGTTTTCGCCAGCCGAAGGCAATCCGATACGCATCAGGTTGTGCATTTCGTGGAGCAGCTCTTTGCGCGAAGCCTGGAAGGCAACGACGAGTCTGCTCCACGAAATGTGTTTGGTAAAGAGCACGATGAACAGCGTGAAGGCTGCAACGCCTCGAGAGATATTGGTGGCGATGGCTGCACCTTCGACTCCTAAGGCGGGCATTCCGAAATGACCGAAGATCAAGGCGTAGTTACCGATGATGTTGACTATGTTGACCAACATTACAACCAGCATCGGATAGATTGCCTTGTGGTCGGAACGAAGCGAGGCAGAAACCGTCAGGTGCAGAGCCTGGAAGAAGGCAAAGGCTCCCACTAACTGCATGTAGGGAAGACCATACTGCATCAGGTCCTCTTTCAGTCCCATCCAGCCGAGCAGCAAAGGTGCGCCAGCCGAGAGGATGATCGAGATGACGATGCCTGCCACAATGTTGAGCAATAGGGCCATGGCTGTCACTTGTTCCATTTTGCGACGTTTGCCGGCTCCTATATACTGCGAACACATCACCGATGTTCCGATGTTGATGATCTGGAACACCAGGAAGGCAAATGTAATAAGCTGATTGGCTACACCCACTGCTGCAACTGCCTCGTCGGCAAACTGCGATAGCATAAAGGTGTCGGTAGCACCCATCAATGTCACGAGCAGCATCTCGATGAAGATGGGGACTGTCAAGGAGCGAATGTCCTTGCGGAGATTGATATTTTTTGATTCCATATAAGTTAGTTGGCCGCAAATGTAATGCTTTTTTGCACATATCGGATTATAATGTGTTCAAAAACAACTGAAATGGAGCAAACTCTTTCCAGATGTGGGCATTTTCAAAATTGGATATAGCAAAAAGCCGAACCTATGTTTTGAGTTTATAGTTTTTAGTTTTCAGTTGGATGAATTCTATTTGTCTTCCTGATTTTGGGCTTTTTTTGTTCAATCCGCGTTCTGCCATGCACCGGTTATTGTCCTCTGGATTCGTTGTTTTCGCTCATTTAGCGTTCGATATAATAAAAAAGGATTTCTTTGTTTTCTTGTAAATTCTATTCCAAAGCCTTATTTTCGGCTTTCACCATAGTAAAGTAGGTTTCCAATGCTTTGTTTTCGATTTTTACTATAGTGAAGTAGGTTCCCAATGCTTTGTTTTCGATTTTTACTATAGTGAAGTAGGTTTCCAATGCTTTGTTTTCGACTTTCACTATACGAAAGTTGCTTTCCGAACCTTTGGTTTCTATTTTTACTATGTCAAAGCCCCTTTTTTTACTGTAGATTTGTTCTTTCTCTATAGCAGTTGTATTGTGTTCATTATTTTCTTCGCTAACCTTACAGTTCGAAATTTGGGACTTTGCGAAATTGTTTGTATCTTTGTCCTAGCAATAACAACTAACGTAAATATACCTCACCTAAATCATTGTTGTGACTTGCTGAAAATTTAGTATCTTTGTCCTAGCAATAACAACCTAAAATCATGGTAAACGAGTTTCAAGATGTTGTGACTTGCTGAAAATTTAGTATCTTTGTCCTAGCAATAACAACCACTTCACGGGAAGTATCACGTTGATGTTCGTTGTGACTTGCTGAAAATTTAGTATCTTTGTCCTAGCAATAACAACGAACTCGGTCGTAATCCTTAAGGCGAATCCGTTGTGACTTGCTGAAAATTTAGTATCTTTGTCCTAGCAATAACAACATTTAACGAGCTCTGCGAACAGGCTTCGCTGTTGTGACTTGCTGAAAATTTAGTATCTTTGTCCTAGCAATAACAACCTTTATGGAAAAGACCCGCAACCAGGTACGGTTGTGACTTGCTGAAAATTTAGTATCTTTGTCCTAGCAATAACAACCACGACAGTATCTACGTACGGGAGAAGGGGTTGTGACTTGCTGAAAATTTAGTATCTTTGTCCTAGCAATAACAACACTTTGCCTCAAAGCACTTCACAAGGTCTTGTTGTGACTTGCTGAAAATTTAGTATCTTTGTCCTAGCAATAACAACCATATCATTTGCCGTAAACTTACTAAAGCCGTTGTGACTTGCTGAAAATTTAGTATCTTTGTCCTAGCAATAACAACACAGCGAGACGGACGAGCTGTCCGAAAGGGGTTGTGACTTGCTGAAAATTTAGTATCTTTGTCCTAGCAATAACAACGTGGCTCGGCACGACAAATACGAGCGAACGTTGTGACTTGCTGAAAATTTAGTATCTTTGTCCTAGCAATAACAACAGAATTCAACCAAGTTCTCGTCACTCTCTGGTTGTGACTTGCTGAAAATTTAGTATCTTTGTCCTAGCAATAACAACGCGACATTTTGTTTTGTATTGCTCATTGTAGTTGTGACTTGCTGAAAATTTAGTATCTTTGTCCTAGCAATAACAACCCCTGCTGCTGACTCCACTCATAGAGATCAGTTGTGACTTGCTGAAAATTTAGTATCTTTGTCCTAGCAATAACAACAAAAGGCTGCTGAACCTATCAAGGACGCTGTTGTGACTTGCTGAAAATTTAGTATCTTTGTCCTAGCAATAACAACGAACACAAAACTGTGGGTGATTTCTGTTGTGTTGTGACTTGCTGAAAATTTAGTATCTTTGTCCTAGCAATAACAACAACATTTGCAATGAAGTACGATGAATATATGTTGTGACTTGCTGAAAATTTAGTATCTTTGTCCTAGCAATAACAACCGGCACACTATAGGGCCTTATGTAGGAATCGTTGTGACTTGCTGAAAATTTAGTATCTTTGTCCTAGCAATAACAACTTGGAATTGTACAACAAATGAAATAAAACGGTTGTGACTTGCTGAAAATTTAGTATCTTTGTCCTAGCAATAACAACACATTCGATAAGCCATCTGCGCATTGAGTGTTGTGACTTGCTGAAAATTTAGTATCTTTGTCCTAGCAATAACAACGAATTGACGTTAATATAGTACGCAGATCGGGTTGTGACTTGCTGAAAATTTAGTATCTTTGTCCTAGCAATAACAACTTGCATACCGTTTGTATTATTGCCATCATTGTTGTGACTTGCTGAAAATTTACTATCTTTGTCCTAGCAATAACAACGTGATTCCGTTATTTATATGCCTTGTACTGGTTGTGACTTGCTGAAAATTTAGTATCTTTGTCCTAGCAATAACAACTAGGGACAAAGAACTCTGTAGTTATAGGCAGTTGTGACTTGCTGAAAATTTAGTATCTTTGTCCTAGCAATAACAACCAGGACACAACAGCCAATCGTTTGCTTCGCGTTGTGACTTGCTGAAAATTTAGTATCTTTGTCCTAGCAATAACAACTAAAACGTTAGCAACCTCTTCGCAGTATTAGTTGTGACTTGCTGAAAATTTAGTATCTTTGTCCTAGCAATAACAACCACGATAGCCGTAGTCTAATTGTGAATAGGGTTGTGACTTGCTGAAAATTTAGTATCTTTGTCCTAGCAATAACAACCGTCACTGGCATTAAGACGTCTTATGCCCTGTTGTGACTTGCTGAAAATTTAGTATCTTTGTCCTAGCAATAACAACTAAAACGTTAGCAACCTCTTCGCAGTATTAGTTGTGACTTGCTGAAAATTTAGTATCTTTGTCCTAGCAATAACAACCCTTGAAGGCCTCAACATCCATGTCGAGGGTTGTGACTTGCTGAAAATTTAGTATCTTTGTCCTAGCAATAACAACCCACACCAGCAGCAGCACACCAGCAACAGGTTGTGACTTGCTGAAAATTTAGTATCTTTGTCCTAGCAATAACAACTCTGTCCGACAGTGGACTTGTCCTGAGTGGTTGTGACTTGCTGAAAATTTAGTATCTTTGTCCTAGCAATAACAACGCGATTTCCCAGAGAGTTCCGCTCCATGTGTTGTGACTTGCTGAAAATTTAGTATCTTTGTCCTAGCAATAACAACAGGCAGGCATACCAGACCTGATCAGCTATAGTTGCGACTTGCTGTAAATTTAGTATCTTTGTCCTAGCAATAACAACGATTTCCAATTTGAAAAGGCCGCTAACAGCGTTGTGACTTGCTGAAAATTTAGTATCTTTGTCCTAGCAATAACAACTGATGTAGTCGGTTTCGCCCCAAACATTCCGTTGTGACTTGCTGAAAATTTAGTATCTTTGTCCTAGCAATAACAACATGTACAATCACACCCTTTCGCTCATTGTGTTGTGACTTGCTGAAAATTTAGTATCTTTGTCCTAGCAATAACAACTCAATACGTATAATTTAATAGTTTGTAGAGAGTTATAACGTAAGTTAGGATAAAATAAAATGGACAACAAAACAGGAACGGCAAAAGTAGAACTCTTCTTTTGCCGTTCCTGTTTTATTGAAGAAAAAATGATAAGTTCGGATTACATTGACTGTTAAAGTTTCTAAAAAAGTTCCAATTGCAAACTTACTGATTTGGGCTTAGAGGCAAGAGCTCCATAGAATATCTCTATCGTCTCAAATTGTTTGTCTGTAACACACATGACTCCAACTTGCCCTTTCTCGGGAAGAATCGCTTTGACTCGCTTCTTGTGTACATCAGCATTCTCTATACTTGCACAGTTCCGTACATAGATTGAAAATTGGAACATAGAAAATCCATCTTTCAGCAGTCCCTTTCGAAAGTCAGTATAAGCACGACGATCTTTCTTCGTTTCGGTTGGAAGATCAAAGAATACAAGTAGCCACATAACTCTATATTCACTAAAACGTGTATCCATAAGCTACAAGATTATCTCAGGGTAATCTATTTTCCGACTCTCTCCATCGAAACATTTTGCCAACGATGCAGTAGTCATGGTCATAGCTACCATAAGTGGACTGCGTTTGCCTCGTACTACTACATCCAAAACCGGTATGGTCAATAGCCGAGCCTTGATGTCTCTGGTAAGTTCAAACACATTTGGAAACTCATTCATGATTGCAATAACAAGGTTATCGACAATCGGGCGATAAGGCTCCATAATATCGTCCGCCAAACAATATGCATTATAACGATTTTGATGATGGATTCCTAATGTAGGCAGAAGTCCACTTCCTACTAACGACCGTGCGACAACAGCACGGAGAATAGCGTATCCATAATTCAAAAGATTGTTGGGATAGTCTCCTTCACGACCTCGAACAAAATCTGGATATGCAGGAAAGATATTACGCCAATAGTAGGCGGCTGCTCTTGCCTCCAAGTTTTCAGGATCTCCACTACGAACCTCTTTACTCCATACAAACATACAGCCACATTCAACTTGTGTGTGGCGTTGCAAGATGGTTGCTTGGTTTGCTATCTTCTGTATAATAGTCTGCTGCCAGAGTTGCTTCTTTAGTGGGAGAGAGGCATCCAGTTGACTTCGGAATCGTTCGTTCTGCAAAGTATTGCCAGATAGCGGAAGCATCATGCCTGTAGGCATACTCTTATCGTCGCAAGTAACTACACTGCAGTTATTGTCTAACAAAGCCGATACAAGCCCAGAAGTCAATGTAATGCGTTTGTTGTCAATCACAATCATTCCTATATCCTCAATGGGAATAGTCCTGACATACTCATTCTTTTGGTTTTCTGAGAATTCCTGACAGTTCTCTACTTCTGGCATTTTAATAACCAGTTGGCAATCCTTCGTACTGAGATAGGCAGGATTGCTGAAATAAATTGTCCGTTTGATCATAGTAATTACTTTTTAGAAATGATAGAGCCGAGGCTGTCATATTTACCCCGGCTCCTTGCTTATCTAATGATTTTTGTTATCTGTCCTAATCTGTCCACTTCAAGTTTCCAACAGATGGATTTGATCATTATTCCATCCAAACTTCTTTCCGATTGTGAGTTTACATTGTTGCATCCAACTTCATTCTTAAAATCTCCAAACACCCCAGAAAAACCATCTTTAACTTTGAATAAAAGTTGAGAAAAATTTGCAGGCATAAAATAAGAACGTGTCGTGCTTGTATTTAAACATCTATAAATTCTGTTAAGATCTAGGTCTTCTAAGGCCATGTCATGAGACAAAATTTCGTCAGTAGTTGGAACATATACAAGGTCATTGGGCGATAGGGAAAACAATAACTTATTTCCATCTTCTAACAATTCAGGAACAGGACATCCTATTGTATTAAGATTCTCGTAAACTTGTCTAAGAGAATATGTCTTAAATGAACGTTTACCATTGTTATCTATATAAATTGCGTAATACAGATTTGTTCCATCTGAAGCAATGGCATACTTGCTGGATTTGTTTCCAGAATAGCCAATTTGGAACTTTTCACCCATAGGTTCTGTTACTCGGACATTCAGGATTGGCTGATGCTTCTTGCCACCATTGTATGATTCTATGTTTTCGTTCATTTCTGCGATACCTTCTGGTGAGAATGCTTCTTTCGCATTACCGCCTTTCGCACCCAAGTAAGCCAAAAGGATCTTTTGTATGCCTGTGTCCGAAATGCTAAGTATCTTCTTCTGGTCAAAACTTTCATCCAACTTCTTTCGTACAGCAACCATAGGAGTATCGGAATCGGTAAAGTAACGTACTTCAATTTGTTTCCCGATATTCTCCTCTGACAGTTTTTTCTTGATAGCTTTCTTATCAAGCCCCTGGCTGAAGAGGTCAATAATGCGATTACGAAGGTCCTTGTCCACAATGCTTCTAACATCGTTTAGTGCAGTATCGAGGCTGACCGGTTTGGTACGTTGTAGGTTGACGTGTCCATAGACAGTCTCCTTATGTAGTGGTTTGCGGACAGCAAATTGTTTTTCGCCTTGTTGTGAAAGCTTGCGTTTCTTACCATTTGCATCAATGTGATCATATCGATTCGAAGCACGTGCCAATACACGTACTTTATTCTTAATGCTGACAACAATGCCTGCCAATGCCTGTTCTGCATCTTGGGTAAAACTGTCCCATGGTTTCATGAAAAGTCCACCCTTGCCACAAAGCAAGTGTTTCAGATCTTCACGGCTTGTTCGGTCGGAAGCATTCTGGTTGGAGAGCAGATTCACAATATTGCGTGAAGCACAGGCAATGACCAATGCGTCCATAGCATGATGACGATGGTCGATGCGTTTCTTGCTATAGCCACGTTGGAGAGCTAACGGCATAGAGGTCTGAAAGACACGTTTGCCACCCTCCTTGGTTTCCCATTGACCGAAAAGATTCGTGTCTGTCAATTGGTTGAGACGCTCATATCGAGGATAGACAATATGATTCCACACATCGTTCATGCCCCAATCTTTTTTCAGTCTGTCGGTCACGCCACCGGTGCAGACAATAAGATTCTTGGATATATCCTGGTCTTCATCCTCTTCACGGACAATATTGGAGAGCAACGACTTGATGACTTTGCTGATATAACGGCTGTCGTTCAACTGTCGTTGAATGAATTCATCGGGTACATCATCGAGCATCAATCGTTGTTGTTTGCCTTTATTGCCAGCATAATGGTCACGAATAAACTCTTCGTATTCGCCTTTCAAGAATACTTTGACAGGTCCAGATACAGTTTGAATGACTTTGCCTTCGTTTTTGCAGATGTATTCATGCGCCAACAGATTGGTCTTGTCCTTGTTGACTTCTGCTTCACAGATGACCTTGTTGTTCAAAGAATCGTCATAATAACGAGCGCGAGGTATGACATGTTCTATCTGGTACGCAGGAGTGAACAGTTTTGCCAACGGAATAACTCTACCTGTGTAAGGGGAACGATAACGCTGCTCCAACCAAAGTTTGTAACGAGTGAGTTGGGATGCAGAAGGTTGTGCCATCTGGCTGATGGCAAGTATTTCCTTATAATCGGGGTCATCGTTCCTCAGTTCCAACAATGCACCCTCTTCGTACAGACGAAGGATGTCCTGTTGCATCGGACTGTTTGGATGAACACCCTCCACTTTTGAGTCGTTCAACAATTCTAACAGAAGTGCCTTGATGCGAAGGTTAGTATTTTCGTTTCGCTGATTCTGTTCCGCTATACGTTTGCGTTTGTCTGCAGGATTTTTCATTTCTCGACCTAACTCCAGATGGATTTCATCGATGTGCCCGAATCGTTGCCAAATATCTCCAACTGTTCGCAATGTCTCAAGAATACATTGCTCGACAATAGGATTACGTAATGAGTGTTGCTGGAATTTGCAGATGTAGGAATGCAAATCAACTGGAGATGTCCATTTCTTGGTATCCAATCCTTCTGACCAATGCTGATATACTTTCTGACAAGCGTCGTGAAGGGCGACTCCAGAACGCATATAGGGGAGAAGTTTCTTGATTGCCTTTTCCGAATAACTGCCGTATTCTTTGTCAAATGGTTTTATCTTGTCAAACGCTTTTACAAAGTCATCACTAGGTAGATGCTTGCACTCTGCGTATTTGCGCAATGCCCCTTGCAATTCATTGAAGTCATCGATCGAATAGAGCAAGTGCCATAAGCGATATTCTTCGGCTGGTTCTGCTATCAAATCTGCCGAGATACCAGCCTTCTGCAGCCCTTTGAGCAGCAATGCACGGGTTTCACCCATGGGATATTTCTTATCTTCGACATAATTCCAACGTAAAGGATAGCTACTATCTTTGCCTTTGGGTTTCTTCAAGCCAAGGTAATTTTTGAGGAAACTATCCTGACTTACCTCTTCCTGGTCTTTCAGCCAATTGTATAGCTTTGCGTAGGATTCTGTATCTGGGAGATACTTGTCGGTGACATTCACATTGCCGATAGCTGTTGCATCATAGATCTTCAGGTTCTGAATGAACTGCAGAATGCGAAACTCCTGGAAGAATGGGTTGCTCTTGGCAATACACTTCAAGTGTTGTATCTTCTCTTCTCCAGTCTCTTTGTCCACATATTTATAATATTCGTATGGGCACTCTGATATAAGTGATTTCTTACTCTTCAGAGGACGCTGATAGAACAATATATCTTCGATAAGAAGATAGGTCATACTCTTCTGTTTCAGACTGTCTTGTCGTGATTCATTGCGGACATAGAGTTCTTCGCTGACTGCATCCAGCATTGTTGAATCAGTCAACTCCTTGTGATATTTGCTTTGCTCGGTCAAGATTTTATAGAGTTCCTGCTTGTAGAACTTACGATCGATAGTTTCTACATACTTGCCAATAATTTTGCCAGATGGATCTGATAGTATATGCTGATAGATAAAAGCACCTACAGTCAAGCCACTCTGTTCGACTCCATGTTCTGTGCGTACTTTGCGAAGTGTCCAATCTTCGGGTTTCGGCGAACGGAAAGAACGTTTGACCAATCCGTCTTTGTCAAGTTTTTCATTTCCTTTTTCATCCAGTTCTGTTGTAATGATGAACTCACGCTTTTTTCCAATCCAATTATCCAGACTTTCCTTGCTTTGGCGACGATAAATCATGCCATTGTCTAACTCTACATTATACCAACGGCCTTTGTCTGTTACTTTTTCAGTTGGATCAAATGTTACGGATTTAACAACGAGTTCACGATACTCGACACGTTTGCTTTTGTCTTCTTCCTCTGGCATTTCGTCTTTGCCACGCAACTGATAATAGCCTCGTTTCTGGTTGAAATTGAGTAGAATCCATGCCAATTCCTCTTTGGAGATTGGCTGAGATAAGGCTTTCTGTCGCAAATAATAAAGAGTCCAATCATAAGGGATTTTCTTGCCATCTGCCACTAACTCGGGTTGATGTTGACGGAAATCCGACAACATCTCTTCAAATGAACCCTTGAAAAGGAATTGCATTTTGCCTTGATTGTCTTTTACCCATGCAATTTTGGGTTCTGCCACAAGGTCAATGAATTTGCCAAATGTTTTGCCTTGGGTTCGATCCCAACCAATCGACTGATCGAAATGGCTTGGCAGGAATCCAAGTATATGTAATGCGCGGAACAAACGCTCTCGACGTAGCAGACGTCGTTCGTTCAAACGTCTCATTCCTCTCTTTTGCGTTCTGGCTGCAGTTTGTGTCTCTATCGGTTTTCCCCCTTCGAAGGTGCTAAGCACATCCTGAGTCATAGGAATAATGCGACTGCCTAAATTGATTTTTGGCTGATAATGACCTTTTTCGTCGGTTTGCAATAATGCCCAACCGATACTATTTGTACCTAAATCTAGACCTAATATGTTTTTCATATCATTTTTTTGATTAAAAATTTGGCGAATTAGAAAATAGTCCTTATCTTTGCACCCAGATACTAAATCTAGCAAGTCACAATAAGGATTATTCCGTTGTGAAAACAATAGGGCGGGGCAACTCGTCCTTTTTTTTGTGCCAATTTCTTGCTCTATGTGTATTTCACGAGCCAAAGATAGTGACAATAATCAAAATAGACAACAAAACAAGGAAAAAATAGACATATAACTATGTTTTTTGTGCGTATTTGTGCAAAATAATGGATTTTGTTTGTTCTTTTTTTGCTGGTAATTGACAACCACTTATGCAATGAACTTTAGAAATGTGCAGATTTTCTTGCAATTGTCCGAAAAAGTTTGTATATTCGCGGCGCTGTTATATACATTATTTTATTACGATCAACTGCTAATACGATGAATCGCGAAGAAGCTTTAGCACACGGAATGGAGGTACATGAGACCAAGCATTCCATGAAACGAAGAAGCCCTTGGCATGATTACTGCCGTAAGGGAACATACATGTTGACTTTGGTGGTAGAGGGCCGAGCACCTTTGCTCGGCGAACTGAAAGGCAATGCAGAAGCTCCTTTCGGCTCCACAGATGCGCCACACGTTGAGTGTTCTGCATTGGGAAACGCTATCCTGACGGATGAAATCCAGAAGATCCCCAAGTTCTACCCTCAGGTGGACGTCTGGAAGGTCTGCATTATGCCAGACCATATCCATATGATTGTCAGGGTCAAGGAAGATATGCCGAAAGGCAAGCATTTGGGGCAAATGATCGCTGGATTTAAGGGCGGCTGCTCAAAGGCTGCCATGAGGCTTAAGGACCAAAGCGGACGCTTTGGGGACGGTGGCAGTAAGGAAAGCGGACACTTTGGGGACGGTGGCAACAAGGAAAACGGATGCTTTGAGGACGGTGGCAACCAAGACTGTGGGGGCGTTGGGAGAGATCGGCGTGTGGTCACTGTTCCTTCACCGTCCGGTGGAGCTAAGGTGCAACCACTCTTCGAACAGGGTTACAATGACAAGATACTGCTGCACGACGGTCAGTTGGACAATTGGAAGGCTTACTTGGATGACAACCCGCGCCGTTTGCTTGTGAAACGCTTAAACCCACAGTTTTTCACAGTGATTGGTGGCATGAAAGTGGCAGGGCATGAATGTCAGGTAGTGGGAAATCGATTCCTGCTCGATATTCCAGACAAGATGGCAGTTATAGTGCATCGACGCTATACTGACGAAGAGAATGCGCGTCTGCATGAGGAATGGATGGCTTGTGGAGAACGTGGAGGTGTGCTGATTAGTGCTGCCATCTCACCCAAAGAGAAGGCTGTGCTGCGTGAGGCCATGAACTATGGCTACAACATCATCCTGCTACTTGAGAATGGCTTTCCGAAACTATACAAACCCATAGGTGAGAGTTTTGATGCATGTTCAGAAGGCCGGCTTTTGCAGATAAGTCCGTGGGAGTTTCACATGGAGAAGAAGACGATTTCCCGTGCCCAATGCCTTGAGTTGAATGCGATGGCAGAGTGGATTGCAGGTCAAAGTGAAAAACGGATATAGGTACGGTCGTCGAATGAGGAATTGCCAGGACGGATGCCTTTGGTTCCTCGTAGAGCGCCGATGCACATCGGATCGTCGTGCAACAATTGTTGTAAGGCGTTTTCTGACTCTTCGAGGGTGGAAAGCAAGACGGGATAGCCGTCGGATGCCAGAATGATGTGTTCAATATCGTTGTCGATAGGATAGACCTCAATGTATCGAACTGGTACAGGCGATCCGTCGAATACGCCGAACCCAAGTTCCTCTTTGTCGTCAAGGATATTCTGATATTTCACCTGACGTGTGATGAATGGTTGGATGATCTTTCTGCCCGGATCGTTGGCAAGTATCTCGTCGGGCGACATTAATCCTCGGTCCAAATAGCTACGCACAATGCCTGCGCGCCAATCGGAGAGGAGCGTGTCAATTCTCTTTTCGGTGCGATATTCTATAAGGTTGCCTTGATGGTCTATAAGAGCAAACGGACAATCTCCCAAGCGCCAGATCTCTCTTCTGTTTCGACTATAGATTACACCGCTGGCTTCTGCCGAATGACCATTGAGTGCCAAATGCAATGAATTCGTCAGCTTCTCGACCGCCTCATAAGCTGTTATCGTAGCATCGAGGGAGAGTAGTGCTTCTGCCAGCGTGGCCGATGCAACCTGCCCGGGAGTTCTGCCATCCGGGAAACGGAAAGCCGTCTTCGGGGTTGCCCCATCGAAAACGGCTATATAGTCAGGAGAGATTACATACGAATCCTCCATTTCGTTGTCTTTACCTTTCGGCTTACTGCATAACTGGTTCATTCAAGCTTTCGGCAATTACTCTTTGTGAATCATGAAGCAAACGGTTAACTCCAGCTTCCTGGCCTTCCTGCTTGGTAACGGCAGGCAATGGATCGTGGATGATGATACGCATACGATGAGGACGAATCAGGAACGAACCTTTCTTCATGATTTCGTAAGGGCCTTCGATTGTGATCGGAACTACCGGCATCTTAAGCATGGCAGCCAGAGTGAATGCACCTTTCTTGAAACGATTCAAATGGCCGTCGGCTGTGCGAGTACCTTCGGGGAAGATGATCAACGAGGTTCCACCCTTCAGGGTATTGAGTGCCTGACGGAAGGTGTGAAGCATGCCTGAAGCACCACGTTCGTCAACCCAGATATGACCGGCTTTGTCGCAAGAAATGCCAGCGATCGGAATCTTCTTGATACCTTTGCGGAGCATCCAGCGGAAACTGTGTCCCAAGCCGGCATAAAGCAGGAAGATATCGAAAGCACCATCGTGATTCGGTACAAATATATAAGATGTGTTTTTGTCGATCTTCTCTCGTCCTTCGACCTTGTATGGGCTCAGGCATAGCCAGCAGATCAATCTGCCCCAATAGACACCCGGCCAATAACCCATATACTTGCCAAATCCGCACATACACCCAATAGTTGTGACAAATCCGGCGATTATGGTCAAGATAAAGAAAATCGGCAATATGATGCAGACTTCGTAAATGAAATATATTACAATCATTGTTAGAATGCGTTTTTGAACCTCAAAAATGTATTGTTTTTCTTAAAAACGAGGCAAAGATACTGAAAAAATCAAAAAATAAATCATTTTTTCGATGTTTTTTGCACAACGTATTGAAAAAATCATTTACTTTGCACGTGTTTTAACAAACGAATATATCAAAATCAAATCTAAAAATACATAACTATGAGATTCCTGAAGATTTATGGAGGTGCACTCATCATCCTCATCACTACCATTGTACTTTACTTGGCATTTACTAGCGAGACCATTGATAAGGGTGTTTACAACTGGACACTGGTCGGTTGTGGTGTTGCTGTTATCATCGGTGTTCTTCTGATGGTATTTGGTGGCAAGAGTGCTGATAAGATCGGCGGTAAATAAGTTAATCTGTGATAGAATGATATAATAACTCGGGAGCTCTACTGGAATAACAGTGGAGTTTTCCGTGTTATTTGATAATTTTACGCGCGCGTTATATAATAAATGTTAAAGAGAACTATACTGGTATTGCTGTTTGCTTTGTCTTTAGGGCCAACACTCCATGCGCAGAAGTTTACAAAGAAGGCTCAGGCACGCCGTGAGGCACGAGAAGCCAACTATTTCTATGGAGCATCCTTTACATTCACTTCTGGCTATGTGCACAGTTGGATGAGCAACAACGTCATCGATCTGCAGTCCGACTATTATGGAAAGAGCGAACGATGGGGCAATACTAACAATCATTTCGACATCGGTTTCGCCTGGGATCAGGCCATCAACAAGCATTGGGGCATTCAAACAGGTTTATATTTCACCAACAAGGGTGGCGATCATCTGTATTATTACAACAATGGTTTGGGCATGGGCCCGATACTCCTTACCGAGAAGACCGATGAGGTCAATGTGAAGTTAGCAGAACTTCAGACTCAATGTCGTTACTTCATTCCACTCGCTCAAAAGTTGCGCTTGTCGCTCAATGCTGGATTGTATTTGGATAGGACAATCAAAGAACCTTCTGGCATTCGCAAATGGAATTTTGGTCCGCAAGTTGGATTAGGATTTGACTGGACACATTATTCTGCCAGTGTTACCTACCAGCCTGGAGTGTTCGATGGAATGACTGTTAAAAACAGCAATGCACGTCAAAGCGCCCTATGTGTGAATATAGGCTATCGCATTTGGAAGAAATAATATAATTTTACACTTTATTTATGGAATTAGAATTCAGTCCGCTGACAGCCGTGAGCCCAATCGACGGACGTTACCACAGCAAAACTGAGGTTCTGAGCAATTATTTCTCAGAGTATGCCCTCATCAAGTACAGAGTTCGTGTCGAAATCGAGTACTTTATTGCCCTTTGTGAATTGCCACTTCCACAGTTGGCAAATGTTCCAGCCGAAGTATTCCCTAAACTTCGTGCCATCTACCAGAATTTTACTACTGCCGATGCTCAGCGCATCAAGGACATTGAGAAGGTTACCAACCACGATGTCAAGGCTGTAGAATATCTGATCAAGGAGGAGTTTGACAAGCTTGGACTCGAGGCCTTCAAGGAGTTTATCCATTTCGGTCTTACCAGCCAGGACATCAACAATACCTCTGTTCCTATGTCTATCAAGGAGTGCGTACATGAGGTTTATATTCCTGCTCTCCAGGAAGTTATTGACCAGTTGGCTCAATATGCCGAGGAGTGGAAAGATATTCCTATGTTGGCACGTACCCATGGTCAGCCAGCCTCACCAACCCGTTTGGGCAAGGAGGTAATGGTATTTGTATATCGTTTGCGTAAGCAGTTGGAACTCCTGAAGCAGGTTCCTGTATCAGGTAAGTTCGGTGGTGCTACCGGCAATTTCAACGCACATCATATTGCTTATCCAGAACGTGATTGGCGTGCATTCGGCAATCAGTTCCTGAGCGAGAAACTCGGCATCGAACGAGAGGAGTGGACTACCCAGATTTCCAACTATGATAATCTTGCTGCCTTGTTCGATGCATTGCGTCGCATCAATGTCATCCTTTTGGATGTCGATAAAGACTTCTGGCAGTATATTTCGATGGAATACTTCAAGCAGCAGATCAAGGCTGGTGAGGTCGGTTCTTCGGCCATGCCACACAAGGTCAACCCAATCGACTACGAGAACTCGGAGGGTAACTTGGGTATTGCCAATGCAATTCTCGAACACTTGGCAGTCAAACTTCCTGTCAGCCGTCTGCAGCGCGATTTGACCGACTCGACCGTATTGCGTAATGTAGGTGTTCCTATGGGCCACATGCTGATTGCATTGGCCAGCACACTGAAGGGCTTGCGCAAGCTCCTTCTCAACGAACCAGCCATCCGTCGTGATCTGGACAATGCCTGGGCTGTAGTAGCCGAAGGTATTCAGACCATCTTGCGTCGCGAAGGTTATCCGAAGCCATACGAGACACTCAAGGCTCTTACCCGTGTCAACACAGGCATGAACCAGGAGACAATCTCGGACTTCATCGAGACATTGAATGTTTCGGAGTCAGTGAAAGCAGAGTTGCATGCACTCGCTCCAGGCAATTATACCGGTATTTAATAACAATTTAATCAACTATTCGTAGATCCTTACTACAAAAATTCAAAAAGAACTATGGAAGAGAATCAGAATCCACAGGCTGGCGCACCTCAGGGTGAGGGCGAAGAGCAGCCAAGACGTCGACCTAGAATCAGCGAAACCCGAGGCTTTGACATGCCACAGGAGCGTCCTTATTCACGCCCTTCGTTCCAGCGTAATCAGGGTGGTTACAATCAGGATGGCGGTTATCAGCCTCGCCAGGGTGGTTATGGCCGTCCACAGCAGGGTGGCTATGGCCGTCAGCAGGGTGGTTACGGTCGTCCACAGCGCCCAGCTTATAATAATGAGGGCCAGCAGAATGCAGGCTATGGCCGTCCACAGCAGGGTGGTTATCAGCGCCCTAATTACAACAATTACCAGTCACAGCAGCCAACAGAAGCACAGACAGAAGGTGCTTCAGCAACAACCGAAAAGACTCAGTCTCAGGAGGGTGCTCCATCAGGCTACCAGCAGTATCAGCGTCCACAACGTCCACAGCAAGGTGGCTATGGCCGTCCACAACAGGGTGGTTATGGTCGTCCACAGCAGGGCGGTTATGGCCGTCCACAGCAAGGTGGCTATGGTCGTCCACAGCGTCCTAATTATAATAATGAGGGCCAGCAGGGCGGTTATGGTCGTCCACAGCAGGGTGGCTATGGTCGTCCACAGCAAGGTGGCTATGGTCGTCCACAGCAGGGTGGCTATGGCCGTCCACAGCAGGGTGGTTACGGTCGTCCACAGCAGGGTGGTTTCCAGCAGCGTCGTCCAGCACCACGCAAGCCAAGCATTCCACGTCCAGTAGAATATACAGAGGCAATCGTTGATCCAAATGAAGAGATTCGTCTCAACAAGTACCTTGCCAATGCAGGTGTATGCTCACGCCGTGAGGCCGACGAGTACATTCAGAATGGTTCGGTCAAGGTAAATGGTACGGTTGTTACAGAGTTGGGAACAAAAGTAACCCGCAAGGACAGCGTCCTCTTCAACGATCAGCCAGTCAGCTTGGAGCGCAAGGTATATGTATTGCTCAACAAGCCAAAGGATACCGTTACTACCAGCGATGATCCACAGGGCCGTCAGACCGTTATGGATCTTGTACGCAACTCAAGCCAGGAGCGTATCTATCCAGTAGGTCGTTTGGACCGCAACACCACAGGTGTTCTCCTTTTGACCAACGATGGAGACTTGGCTTCTAAGCTTACACATCCTAAGTACGTTAAGAAGAAGATCTATCACGTATGGTTGGACAAGGATGTTACCGAAGAGGATTTGGCAAAGGTAGCTGCAGGTATCGAGCTCGAGGATGGTCCAATCCATGCCGATGCTATTGCCTATGCTAACGAGGACGACAAGAACCAGGTAGGTATCGAGATCCACTCAGGTAAGAACCGTATCGTTCGTCGTATCTTTGAGCATCTCGGCTATCGCGTCACCAAACTTGACCGTGTTTACTTCGCTGGTTTGACCAAGAAGAATCTTGCACGTGGACGTTGGCGTCACCTCACACAGCAGGAGGTTAACATGCTCAAGATGGGTGCTTTTGAGTAATTGAATGTAGTTTTGTTCTTTTGTTATTTTGTTTTTTTGTTGTCCTTTGTGGCTGCAATTTAACAAAAGAACGAAAGAACAAAATAACATAATAACATACATTATAAAATGTACAACAGAGAAATAATAAAAACCGTACTTGCAGAGGCAAAGTTGGACCGTCAGGTCACCGTTTGCGGTTGGGTACGATCTATGCGTGGCAACAAGGTTGTCAAGTTCATTGCGTTGAATGATGGTAGTTGTGTCAGTGGTATTCAGATTGTTGCCGATGCTGATAAGTTTGCAGAGGAAACCATCAAGCGTATTACTACTGGTGCTTGTCTTAAGGTAACCGGTCAGTTGGTAGCCTCTCAGGGTGGCAATGGTGCTCAGTCTTGCGAAATCCAGGCTTCTGATATTCAGGTGTTGGGTGATTGCTCGGCTGATGAGTATCCATTGCAGAAGAAGGGACACTCGATGGAGTTCCTCCGCGAAAAGGCACATCTTCGTCCTCGTACCAACTTGTTTGGTGCCATCCTCCGTATCCGTCACAACATGGCCATTGCGATCCATGAGTACTTCCATCAGCATGGCTTCTACTATTTCCATACTCCACTCATCACTGCCAGCGACTGTGAGGGTGCAGGTCAGATGTTCCAGGTAACTACCAAGAACCTCTATGACCTCAAGAAGGATGAGAATGGTAGCATCATCTACGACGATGACTTCTTTGGTAAGATGACCTCATTGACCGTTTCTGGTCAGCTCGAGGGTGAGTTGGGAGCAACTGCATTAGGTCAGATCTATACATTCGGTCCTACCTTCCGTGCCGAGAATTCCAACACTCCACGTCACTTGGCTGAGTTCTGGATGATCGAGCCGGAGGTTTGTTTCTATGATATGGAGGATTTGATGGCCCTTGAGGAGGACTTCATCAAGCATTGCGTTCGTTGGGCATTGGACAACTGTCGTGAGGATCTTGAGTTCCTCAACAAGTTGATCGATCCAACCTTGATCGAGCGCTTGGAGGGTGTCCTCAAGGAGAGCTTCGAACACTTGCCATACACCAAGGGTATCGAGATTCTTCAGCAGGCTATCAAGGATGGCAAGAAGTTCGAGTTCCCATGTAACTGGGGCGATGACTTGGCATCAGAGCACGAGCGCTTCCTTGTTGAGGAGTACTTCAAGAAGCCTGTCATTATGACCAACTATCCTAAGAAGATCAAGTCGTTCTACATGAAGATCGATGAGAAGAAGCCTATCTACGATGGCAAGGAGATGGAGGAGACCGTACAAGGCACCGACGTCCTCTTCCCTCAGATTGGTGAGATTATTGGTGGTTCGGTTCGTGAGGAATCATACGATAAGTTGATGAACGAGATCACTACCCGCAACATTCCTATGAAGGATATGTGGTGGTATCTCGACACCCGTAAGTTCGGTTCATGTCCTCATGCTGGATTCGGTCTTGGCTTCGAACGTCTCATCCTGTTCGTAACAGGTATGCAGAACATTCGCGACGTGATTCCTTTCCCTCGTACTCCAAAGACTGCAGAGTTCTAAATATAAAAAGCCTTCGCAAATTTTGCGAAGGCTTTTTTATTAGTTAATAGAAGTTCTGACTTTGTATGCCGTCTCATAGACTTATATATAAAACTCAGAGAAGAGGAGAAGAAAAGAAGATCAGTGGTTAGCAACCTAATATCTCTCGCAGAGTTTAAGAAAGTGAACAGAAGTGATTTTATGAATCTCCATTACACTTTTTTACACTCTGCGAGCTATAGAAATTCGACGAGATTAAATAATTGCTCACACAAAGGCACAAAGAAGACAAAGGCCTGCGACATTATGCCTTTGTGAACTTGATCCCCTTTGTGATAAATAGAGATCACACAAAGTGATGACTAAGGGGGAAAGACTT
>JAZRXX010000068.1:0-17268 GCA_045600485.1 Bacteroidales bacterium
GCAAATGTGCGATAATTTAGGAACAGTTACCGACCAGCAGAGGCAGTTCTGCTATCTGGCACGTGCAGGATTCTCCAATATCCAGATCCAAAACATGGCGAACCTGTCAAGAGTTACTGTATGGCGTTGGTCGAAAAAGAACGAGTGGCTGTTTTCGATGATATAATAATGAACAGCATGATTTAGTCCACCTTAGGTTTTCCGTAAATCTTCTCACAGATATCGTCAACTCCACTCGATAGGATTGCAGAGTCAAGTGCATGGATGAAGGGGCCAAATTTACGATCGTCCCTGAGAAGAGGCTTGATGATATAGCACTCCTTGGCAACCTGTTCAAGTCGATAGGTCTTGTACCATGATGCCACTGCAAAAACGATGCAGCACATGGCAATGACGTAGGCAGCACACTTCCACCATGAAGTTACCATGTCATCCCAGACATGACTAAAAAATATCATGAACTTGGAAGATTTGCCCTTTTCTGTTGTCCCAACGTTGCGGTAAGGATCAACAGGAAGTTTGCCATCTTCTTCAACCTTGTAGCAGACATCACCACCGAAGGCAATAACTGGACTCTTGCCTTTTGAGGATGAAGGAGCAGTGTTGCGCTGTTGTTCTGCCCAGTCTCTCCACTCTTGGGTGATCACGTCAAAAACATCCTTGTTATTCCTGACTAGGATGCTTGAATCGACGTAAGCGGTGGCTGTAATATCCTTCGCGTCGATTGAAGTATCAATTTGATTCCTGATAATTGGAGCCAGAGCTTCACCTATCCTTTGAACATCAAGATGAAGGTTCGCAGGAGAGATAGATGGTGCAGATGAAGCCTGCTGAGAGAATGAACTTGGAGCATCCTTTGAAAACTCGATAGAGATCTCACAGGTCTTCTCGTCTCTTTTCACTATGATGCCATACTTTTCACAGATGGCTATCAACATCTGGATCTCTGCCTCATGGTTGAGATTGTCTTTTCTCAACGCAGCACGAATGACATCATCAGAATTGCCATTCGGCTTTACAATGTTAGTTTTATTACCCATAGGATTTATCGTTTACGGTGTACTGAAGGCTTACTGCCGCCAGTTCTATTAAAGTTAAGATGGAAGCGGTGTTTGTTCTTCTCGTCATCGTCAAGATCTCGCCAGCCCTTGTTGTTGCCACCTCCACCGCCACCCATAGAGAGTTGCGGTTGGTAAGGTTGGAGCAACACAGCGCACAACAGTTCAAGTCCGATGAAGCCCGAATGCCCATCCTCAGATGGTGTATGCTCCAAGCTGAAATACTCCTGGTCTTCCTCGACATATCTATCCAACAGATTAGGGATAGACAGGTACTTGAAAGAAGGAATCTCTTTGTCTGGAAAAATGTCTTTCCACTCTGGATGAGCCTTCATCAGATTACGAAATCCATTCCAGTCATTGATGTATCGAAGCCGCATCTGATAGTCCTCATACCAGTCATGAACGCTTTCATGAGCGATTTGCTTCAAGTCGCCAAATTCCTTTATGAGGCTATCAAGTTTGAGTTCTGGATCCAATTTGTTGCCACTGAAGCTGACTTTACCATCGGTAAAAGCGACTCCCATCAATTTGCCTGTGACATTGTTATAATGGAACCGAAGCTTCATGTCTTCTGCTTTGAGTGCCTTATCGAACTCCTGCCATGTGGATGACATGAGCTTGCATTTCATGACCTTGTCATAGAACTCATACTTCAGTTTTTCCTTGCCACGCAACTTGTCTCTGTTGACCTTCTCCTTGTCGGATGACATCATTAAGCCATACTTCTTGGTCAGATACTTACAGATGCGTTTGTTGCGCTCATAGATCATGGAGTCACTTATTACGTTACCATCCCTGTCAACCATTGAGAACATCAGATGACCATGTTCGTGGTCGGTGTCATAATGCCTTCCGAAGATCCATTCTGTGTTCCTTATGCCCAACAACTCCATGTGTTCACGCACTATCTTCAACATGAAGTCATTTGATATGCGTGCTGCTTCATCTGGGTGGAATGAATAGGCAAAATGACCTACAGGATTCCCGATATCATGCCCTCCTTTCTCTGCATAGACATCGAAGATCTGGGCAACAGTTTTATTGTCCATATCTGGGATGCCTGAACTATGAGCAAGGATCTTGGTATGCTTGTCTTGATCATACTTGCCAGTAATGTAGTCGAGGCAGCCTTGGAATCCACTGCCGAAATTTAATTTACATATCATAGTTGTTCCTGCGGTTGTCTAAAGTTTGTCATTCCTGTTTTCCTTGATTGGCTCAGACAAGTCACCTCCACGAAGGATCCTACGGATTAACTCATAGAGATAGTCCAACAGCTTTTCTGATTTAGACTTGATTTGAAGGAGTCCTGCTGCATTGGCAGAATGGGCAAGCTGGTTCGTGTTGTTTGCCATACCGCAAATGTCACGAAGCTGCTCTGTGTTCTCATCTGATAGATGCGCATAGACCTGACCTGTCAGACCAATGTCATGCAGATACTGGTCATCACGTCTCTGGTATTCTTCAGCCTTCATCTGGATGATGGCTTCTTCCTCGTCGTTATAGCTCACCTTATGGTGATTGCGACGCTGGTCGTACTTTTCCTTTCGAGGACGACCTCCGACACGCCTGGTGTCAACTGAATGTCTTGTTTCTCTATATTGCTTCATAGGCAAATTTTTAGGGATAAAACCAAAAACTGATTCCCGAAGCATAGTGAGATTGCCAGTCTTTTGGGGGCAGGACAAAGTCCGTTGCCTTTAAGGAAGCATCAAAAGCCTGTTTTTGATGCTGACGAGGTTTTCGGTCACCGGAAACACAACTTGCTTCGGGAAAAAGTAACTAATTGGGAATAGTCTTAAACTACTGTCAGGATTGTTCCTCCGACCAAGGAGAGGTCTTCAAGTATTGGCTAAGATACGGCATTGCGTCATCAGAGGAGAACGACCTTCTGTATGCCTCAACATAGGAGTATGCAGTCTGCTTGTCCGTAACATCGAGCGCCATCCAGGTACACAACGAGACATTGCGATATTCTGCACTCGCATCCTTTTTCGGGTAAACGGCTTCCATCTGTTCAAAGGACAGCGGATCGCTTGCTTCGATATTGGCATTGTGCGACTCGCTCTTCTTGCTCATAGGTTTCTTCTTGGTGGTCTTCTTTAGAGCATTCTCTGTGTTGGTCTTGCTGCGCTCCTCTGCGGCTACAAGCTGAGCATCAATGCCCGTCTTGAAGATGGAGAAAACGAAGGCAAGTGACTTGTTCTCCTTGAACTGTGGAGTCTCGCTGTTGTGGACATAGTTACCGATTGCCTTGATGACGGCTCCGGCTTCTGCGTCCGAAAGCTGGCAGAGGGCATAAAGCATGTCCTCCGGCAATTCTACCTTCTTTAGCATATTACGTCTGGATGATTATGAACGGTTGACTCAGCCGCGATACGGTTCTGCCGCATCCAAGCCAGCAGCTCCTTCTTCTCGAAGAATACGAGCTTGCCGTTCGGTTTGTAAAACGGTATGGTGTGTGCATGGGTCATCTTGTAGAGCGAACTACGCGAGATGCCCAGATACAATGCTGCTTCTTCAAGGGTCAGCACTTCCTTGTCATTTGAAAGGATGTTTTCGAGTCCATCCATTCGCTGTTTCAACTGAGCCACCTGCTTCATGAGTTGCTCGTTCTTTTCAATATCTGTCAAACTGTACATATCGTAAGTTGTAGAGATTTTAATTTTTTTGTCATTGGTCTGATGACGATTCGGTACAAGTCGCTTGATGACCAAACAAACGACAGCAAATAATACCCACCCGCCCACCTCGGTCAACTTTACTCCGGCGGATGCACCTTGCCGTGCCACTTGGCATAGCCGCTCACTGTCTCGACATTCACATGATCATCCATGAAATGTCGTATGTCGGATAGCGCATACATGTTACGCTTACCGAACTTGCGGTGTCGGAGCAGTCCGTTTTTGTGCCAAGACCAGAGTGTGGTGTCGCAGACATCGAAGATCTTCTTGACCTCATCAGTCGAAAGAAACTTCTCTTCCTGTTGTGCCTGCTTCTGCTGATCCAGTTCTGCCAGTTTGGCATCACGCATCTTTTCAACCAGATAGTCAGCAAACAGTTTCAAATCTTCTGGCTTGACAATGAGCATAACGCTCTCACCCGATTGGATTAGGTTCTGTATCTCCATATTTTTAAAAATTCGGTTTTACAAATGGCTGCCACTTGCTTTTTCTCAGGGCGATTCCTTCCGGCAACATAGAAGAAAGAGCGCCACCAAACCGCTGAGAACGATTTGATGGCCGCAAAGATAGAGATATTTGATGGAATCTGAATTTTTGCCGGATGGTCAATAATGGATGACCATTCCAGTCCATTTATTTAACATTTGTTAGATTGATTTGTGGATGAAATAAAGGCAAAATAAGGGAAAGAAGATAGAATAAAAAGACAGCCACCCCTATAAGAAAAAATGTCAAGGGATGGCTGTTAAACCGGTTTATCATTGTCGTTGTTATTCGGATCAAGGTTCCTGATCAAGCCTAAGCATGGAACGGACGTAGGCGACTGCGTTTGTTATGAAGTTTCTGCTACTTACAGGACTTTCCGAGAATACAAGTTCTCCGTTGCTGCTCCTTGTGTAACCGATAAGCGAACGCAGGTTTTCTTTATAAATGGCTTTCTTGTTGTCCAGTATCTTTTGTTCGTTCGAAGAAAGCTGTTCGCGCTCCATCTGGAACTGAGAGAAATACTTGTTAAAGCCACTTTTGTTCAGTTTGAACTCTTCAATCAGCAAGGATCTTGGTGTCGTTGCCAATAGTAGTCCATCTTCTATTGCGGCACTTACGCAGTAGGCGGCGTCACGATCATGTCCAGATCGAATGACCTTATGAAGTCCGTTACTGATGGCATCATAGTGTTCGGAGTGAGTTATATAGTCAATCAAACGAGTCGGAATATCCTCTTTAGCTAAGGTGTGTAGCAACTTTCGGTATCCTTGAACTTTGTTGATAACGTTTTTGTCTCCGACTCGCTGCATCAGGCGCATTAGCAGTTCCTCTACCTTATCCATATTGCCATTACAGTTGATGGCGATGTAAGTCAATGTACGCTTAATGGCAGGTTTTGATTCTGCAAGTTCCTCCCAGGTCTTTGTCGGATAATCACAGAATGCAAGAAATGTCATACAAGTGGCTTGGATGCTGGGTTCCGGATAATTCCGATTGACATGTCCGTCAGCGGCATTTTCAGTTATCAGACGAAGCATATAATTTGCATTCAGCTCACTGATCGCTTTCGGATCGCCAAAAGCAGCATTGAGATCTTCTCTCATTTCTAATATGCTAAATTCTTCCATTCAATAAGGTTTATTTGGTGATATTCAAACTACGTATTTGGGCATTCAGTTCTTCCATTCTTGCCATCAAATCATCGTATGAAGGAGAGGCTCCCCATATCATGTGTTCCTGCATTGCTGTATAGTCCGTCCGCCAAAGATCGCGAATTTCACCATCAGAAACTATACATAGATGTTTGGGATACAGCATGTCATAGTCGAACCCTTTCAACCCAATGAACTTCCGACGATGCTCCAAAACTTGACGATATAGACATTCATCAGATAAGGCCTTATCTTGAATGCCTTTGTCCATCATCATGGCAAGGTCATAGACATGACGGGACATGCGCTCTACTCTCACTTGTGGCTTACTGAACTCTTCGTGCAAAAGGAATGTCTTCTCAAGGAATGTGCGTTCAGGAAGGACGGCACGGACACAGAAAGACTCCTCTGCGACTGCCGACTGAGGTACATATTCATCTACGAGAGAACGGATAGACCTGTCTGCGACTGGTTCGGACATGGATCTTCCACTGACTTCTATTTTTACAACCGGAGGGAGATAAGGGTCATTTAATTCTGGATAAACACTATGGTATGCAACACGAATAACTTCCGGATCGGTTGTCGTGATCGGGGTGATATCCACCTTGACTTCAAATATGTCTGCAGAAAGACCAAGTCCGATTAGTGCCTGTCGGAGATCATGCTGCATCGTCTCACGCACAAAGGAACAAGCGGCACGTCTGAGTTTGTCGCTGATTTGAGTTTTTGACAGTTCTCCCTCAAAGCCAAGGAACTCCCTGTCAAGACCAAGGTCAATGTCTTCACTGAATCGTTCAATCAGCCCCCAGCATTTGCTAAGAGATGTGCCTCCTTTGAATGACGTGTGATGACTGTATGGGAGAGAGTATAGGGCTTTCAGTACCTGTGTTACCCACCAGTCTTTTTCTATACTAACAGGAGGAAGACCTGTTGCTATTGCTACATTGTTGAATATGCTACTCTGTAGTTGCGCATCAAGAGTTGTCAGTTTCATCTGCTCATTAGTATTTTGCGCACCCATGCAGGTGCAAGTTTGATGTCATGGTCAAAATCACTCGAGGTAATACGGCCAAGCATACCCTTCAGTTTTTCCGTCTCCCCATCAGTGAGCTTGCCTTCTCCAATAGCTCTCATTGCAGTCACAATCAACATCATCAGTTCTGACCGATAAGCGAAGTTCTTGCCAGCAGACGAATGTTTGAACAATATCCCTCGACCGACTCCGATGTTAATGCGCCTTGGCGCACCTGTAGTCAGAAAGACAACATTCATTGGAACTTGCGTTGATAGACCCAATCGGTTTAGTGCGTATGCCCCCATTGGTACAATCTTTGCCTTGTCTCTACGGGCAATGGCGGCGGCAATTTCGTCAATAGAAGGATACAGTACACCAAGGCCAAGCTCCTTGTCCTCTTTGGGGTATAGATAGATGCCGTGAGCCAACCTGATCACTACATTGTCTGTATATAAGCGATGGAAGGCAGACTTGATCGCGGAAGGGGTTCCGCAATCAGCAAAATCAGATTGGAACATAATGGAACCACGTCCCTTTCCTCTTATGCGCTTTAGTATTTTGTTATCAGCGCTTTGTATTGTGCTTTCAATCATTTCTTTTGCAACCTTTTTGTTATATTTTTGGTGCAAATATAGAATGTTTTTTATTGGTAAGCAAACATTGATCATAAAAAATATATTATTATATGTATATTTAATATTTTTTTGCATAAAGATGGTCTTTTATGGGACAAGAATGTATCCTGACAGCTTCTTTGCGAAGATGTCAAGACGCATTCGATTACACTCTCAGTCAATCATATTGACCAGTTCTCGCTTCATGTCCATGTCAATCTCGCGATAGCGGGCAAAGGCACGGCTTCCATCAGTATGGCCTGAGAGCGAAGCCACAAGGCTTGGATCTTTAACCTTCTTGTAGAGGTTTCCGATGAAGGTCTTGCGAGCGGTGTGTGTGGTAGCAACTTTGCTTAATGGCTTCATCTCGGTTTCGCGTGTCATCTGATTGAGCACAGGAACTTTACGGTCAATACCCAGACATTCCAGTATCTTGGTCAGATAATGGTTATACTCCTTCTGTTCAAACGACGGCAGCAATACATTCGGCAGATCCTCGTACTTTGCGAGTATAGCCTTTGCCTTCTCGTTCAGCGGAACTCGGATGGTTCTGGCATCGTGGAATTTGGTCTTCTGTGCAATATACTCAATGGCACCGTTGACCAGGTTGTCTCTGGTTAGAATTTGCAGGTCGCCGACACGGCATCCTATCAAGCATTGGAAGATGAAAATATCTCTATACACCTGCATCTTCATGCTGCATCCGGACAAATCCGCATTATACACTTTGTCTCGCTCTTCCAGATTAAGATAGAACGGAGGCCCATAGATAGCTTTCGGCATCTCGAAGCCGTCGAAGGGATTGTTGAGTGTGTACTTACTCTTGATGCACCAGTTGATGACTGTTCGCAAACGACGGAAGATACCATTGAGAGTGTTCTCAGAACGAGGACGTGGCAGACAATTCGGCTTCATGTCCTTGAAAATCTCTGGATATGACTCAATATACTCATGTTCGTGAAGGATATAATCCTGCAGTTCACGCAAATCATCTGCCGTCATGTTGTTGACATTGAGGGCGTAGCCTCGATGCTTTTTGGCTGTCTTCATATAAGACTCAAAACGTTTGACCTTTGACAGGTTGCACTCATGCTTGGCCCTTGCGCGTGGAGTCATCGGATGATACTTCGCATATTGCTCAATGCGGTTTGTCAAAAGGTTATCCTTATCTCTGCTACGATTGTTGATTTCGGGGTGATGATACTCCTCGATGAGGTTCTTGAGCCAGTTACCATCTGCTCCACGGAAGTACTTCTGGGAGATAAGTGCCGTAAGCTCGCTTACCTGTTTGTCAAAAAGAACCTTCGTTGATTCCGGGACAAGAGAAACACGAGACTTGTACCCCTGACGTTCTGCACTCCAGTGGTTAGGATTAATGGAGAGTTCGCTAGATGCCTTGATGTCGGTCTTGCCATCGCGTACTCGGAAATATACATGAGTCAGGTCAGATGTGTTGTTCTTGGCTGATGTCTGGCGGATAAAAGCGGTTACTTTCATTGTACTGTATGATTAGAGTTTAGTATTTAGTTGATGAGGTTGACAAGATCCTGCTTGATGTCATCGTCAATGTCTCGATACCGGGCAAAGGATCTGCTTCCGTTTACATGACCAGTAAGAGATCCGATGAGTTGCGGATCACGAACTTTTTTATAGAGGTTACCTATGAACGTGCGTCTTGCCATGTGGCTCGAGGCTACTTCATTGATTGGGTATTGTTCGTCAGCACCCGTTACTTTGTTGGGTATGGTTACCATACGGGTGATACCGCATATCTTGAAAAGTCTTTTGATACTTTGGTCGTAGGCGCATCTGTCTTTCGAGACCATCATTTCGGGAAACAGACGTCCATCTGCGCAATGGTAGCGGGAGAGGATCTCCTTTGCCTTGTCATTCAAGGGGACCTCTACTATTTTGTTCAGTTTCTTGCGAGTCTTCTGTGGTACATACCGAAGCACATCGTCTTGTATATTGTCCCATGTAAAGCAGAACAGGTCACCTACTCTACAGCCAATCAGACATTGAAATACGAACAGATCCCGGCAAAGCCGGATAGTTGCACACTTCCCTCGAAGATCTGTATTAAAGATTAGATTGCGCTCTTCTATAGTAATATAAATAGGTGTACCGTATATTGGTGTCGGAATCTCAAAGTCATTGCATGATGTGTTTTTTGTTATGCCGATCTTTATACACCAGTGATGTACAGCACGAAGTCTTGTCAGAATATGAGAAACAGAACTCTGACCGATAGGCTTGGGAATAAACCTGCCAAGATGGAACTGCTCGTAGAAATCCAAATGTTGTTTGTACAGTTCATGTTCATTGGAGAGATAATCCACAAAATCAAGATACTCCTCTGCAGTGATCGTCTCAACGTACAAGTGAAAGTTCTCTTTCCCTTCTATCTTCTGCTTGTATATCTCATATCGTTGTAACTTCTTGGCGATAGGGAGGTAGAAATTGAAAGAACTTTTGCTTAAGGTATGCTGTTCCACATACTCTTTGATTCTGTCTGATAAGGTCGGTTTGTAGGCTTCTTCTGTCTTGGGTTGCTGACACATGCATCGAGTAATGACAGATTTCACCCATGAAGGGGAGGCTGTCTCCGTACAGAATTCATCGGTTAGCGTTGTGATGATGGTCTTGATACGTTCGTTCATCTTCTGCAACTGTTCTGATGCAACCCTCCGGGTTTGCTTGTAACAGGAAGAATCTGCGTCCCAGTAGTCGCTGACAATAGCAATCTCTGACCGAACCTTGATGTCAGTTCCTTTCTCGCGGATACGAAATCCGAGGTATGAATCACATTCGCACCCTATAATATCTATAAGGTGTGACTCATTACGCTGAGTATCTTCATTACCCTTGCGTTTGATCGTAGTAAGATAAGTTGATATTTTCATTTTACTTGTGCTTTGAAATTATTGTTTTCGCTGCACAAAGATAAAAACTTTTCCCGAGATTGTTCCCACAGATCCCAAACAAATCGCTATTCCGTTTAGATTATTTAATACTTCTGATTTTCCGATTTTATCCTGTTTTTCAGTTTGTTATAGTAACAAACATCCGATTTGCTTCTTTCTTCTTCTATTCCAATTTCCTATTGTAAAAGCCCACGCCCGTGCGATATGCATATACCAACTCCCTACCCACACGGGCGTGAGAGGTGGAGATACAATCCACCAACGCAGACACCTCATCCGTTGCATTATCTTCCTTAACAGAAAAGTTGCGAAGTTTTCAGAGACGAAGATAACGACGATGTAGCGTCTTTATGTTTGAAAATAAGGTCTTGCCGAGGTCATCAGGAACAGGGAAAGATCCTGCAGTTCTGCCGCTGCAGACTCAGTAAGACGGTGCAAAGATAATAAGAATTACAATAGGTTGGTATTATTTACGCAAAAAATGATGAAATCAATTTCTTTTTAGTGATGATTAGATAATAAATTGGTATAAAATGAAATGCCTCAAACAAAGGCTAATGCATCTTTTATTGGGCGTTCTTTGCGTCCTTTGCGTGAATGCCTTATATAACCCTAACATATTATTATTCCGGACGCGAAATGAACGAAAATAACGAATTCTGATTATTATATGATAAAAAAAGGAAGATCGAAAGACCTTCCTTTTTCTTTGCTTATTTAGCATTGTGTGTTTTTCAATTTTGGGTATAGACTTAAATCTTTCACATTTGGGGTTATAAGTGATGTGTTATGGTTATGTTATTTAAGGTGGTGCAAAGATACGGGCTTTTTTCGGTTCTCGCAAATTAATTGATATGCTCTACAACATAACAATCGGTTGTTCTGCTGTAGAACATACAAATCAGAGTATCATCCAGCATACGCGACCGAAGAGTTGCATCCAATTCTGGCATTGGTTGTAACTCTTTTCGTCTTCGCAAATCCAGAGGATTTCGGCTGTAATGGAGGGATCGACCACTGGATGGGCTGCACCTCCATCGGTCAGTATAATGATGCCATCGTACACATTGTTTTCTTTGACATAGTCGAAGATTGGTTGGAATGAGGTGCCGCCACGTCCAGTTATGGCGATAGTGCGGGATGCCTTGTGTAAGGACTGTACAGGACCTAAAGCACAGTCGAATTGTACGCAATCGATCAGGTCGATGCCGTAGCGGAAGAAACGGTTGATGACGCCGTAGAAGTTGCGTAAGGTGCGATCGCTGATGGAACCACTCACATCGACTGCTACTAATAGTCGGGTATCAAACTTGCGCGTTGAACCCATTTGTTCGAAGCCTGTGCGACGATTAGGTCGCATACGTGTCAGTCTTCGCTTGCTCGACAGGATGTGTCCACGAAAGCCTTGCATGATGAGTCGGTAGTCGATGCGTGATTCGGTCGATGCGACGATCTGTTGCACCACATTGCCCGGTATGCTACCCCAGTTGCTGAGGGTTTTGATCAGGTCGTTGATCTCCTGCATGGCCATTGTATCCTCTTGCCAAAGCTCGGAATGATTGTTATTATTATCGTTGTTTTCTTCGGCGCGTGTGTCCTCCGGCTGGTTAAGGTTAGTGTTAAGGTTAGGGTTATGGTTAAGGTCAGGGTTAGGGTCAGGGTTAGGGTTATCGTTATCATCCAATCTCTTGGCATACCACTCGAAGTGCTGCCCCTCCTCGAGGCCGAAGTCTTTGGGATGGGCGAACCCGAAGGTATTGTTTTGTATTTCGGTAGGAGCAAGGGATGGAATGATACAGCAGTCGCTGGCCAGACTTTTGGCTTTGTCACTGATGCCTTCGGGCTGTCGGTCGTAAGGGTGTTTCAGGAAGATGCGCATCATCTCGATGCGTAACAGGGTTTCGATCTCGGATTGGCTATGTCCTTTGAGTAGGGCAGGATTGTATTCAATACGATGCTCACCTGAACGCACGGGGCATTGCATTCCGAAATTCTCCTTTAGCTGGTGTGTGCAGTACAAACTGAAGAAGGCTGGCTCCCTCAGAAACCATTGCTCGGATATGCGTTTGAAGAGGTCAAGCATGGTATTGTAATTAGAATTTGATTACAAGCTTGCAATGAACTTGATGAGCTTCTTGTAGATCTTCGGTGTGTGGTCGAGGATAAAGAGGATAGCCTTCTGGTAGGATCCCTTTTCGAAGACGCTGGCAAAATGAGCGATGGCCTCGTTGTTCTTGGCCTTTTCGAGCATGGTGTAATAGGCTGTGAGGTTGGTGGCAATGTCATCTACTCTGTCCGAAGCGATGTCGCCAGCCTCCAGATAACGGAAGATACCCTCGTTGACGATGGCATACTGATGCAGCTGATACTTTTGGAGAATCATCTTGTGACGGTCGAAGTCAAGGAGGACCTCCATGCCACTCAATACCTTGGTGTGACTGATTGAGGCAAAGAACTGGCTGGTTGCTGCAGCTCCGATGATGCCGGCAATCAGTTTCTTGTGCAGTTCGTTCAGATCATTGAGTGGTTTGATGATGTCCGAAACTTTTTTCCACGCACGACGATCCGGACTCTTTTCCAATCCGGTGTCGATGCCTTTTTTCTGCCCTTCGTTGCCGTCCAACCAGATCGGTTCGTTTTGCAGGAACTGTGTCACACGGCTGTCGAGTTTATTCTGGTCTGCCCACAGCAACCATTCGGCTACTGTTGGTACAAACTGATAGATATTGAAACGCGACACAAGTGCCGGATCCAGATCGGTGACCTGATACTCCTCACCTGCATTCACAGCTGAGATGACACGGCTTCCCTCTGGCAGACTTTTGCCTGCCAGCTTGCGGTTTAAGGCCAGATCCATGATGGTTTGCAACACCTCCGGACGGGCACGGTTCAGCTCGTCGAGGAACAGAACAATCGGTTTGTCATCGACAGGAAACCAATAGGGAGGCATGAAGGTGGTACGTCCCGTCTTCTCCTCCTTTTGAGGCAGACCAATCAGATCGCCCGGGTCTGACATCTGTCCCAGAAAGAGGGCAATAACCTTCATTCCCTTCTGTTCGAAGTAATGGGTCAGGATCTCCGACTTGCCTATGCCATGTCGTCCCACCAGCATGATGTTCTGTGAGGCAGGAGTGGTGTCCAGAATTTCAATCAGTTCCTGTGTGTTGATATTGATCATTTCGGCTGTGCGTTCTTTTGTTCCTTTGTAGTTTTGTTACAACTTGAACCCGTTGAGCAAAGATTTGACATCCATGCGTTTCTTGCCGGGAATCTGGAGCTCATCGAGCGCAATGACTCCATCGGCACAGGTGAGGTGGATATAGGACTTGCCATCGGTCTGTATCTGGCCAGGTTCTCCTGATTGCGAGGATTTGTGAGGAGTTACCTTATACACCTTGACTGGGCTGATCACTTCGCCCGACGAGAGGGTCAGGCTTGTCCAGGCAGCTGGATAAGGAGAAAGGCCACGCACATGGTTGTAGATCTTGTCGGCAGTCCAATTCCACTGAATCTCGCAAGTCTCCTTGAAGATCTTTGGAGCAGGACGGAGTTCAGCAATGCCTGTGGCGCTCACCAAGTCGGACATGAGTGTTTCCTGATCGATAGTTGGTATGCGGTCGATGTTGCCGTCTGCCTCCAGTACCAGATCGACGGTACGGCATACCAATCCCTTGCCCATCTCCATCAGTCGGTCGTGTACAGAGCCTACATTCTCGTCGGGGGCAATGTCCATCTCTTGCTTCAGGATGATGCGGCCAGTATCGATATCGTGGTCGAGGAAGAAGGTGGTGGCTCCGGTCTTGCGGTCACCGTTCATGACTGCCCAGTTGATTGGGGCTGCACCTCGGTATTGGGGCAGGAGGGCTGCATGGAGGTTGAAAGTACCACAGCGAGGCATGTTCCATACTACTTCGGGCAACATACGGAAAGCGACTACAATCTGCAGGTCAGCCTTCCACTCGCGCAGGGCTGCAAGGAACTCCTCATTCTTCAGTTTCTCTGGCTGTAGCAAGGGCAGGTTATGCTCAAGCGCATACTCCTTGACGGGGCTATATTGCATCTTGTGACCACGGCCAGCCGGTTTGTCGGGCATCGTGATGACTCCTACCACATTGTATCCACCCTGTACAAGGGCATCAAGGGTTGGCACAGCGAAGTCTGGTGTGCCCATATATACGATTCTGAGATTTGATTTATCCATCTTTATATTATATGTTTATAGTTGTGTTGATAAGTTTTTTTTTATTCATTATTCAAAGAATTCGAACTCTGGAATTGTTTTGAGATTTTTGAACAGAAAGTTGGAATCTGTTTTGTCAAGTGTTTTGATTGCTGATGTCTTTGAGCCCTTACGGACGCGAACTTTCGAGAGCATTGGGTCATTGACAAAAACATTAATACCGGAACTGATCATAGCTTCTGGAAGTGTGACGTTTTGTAGAATAGGACAATTTGCCAATGCAAAAGACGAAATGAGACGAACAGATTTCGGCAGAAGAATATCTTGAAGATTGACGCTTCCACGTAACATTTCTAAACCGAATAGATCATTGTCTGTTGTGATGTGTACAGTATATTTTTTACCAGGTTCATCTTCGGTGAGATATCGGTCTCTGTCTTTATCTTTTCCTTTGGCACAAATTTCTAACCATTTTTCATGGGTCATTTCTGAGAATTTGTATTGCTTATTTCCGATGTAAACACGATAATTGGTCTGAACTGCATCGTAAGAGAAATACTCCGCTGTATCTTTAATAATTCGAGCATTGCTTAAGTCCAGATACCGCAATTGTCCATTATTAGTCCCCGTCATGTATCGTAGCAAACGGATATCTCGTCCATTAATTGGTCCGGAAATGCTAAGATGCGTCAGGTTGTATCTCTCTTCATCGGCTATATGTTGATCAAGCGTACCTGCCTTTAGTATGGTCACTTTCTTGCCAATACTATCTTGTTTATCCTCATAATAAGTAATGACCGGAGTCTTGTTTGACTCCTTCCAAATAAATCTATTGGATTCCCTGTTCAGGTTTTCCTCCAGAAGTTTTTTGGAAAAGAGGGAAACATTGACTGTCTGTAGATTACGATCTTGAACGAAGGCGTTCTCGGAGATTCGGTATAGTGTTGCTGGCAGAATGACACTCTTCAGATTTGGGCAGAATGCCATCGCCTGGGAATTAATACCGTGAGCATTTCGGGGCAAAACCAAAGAACGTAGGTTATAACATTCTCTGAACATTTGGTTACCGACGATGTTGCGCTGCAAAAAATTGTGATTCGTATATTTCTTGCCGGGTTCGTCCTCTGTATAATATATACCATTGTTAGCCAAGCGGGTTTGTCCCTGACTCAGTTCCATCCAAAGGTTATGAGTCATCTTATCAAATTCGTATTTTTGGTTGTTAACGAATACAAAGTTGTGAGCAGCACTTGCATCGAATGTATAATAATCGGTAGAATCCTCTGTTATCTGTGCATCCCATAGGTCCAGCTCTGTGAGATGCCCATGGTGGGTGCGATAAGCCTCTCGATCGGTTGCTCCAGACATTTGTCGTAGCAGACAAATATCATTACTACCTATAGGGCCAGTAACTTTGAGATGAGTCACAGATTGTTGTTCGTCGAGTGTAAGGTAATTAGCCAAAGTGTTTGGAGCATCAACTATAACTTCTTTGCGATGTTCTAATGTGTCGGGGAGAATGTGAAGAAGTGCTGATTTGAACAGACTTTGATCCCCTAAAGGTTTATTCCAGGAAGGGAATCGGTACCAACCATCAAAACTTCCACCCCAGCCCATGCAGAAGTGCATGTAGCCCTCCTTTAACCCATCACAGACAAAGAGATGATCAAAGCCACACATCAATACAGGTCTTCCCTGTTGCAGTTCATTTCGAATCAACTGCAACAATTCGTTTTGGGTTAATCCATCGTAGGCGGGATACATCACAGGTGAATACCCGAAATGCTCAATCATGGCATGGTAAATATTATTCGTCTGTGTACCTGTGGATTCATGTCCATATTCGACATGAAAAGCTGTACTGATGGCACGCATGACTGGCTCTATTTCTGAATTTTTTTTGCCGCCATTATTATTGTACTTATTTTTCCAGATATCCCATGTCAGAGGCATATTCTCCATGACATCATAAGAGATAATATGTCCCTCCTTGTCCGTATAGGTTTCTTTGCCTTCAATTTTTTGGGGCCACTCGTACCATTTCATGATTTGTGCTGCAGCAGTCGGTCCACAGCCTGTTAGAACATCCTCCTTTTGACCCTGCCAAACTTGATTGATATAGAGCTGATCCCATGCAATTCCCTTGAGTAATGGGGCAACGTTTAATGTGTCTAAAGGCAAATCTTCCTTCATGTATTTGATCATCACATCATAGTACTTGATGAGAGAGGTTATTCCTTTTTTTCCTGTAGCTGACACATAACTACTTGGCATATCAAGGGAATATGCCAAAACGCGTTCATTGACCTTTGACGCATGGTCAGCACGTACAAGAAGCAGAAAGTCGTTGTAGTATTTATCTGTCAACAATAAAACACATTGACCATGTAGTTTACATTCCAACGAACGATGTTTGTAGCCTCGTTGTTTCAGAAATTGTGATGTGTACTTTTCTGCTTCTGCTTGCTCACGAGTCGATATTTCAGCTTTGATTGGAAGATATGAACATAAGAGCGTTAATATCGAAAGGATGAGTTTACTATATTTGCTTGATATGAGCATCAATAACTATTTAAAATAACGTGAGTTCGATGAAAAATAATTGATAGAATAATTTGGTAATTAGCGATATTATTCGTATCTTTGTAATAACCATACAACCATATCGCTATGTTTACCGAGGCCAAAGTTACTGAAATTTTCTGTCTTGCAGATGATTTTATCCATTTTTTTGATTTAGAAATGCAAAAATACGTCATAGAAGATGAAAATGCAAGCAAGAAGAGAAAATATCATCGAGATTCCAAGTTGTCGAGAGCAGAAATGTAGTGAACTCAGCCAAAGAACGTAAAGATACGTACGCTATACGTAGTCTGTACGTTGTTTGTACGTGTAACTGAATCATGGTGCAAAGATACACACTTTGAGAGACATTTGCAAATTTTCGTTCAACTATCGTCCAGGATTCTTACTCAAAAGTTTTTGAGCTCAAATCGAACGACTGGATTTCAACTCAAAAGTTTTCGACCTGTACGGTTAAAATGAGGCTTTAAACAATAAATTTCCATCTTCCGCGTTATCTATAAAAAAGAAAACAACAATGGGAAAGGCAAAACTTGAATTTGTAGCCCGTATCACAACAGAAGATGG
>JAZRXX010000069.1:0-38477 GCA_045600485.1 Bacteroidales bacterium
AAGGCAAATGGATCCGTCCTATGGATTATGTCTCCAATGACACCTTGTTCTATAGTGCGAATCGAGCACTCGCTGCGGTCGGCCTAAGCCTCTTCGTCAATTATTCAAAATGTGTATAGTTAATTTTGAACAACTACTTAATCAAAATTTGTACGTATAGGAAAAAGAGGGTAAACAAGGTAATAATGTAAACTTCTTAAGACGTGGATGCAAACTCCCGTCTTTCATCTCCTGATTGTCTATGAGTATAACATCTGGGTTCTTGGCATTGTAAATATTCAAAACAGAAATATTCCAAAGACCTTCTCCAAATTTGTGAGGACGATGAACCCCTATGCTCAAATTTAACGAATGCGAAGGAGGCAATTGATAGTTATTTCTACCACTATACCGCAATTGCAAGAACTGATGTTCCAAAGTGAGATTCTCCGGTTTCCATGGACCCTCATTGCCGTTATCAACAGTAGGGCATAAAGACAATTGATAACCTACAGGAGCAGAAATATAACACCCAGTAGCAAATCTCCAGTCGGCATGAAAGTCAACAATTCGATTCATACCCAAGTGGTACGATGTCGTCAATATATGTCTGCGATCAAAGCGAAATGGGAATTTTCTACCACCAGAAAGACTTTCAAATCTTCGTTCGGATTTGGACAAAGTGTAATTTATTGACAATGTAGATTTCTGGAACTTATATTGAGAAGACAACTCCAAACCATAGCACCAACCTTTTCCCATTTCTACATCATCTTGCCAATCTGCCGTACCCGACAAACAACTTCGTCCCTCTTTGAACTCCAAAACGTTATGCATTAACTTATAGTAAGCATTGAAAGATAGGTTCAGTTTCTCCTCTAAATCATATCCAGCGCCAATAGAAAATTGAGTTCCCCGCATTGGTCGAATCTTTCGGGTTGAACATACCCAAAAATCCCCCGGCATAGTCAACTCAGAAGAGGCTAATAGATATTGAGACTGCTGCATCATTGAATAAGAGGCACGTAAATGCCATTGTTCAGACAAATCATACCTCATTGAAAAACGAGGCAGAAACGACCTGTATCTTTTCTTCTCTACATTATATTGTGAATAATGAATACCTACATTGGTTAAGAGATGTTCCATCAAACGATTATCACTTTCACAATACAAAACAAACTCACCTATACCCATATCTCCCTGACGGCACTTATGTCTAATGGCAGAATTGCCAACCTCTTGATAAAGTGACTCTTGCCCATTGGGACAAAACTGCTGTATAGAATACCGTATACCATAACGCCAACGCATTGTAGAACTTATGTCATAATGAAAATTACTTGTAGCAGACCAGTCCGCGATATGCGAAGTGCAAATGTTACGAATCATGGTAAAAAATTGACCTTGACAATCCTTCATTTGGGTTTGTGAGATCATTTTATACCCAGAATAAGATAAAATGGTATTATTCTGCAAAGTTGGACTCAATACAAATGTCAGCGTGAGATTCTCAATACGATTACCCCAACGCATTTGAGCAGAATTCATTCCTCCATACACAATTCCACCTTTCATATAGTTTTCATAATCATCCTTATACCCCAATAGATCATTACCTTGATAATGCATAAAAGTGAGATTCATGCAATCACTAAAACGGACTCTTATTTTTCCATATACATCATACATTGAATAGCCTGCGCTCTCACCATGTTTCATAAAGGGACGAAACAGCCAATCCAAATAGCTGCGTCTCATTGCTGTAATAAATGAGATCTTTTCTTTGACCAAAGGCCCCTCCAGAAGCAAGTGTGAAGTCAATAATCCTGCACTTATACTTCCATGAAAATTACGTATATCACCATCTTTAGCCCTTATATCCACCACAGATGACAATCTACCACCATAACGTGCAGGAAAACCCTCCTTATAGAAATTGACCTGTTTAAGAACCTCTGATTGAAAGAGTGAGAGAAATCCAAATGCATGACTAACATTAAATACCTGTGTGCCATCAAGGAGGTAGAGATTCTGATCCGTTCCTCCACCTCGAACAAAAAGACTGCTCGTTCCAGCAATCCCTTGCTGTACTCCAGACTGTAACTGTAAATACTTAATGATGTCGGGTTCTGAGAACAACATTGGTGCAAACTTCAATCCCTCGCATGGTATTACAATTGCATCTAAGGTAGCACACTCAGACCTCAGTAGAGGATTAATTCCCTTAACAATGACCTCGTTTAATTTTTTATTGGATTCTGTACTGTTTTCAATGAGTGTATCAATATCTTGATTGACAGAAACCGCCCCAAGTAACGATACTTGGAGCGATATATTAAGGATGATAAGAACGGTGTATATTCTATAAAAAAAACTTTTCATCATCTTTCAGATTGGGAAAAAGCAATTTTTGCAACTGAATTCTCCGGAGTACCAGACAAGTAGAAATATCCTTCTCGTGGTAATTTAGTCTCATTTGGATATATCTGCACACTAAGCGTCTTTTTCTTTTCGTTACTAATAATTGCTCTATACCAATTTGATTCGAGTGTATCACCAGCAATACTGGTTCTAATGAAATCAGTCCCTTCCAACTCTTCTCCGTATGTGCACAATCGGACAGGTTTGTCGTATTCGACATCGACCAAGAATGCTCCCCCTTCTTTACTGTAACTTGTCGGATAGTCGCCTACTTTAATTTCAACCAGAGGGATAACTTCATTCTTATCGCACCCCCAAAAACTCAAAACCGACACAACAACCATTATTAACGAGAACGAATTTCGAAAGAAATACAGCATAATTTATTAATTGTTACTAATTGTCATTATTGCCTTGTTGGCAGAACCTACGCCATCACTCCACATTTTGATTTGTAAACCTGAATTAAGAGTTTCATGAGGATACGTTATACCTCTTGTTTGTTTATACGTTTCAAAAAAGCCTGTAGGATACTCAAAATATGTATCACTATCGTAAGAAGCCCAACCTCCTAAAAATTTTTTTCTAGTAGAAATATAGAATTGACTCTTTTTCTCAAAATTGGGTTTATATGTATAATTTACCCTCAATTTTCGATGATTCGCTAAAACATATATAGAATTAATACCGGATTCAACACCTCGAGTAACTGAGATTTCTCGTTCGAATGGATAGTTAGACATGGAATAATCTTTCATACAGACCTTAATGCCATTGATTACAACTTCGCAATCTTTATTTAATAGATAGCACTTGTAATAGTCTTCTACGGGACAATAGACAGAGTAATCTTCATTATCTTCAAAATTAAAAATCAAACGAGATTTGTACTTTTGGGTAAATGCTGAGTATTTTTCTTCTGATTCAGAAAGCCAAAGTTCGTTGCATGCTTTTACAAAAAAAGTATGGAGTGATTCAAAAGAACGTGTTTGATCCCATTCACATAAAGCAGAATCGCTCAAAGTAGATATAGAATCTAAAGTTTCGAAGAAAGATTCATTGCTTTCGAAATATAGAATTTCATTTGAAGGAAAATCTTCTGAAATGGAACCTGATTCACAAGCAACGAACATTAAATTTAACGATGCTACAGCAAAAATAAATAAAAGTTTCATTTTTAATAATGTTTTCAATAAATAAGGAAGTACAGGCACTTTCACTCGCCTGTATGAGTTTATCAATATAGCGCTTTTTTGACTTTGCAAAAATACAAAGATAATTATATATCATAAAACTTTTGTGGAAAAACTAACTTGTTCTAAGGTAATCTAAACGACAATACTATATATTTGCTATTTGCATTAAGCAGAATGACGTATAAAAACATCGATACATGAATTTTTGGGGCCCAAAGAGGAACCCACACAAAGCCTAAGGCAAACCTAGCGATTGCCCATACTAGGTACAGATATAATTTGTACCAGTCCAAAAGTATTGGCGGTTGCAACAACAAAAAAAAGACTTCAACACCCATATAGTGCACTGCAAACAGAATAATCAGGCAACTTTAGGCAGCGCACCAAAATTACTTTGAAACCGAATAGAACTTACGATTTATCTTGCCATTGTAAGTCCTCTCAACATGGTCAACAATCTCGATATTGACCGGGACTTTGTAACTTTCCAAACGAGAGCGCATCAACTTGGCTACAGCACGTTTGTCGAGCACAATGCCCTCTTGCATGACCACCAAAAGTTTTGGGACCGACCCCATAACAGGATGAGACTGCGCGATGCAGATACAGTCCTTCAATCCATCGATTACTGCAGACGCAACCTCCTCAACCTCAACCGGAGAAACCTTCAGCCCCCCGACATTGATGATATCGTTGGCTCTGCCAATGAGGAACAACCTTCCCTCCTCATCCATACGTCCGAGGTCAGAAGTCTCTATCTCCGGAACAGTTTCGACCAATGGTTGTCCGAGGTATCCCATCATAGCCCCCTGACTGGCACAAACCACAACTCCATCGCGCAACGATACGCTTGACAATGGGAAGGTCGGACCAACACAGCCCTGATAGGCATGTCCGTCGTTGAAGTTATAGGTACAAATTACACCCATCTCGCTACCGGCATAGGTATTAAAGAGTCGGCTGTTTGGCAAAATCTCTGCCAATCGCTGCATATCTGCCTGAGAAATCGGGGCGGCACCCGTTTCCACAAACTCAAAACGAGAGGCATAGCTACGCAGACGATCTGCCGAGAACTGCATAAGCATACGGATACTGGCCGGCACAAGAAAAGTAGCCACAAGGCCCGTAGTCTTGTCCAACGAAACAAAGAAATCTTCGAGGCTCTTCATTCCCTCCATCAAATACAGGGAACCTCCGTTCAGGACAACAGGCAAAACCTTGGAATGACTGCCGAAGTGATTCAATGGGCCATTGATGACAAACGTCAAATTGGCATGAAAGCCGTGTGCACGAGTAAGATTTTCAGCATCGGCCAAAAGAGCCTTATGACTCAACACTACCCCTTTAGGATCACCGGTTGTGCCCGTTGTGAAGAGGATATCAGAAGCTTCGTCGGGAAATACGATATCAGCTACCCGTTCCTCGATTTTGTGCAGTTTATCGTCTGGCAGATCATGTTCGACCGGAACAATAACCACCTCTGCCTTATGACAGGCAAAGTACTGAACGAGGTAGTCAATAGACTGCGATGTACGGACCACACAAGCTTCGTGCGGTTTGCATCGGCGCCGAATCTGTTCCTCTCGGACACAAACGTCTTGCCAGAACTGAGCATAAGTCCGCTGTGCTCCGTCTGATTGCGTCACAAAGACTTTGTCGGGCGAAGCACTGGCATGTTGCTCCAGATAGTCAATAAGTTTCACTTGGCAGCGAGTTTCTTCTCAACCAAAGCCACAAGTGAATCCAGATTTTTCAGATTCTTAGGCGTTGCATCACGAGTATCGAGTTCGATGCCGAACTCTTCCGACAAAGTCATCAGAATCGTTGTGACTCCTAAAGAATCCAACTCATCATAGAGACGTTCAGACTCGAGATCGACCAAAGGAAGCTGGTCTTCAAGCAATTTACAGATCTTTTCTTTCATCTAAGTATTTTTGTAATGGTTTATCGAATTTTATCAGCCAATGGAAGAGCATCGGAGGCAGAAGCCATGCCATCAGTACAACAACAGTCATACCGATGATGGTCACTTCGGCCAACGAATGCATGGCTGGATGTTTGGCAAGAATGAGCGAACCGATACCAACCAACATAATGAGGGCTGAGAGCAGAATGCTGCGCTGATAACCAATCAACGTGCGTCGGCCAGAGCCCTGTTTATAGTCTTTGATCAAGCCTTCGGTAATGAAGATGGTATAATCATCTCCCTGTCCGAAAATGAAGGTAGCAAGGATGATGTTAACGATGTTGAACTGAATGCCAAGCAACTGCATCAACCCCAGTATCCACACCCAACCGAACGCCATTGGCATGAAGGCAAGAACAGCAAGTTCAAATCGACCGAACGAAATCCAAAGGAAAGCAAAAACAATGAATCCGCAGGCAAATCCGATGTAATTGAAATTATCGGTCAAGGAATTGGCTATTCGCGCATTAAGAGAGGGCAAATCAAAACTACCGGGCAAACAAGCCTCAACCTGCTGAGCAGCATCAACATCGGCAACTGTCAGTCGGGTAACCAATGCCTCAGGCGAAACATAACCGGTCAACACCGACGATGTCAATGGCTCAAAATCGGCATAATCAAGCACTAGATGCTCCTCTTCTATCAGGAGTTGGAACGGCTCAAAAGCCTCTTCTGAAAAGCCGACAACCGTTGCCTGCGACAGGAAAGCATGGTAATCGTGCGTAAGCCAAAAATCCCGCCACAACTGCAATCTATGTTTCTGCATCGATGTTGAAGGAAAGAGATAAGAGGCATTCTTTTCGTCCTTGATCAAACCCTCAGACTTCAAGCTGTCGAGCACAGGAAGCATCTGTTCCATCTTCTCAGCTGTAGCTGGCAGATAGACCACCACTCCGGGTTGTTGGCCCTGCATGGTCTGCAACTGCTGCATGTCGGCTCGCTGCTCATCAGTCATATAATTCAGATGCGTCAGATCACTATCGAACGATGTATCAAGACACAACCACCCCAATCCCAACGTCAACAGTAAAAGAATACCCAAACAAAGAGGACGAGTCACCAACCGTTCGCCAAAGAAAGTCTTGCGAGATGCAGCCACGGTATCCTGCAGTTCGGATTTAGCATGGGTTTGGAAAGGTGCAGTATGTGGCATTACAAACAAAACAAACAGAATGGTGCCGACGAGCATCAGTGCACTGAACAAGCCCAACTGGCGAATGGCGACAGCCTCCAATGGCACCAATGTCAAAAAGGCAGCAACGGTGGTCACATTGCCCACTAGGAGTGGTTGTACGAGGTCAGACAAGACCTGGCGGCCATCGCTGACCTCCTGCCTATGACAAACAAAGTGCAATGGGTAATTGACCGCTATACCAATGATGATAGAAGCCACACCAATTACTATCAGCGAGAGAGACTGCCCCAACAAAGCTACTCCAGCCAAAGCAATCAAGAAGCCAAATCCTGTTGATAGAACAATGTACCACAACGGACGAAGGCTACGGAAAGACCACATTAGCAGAACCAGAATGAGCAGGACAGATACCGACACAGACAACAAAGTATCATGCTTGATCTGCTGGGCATTGCCGACTGCGATGACCGGAGCTCCAGTCAAGCGCATCGTGGTTGAAGAACCACCTTGTTTTGAATGGAGATTCAAAGATTCTGCAACCTCCTCCAACATGGCAACCAAACGGCTGTTCATATTCGATTCACTACTACCGAAGGGACTGTCGATGGTCACCAGACAACACGTTGTATCGGACGTAAACAGATAACCGTCCACCTGCGTGTAGTTCATCTCTGGCTGAAAATCGCGCAGATGTGCCGCCACTCGATTGCCCATGCCCAAAGGATCATGCTGCAACACTGGCATCATGAAAGAACCGGACATCGAAGCTAACTGTGACTGAATCCATGCAAAACGCTGGTCAAAGAATCCCTCAGTGTGCCACAGACTATCCATACGCACATAGTCCGATTCATCGAGCAAATAGGGCAAATGACCATACACAAAATCCATCACATCGAGAACCTGCGACTGATCAATCTGCGGTTCGAATGAAGCAATCCATCCAATAGTGTCATGCTTTGGCAATTCTGTGGCAAAGCGTTCTACAGCGGGAATAATACTGTCAGCACCCGCCTCTGAACGGAACTGCAAGACTATCTTATTGGCAGAAGCCACCTCTTGATAGACCTGCATAGAACGTTTATAATGATCATCGACAGGTAGGAAATCGGTAATATCCTCCTTGAAGTCAAGTCGAAAGACAAGGAGAGAACAAGCCACAACAAACAGCATGAGAATCAACATTCCCATGCGTTTGTGCCTTTGCACCCAATCATATAATAATAAGAAAAAGCGTTGCAAACCTAATCTATCAACTGAAAACTCAAAACTATATACTCAAAACTCAAAACTATAAACTCAAAACTGCCCCCACCCTACTCAATACGTCTTATTCTTCACCGGGTTAGCATAGATGGCAAGGAAGAGATCCTGAATCTTATCCTCGTCCACATCATCGCCAAACTGCGTGTGTGCAACATCGAGCAGATGCGCCAAACGGCTTTCGAATGCCTTGACCTGTTCATCGGTATATAGTTTACTGTAAGTAATCTGTCCATACAACTTATCATGAGCGATGTAGTTGTTTGGCCAAAGTTTATAGTGCGCACAGATTCTTCGGTCAATGAGTTGAGCCACCTGCTGATGATACTCGCTTTGCGTCTTGTTCTGGAATGCCATCAATTCCGATGGATCGACTGGAGGACAGATTTCGAAATGAACACGACCTTTGGGCTGCAAAATGCCCGAAAGGATACTGCGGATGTCCTCTCCTGCCTGCTTCTGATAATTGCCATTCAAGACTTTCTGATAGCATTCGAGCGTCTTCTCGATATCACAAGGTTCCCATTCGTACGAGACGCTGACAGGAAGAATATGCAGCTCATCCAAGGTATCAATCTTATCGTTAGGTCCGCTCATCGAAAACATCTTGATAATACCCTGATCAGTACGGTCGTTGCCATCTTTGGTTCGTCCGTTACGCTGGGCTATCCAGACACTTCTGCCCTCAAGGATTGTCTTACGTATATACTCCGACAGATGCAACGACAGACGATAGAACTCTTTGGGAGTAGCGCCTCGTTCGACTCGGAACATCTTGTTCGACTTGCCGATATCGATGATTAGCTGTCCCTGCATCAGATTGGCACCGAAAGTAATCTCGGTTGTATCAAACTGATTCTCGTGCAAAACTGTCTGCAACAGACTGCTATCGAGCACAATGTCACGATGATTACTGACATAAAGATAAGCCTTGCCTTTCTCTATGCGGTTCAATCCATCGAACGAAAAAGCATCGATGCTGCGACGAATAACTTCGTGATTGAAGACATTCATTACCTGATGTTGGAAGTCTTCGACAGTGGTAAGATTAGCTACCATCTGACGCATCTCCTCGACATCTCTGCCAGGGAAGACAAACTCCGAAATTCGAGGGAATAGATCGTGCGAAGCTATTCGCTTCATGGCATCTGCTATTTCCTCTGCATAATAGGGACGTATATCATCAAAATTGTTCATCTTTCAACCAATTTATGAATTCTTGTTTCCATGCTATCGCCTCTTTACCTGCCTTGATCGTATCGGAGCCAAAACCATGTCCTCCGGTATTGAACTGCAGATAGCGATGAGGAATCTTATGTGCTGTCAATGCAGAATCAAGCAGCTCGCTGTTGTGATAATGGACAATGGGATCATCCTTGCAATTCACCAGAAAGGTAGGTGGCATAGTCGAAGTTATGTGCTCCTCAAGCGACAAACTATCACGCCACATCTGACTCCACTTCCGGTATTCACCCAAAAGCGCTCGACGACTGCGCTTGTGAACAAAGGGAGTCTGTCGCAACGTCACAACCGGATAGACAGGAATAACAAAGTTCGGACGACTGGCTTGGTCGAAAAGGGCACCCGCCGAAGCCACAAGATGACCACCAGCCGAAAAACCCATCGCCCCTATCCGATTCGGATCAATGCCTAAACTATCGGCATGAGATCGAAGCCAGAGGATAGTCTTTTTGAGATCCTCTTGTGGATCCGGGTACTGATGTCCACGAATGAGATAGCGATAACCAGAGGCATACGAAAAACCTCCTTGCACCCGATAATAAAGCACATAGGCAGAAATGCCCTGACTCTGCAGCCATTGAGCCACACCATGTCCTTCAACCTCTTTGTCCAACCAACTGTAACTACCACCAGGACAAACCACAATGGCAGTCTTCCCTGCTGGATAAGCATACAGGTGCTTGGGCTTTTGAGCGACAAGACAACCCATCTGCAGACAAAATGCCAACATCAACAACAGTTTACGCATCGCGATTTAATAGCATTTTTCGAGTTCAAGATAGTATTTGTGCCAGTTGCGCGTCTTTTCGCGATAGTTCTCACCCATCGAAGTGTCGGCAGGATGCATACGCTTGCCGATGTGAATTACGATGTTGCCAGCATGGAGCATCAGTTTGCTCTTGGGCAAAACCTTGCCTGGACCCTCAAGGAAGACTGGAACAATATCACAGTCCAAATGTTCTGCCAGATAGAAAGCACCACGACGGAACTTCAAAATTTTGTTTTCGGCAGAACGTGTACCTTCGGGGAAGACGACAATCGAATATCCTCGTTCTATCAGTGACGACAGATGAGCTTCGCTATTCTCCAAACCCTCGGTCGCCGGATAATACTCAAGATAACGGAGTACGGGTTTATAGACCGGGAAGTTCCATACCCATTGATTGGTCAAAGCCACAATACGAGGTGACAACGAAAGCAATGCCAACAGATCCAAATGCGACTGATGATTGCAGATGATGATGCATGGTTTGGCAAAAGTCTCACGGAAACGATTGTCGATACTGATATTCACCTTGGGTAGATGATATAGCATGAACCGGAAATAGCGACACAACAGACGATGATAAGCCAATTTATTCCTTTCGGTATCCTTGCGAAAGTAGCGATAGATGAATACCGCAGGCAACGGATAAAGGAGTGCAGTTATCAGCGCAAATGTCAAACAAAAATAGGTTGTAATCTTCCGATTGACAATCCAGAATTTGCTACAATTCCAAATCATTGACCACCAGCCATAGACCAAGCACAACAAACAAAGCACCGTGTTGAGTATCGAGATTCGGAAGAAATCATAAACCGGACGGAAATGACTTACCCGTTCCCCCTTAGGTGGATAATAGACTCGGATTGGTGTAGAAACAAGATCGATACCACCCCAAGCAGAAAAGACCAACAACTCAAGTTCTGCTTCATAACGACAGGTCAACATTCCCAATCCTCTCAGTTCTGTCAAAGGATAGACGCGATAACCAGTCTGGGTGTCGGGCAGGTATTGCCATGTCTGAAGCATAAACCAGAAATTAGAGAAATAGTTGGCAAAAGAATTCTTGCCCGGCATATTCTCTTGCGTCAGTTTGCGGTTGCCGACCACCAAAGCACCGGGATGCAGACGCATAGCTTCAGCGAATTCAGGCAGATCTTCTGGATAATGTTGACCATCGCTATCAATAGTTATACCATAGACAAATCCCATCTTGAGCGCCTTCTCAAAACCTTTCTTCAAAGCACAGCCTTTTCCACCATTCTGTGGATAGCTGACAATTGTGATGGGATTGGAATAGGCGTCCAATAGCTGCTGCGTATTGTCGGTCGAACCATCATTGACAACAATAATATCGCCAATGTAAGGTTGCAAACGATCAAGCACATCGATCACAGTTCCGGCATTGTTGTAGGTCGGAACTATGACACACGTTCTAGTCTTCTTGAAAAATTGTTTGCAATCCTGCTCCATATTTCTTTTAACTAATAACAATAAATCCGCATCCGGTCAGAAAATCAGAGTCATCTTTGCATAGATAACCTCGTCTTGACAGATCGTAACCTCCAACGGACGGTGTTGGGCATCGAACACAAAAGTCAGATATTGCTGTTCCAACGGATAATGAGGATGAAGGAACTTGACATTCTTAACCTCGTTGGCATCTTGTGTCAATTCACATTGGACAGATACAACCTCGATTGCCATACGGACAAGCATCGCCCCCGGAGTGATTGGATGCCCCGGAAAGTGCCCTTTATAGATTGGATGCTCCGGATTGACCTGCACAGTCACTTGGAGTTTCTCCTGCTTGCATTGAGTATCTATAATCTGATAGAATGCTTCCATATTCATTTCATCGTTACCAACAAACAGCCAACTATGATAAAGCAGACTCCCAGCCATCCCCAAGCAGAAACCTTCTCTCCCAGTAATAGAATGGCTGCCAGAATGCCAAATACATAGCTCAAACTGTTCAGCGGATAGGCCTGGCTCAACGGATAATGCTTGATGATCCACATCCACAATAGGCCGGCACTACCAAAACTGATTCCAAATAAAGCCAGATTAGCATTGAGCAAAAGACTCTTGAAAAAGGCCCAGTTCCATCCGAAAGGCAAGAACCCATGTGTTCCTAACTTCAAGAAAATCTGACCAGCTGCCAGCAACATCGACTGCAACAGGCACAACAGGAATAGTTTCATCGGCTCAAGAGTATTAAAGAAGCATCACCTTCCTGGTCTATATTAACCAAAAGGATCTGTTCATATTTGCCACAATTGATCAAATGGGCGGCTGCATAGCAACCCAAAGCGGAAGCAGTAAAACATTCTCCGAACCATTGCTTGTAACGAATGGTCTCTGCATCGGGCATATAAGACGACAACCAATCTGCATATAGAACATCGTTGCCTGGGTTTCCATTTTCGCCCGTCATAACAGCACATCTATCCTTCACTGGCAAGTTCTTGATGGCAGTTGTCCAATCATGGTCCGAAGGCTGGTGCAACAGTTTGATGCCGGAAAGTTCACAGAGACAGCCCTCACCTTGGGTAGTCAGCAAGGCTGCCACCGAAGCCTCGGCACAAGTTCCTTTCATTCCATTGCCGACATAACCAGCCAATTCAAGCAGTCGAAAATACTTTTCGGTAGTGGCATCCTGTCCCAATACGAGGGCATTACGAATCTCTCCTGCTTTCAGTTGCAGCCAAGCGTCATACAAAGCACTATCGAAGCTAATCAACTTGTGGCTATAGGTGGCATTATAGCCATGACTCTTGGTCTGTATAGCAACCAAACTGCCAATGGTATTGTGGGTTGACTGCATGAAGTGGGTTGGCTTCAGCAACTGTTCGCCGTTCTGGCACATATCGAGCAGAAAAGCTTCTGTGCTCTCCACACTTCCCAAACCTGTTCCTGTGATGATTGCATCGGGGTGTTCTATACCACAATGACGCATGGTCTTGAGCGATGTGGCCAAAGCTCGTTTCAATAGTTTTCCCATACGACGTCCCTCGACAGGAGAAACAAATTCCTTGAAGTCCGGATCGATTGAACGGCAGAAAGCCTCATCATGTATGATGGGGTTCTCGATCCAATCTTCGCAAAGCGGCTGTTGGAGTGAAATCTGGTTGGCTGCTTGAATGTAGATCTTCATTATACGTTGTTTGAGGCAAGCAAGATGGAGCTGTCGTTTCCTCCAAATCCAAAGGCGTTACACAATATATATTTTATAGAGGCAGATGTCGGCTTCTGCACTGGCTTTGCCCACTCTTCGATAGGGGTAGAATAGTGAAGATTGGGCAGCAATGTCTGTTCTTGCAAGGCCAACAGACAAAACACTGCCTCGATGCTGCCTGAAGCACTGGTCGTATGACCCGTATAACCCTTGGTCGAACTGAACGCGGGCATCGAGGCACCAAAGAGTCGATGCATGGCGGCCAATTCACTGGGATCATTGTTGGGTGTTCCTGTTCCGTGACAGTTGATATAGTCCACCAGAGCAGGTTCTACATCCGCGCGTTTCAATGCTTGCTGCATAGCCCGGAATGCTCCTTCACCATCGTCTGACGATGCAGTCTGATGAAAGGCATCGCAAGCATTGCCATAGCCTGCCAATGTTGCCAGAATCTTGGCTCCTCGACCAAGAGCAGAATGCTCGCTCTCAAGCACCAAATAGGCAGCACCTTCGCCCAAATTCAAACCAGCACGGCTTGCATCCATCGGACGACATGGCTGGGTATCCAGAATCATCAGTGTATTGAAGCCATTCAAGTGGAACTTCGACAGGCTTTCGGCGCCACCCACCACCACTCGGTCATATTCGCCAGAAGCAATCATTCTTGCACCAAGAATAAAGGCATTAGCTGCCGACGAGCAAGCCGTCGAAATGGTTGTAGTCATACCGAAACGTCCAAAGTGATCAGCTATCAAATCTGTACTGGCGCCACAATCGTGAGTCTTGATAAATTCTGTATGCAGATCTGTGTCAACGTCGCTTCCTATCCATTTCAGATAATGCTGTTCGGACATATCCATGCCCCCCACAGTTGTTCCATTGATGAAGGCCGTTTGCGGAAGATCTTTGCCTTGAAGGTTAGCCTGCTCGAGTGCCTCTCGCATTGCCAACATTCCCAACAAAGAGGTACGAACTTCGGCCTTTTCAGCTGGGATTCCCAGCATCTGTTTCATAGCCTCGTTCGACAAATCAACCTCCCCGACCATACATTCGGTATGCTCAGTTTGTTGGTAATGTACAGGTGCAACTCCTGACTGCATCGACAACAGGTTATGAAGGTTCTCCTCCTTACCTATGCCAATGGCAGACACAACTCCCGCACCTGTGATGACAATACGCTCTTTCATGCTTTACAAATCCAGATCCTTTTAGCCTTTACCTTTTACCCTTCACCCTTATTTGGTCCTATTTGCATCGATGTAAGCAGCCATACAGTTCACAGACTTGAAGATCTGCTTACCCTCAGCCGGATTCGAGAGTTTGATACCATAAAACTTCTCCATCAAAACGATCAACTCGAGTGCGTCAATCGAGTCAAGACCGAGACCTTCACCAAACAAAGGTGCATCGTTGTCAATATCTTCAGGTTTGAGATCCTCGAGGTTCAATGCATCAATGATCTGTTCTTTTAGTTTTTCAACTTCCATATTTATTTCTTTATATTGTTTATTTTTTATAAGTAGGTGTTCAGATTTTGAACAACTACTTACTTATCTCTATGTTTATATTATTCTCAAGAAGATTTGAAGAATAGAAGCGTTTATGTCGCTAAATAATCTTCGTTTCTTCTCCACTTCCTTGAGTTGTTATTTTATCTCATTGAGAGGTTACTCTAGTAGAACAGTACAACTTCAAATCAGCTTCGAAATGTTGTTCGTCTTGATAATCCACCCAACCGCCAATAACAGACTTAATCCCCTTATCCTGAAAGGTGGTCAGAATGATCTTTTCCATCAGGTTCCAATCCTTTTCTTCCAGTATGTAGCACGAAGTCTCGCCATGATAACCATGTCGGATGGCAATTTCTCCTGTTACAATGTTCGACAAGGTATAGACAAACACTGCCGGACTTGGAAAGTATTCGTCTTCTCTACGAATCGTCTCTTCGTAAGCCTTGTCATCTGCCATCGATCCATGCTTCGAAAACAACACGACTGCACGGGTTTCGTTAGGGTCATCGTCAGAGAGAAGATTCCCATTCGTCAACAATTTCTCGACTGCCAGAAATCCAAGTTTACACAATGGATCCATCTTGTAGAACTTCGGATAGTCACCCACCTGTTGTTTGTAGAGAGCAGTCAATCCTTCGGGAACATCGGCTGGAGTCAATCGTGTATCTGCCGATATCCGAACATTTGGAACAACGGCATGGCTATCGGCAACGGCATCGCAATTGCGAACATATACCATAGCACCATTGCATCCACCAAAGCCAGACAGCAATTTCAAGACTCGATTACCTACAGGCTTCTCTTCGCTGGCCGTAACATGTATCTCATGCGAAGTTCCCGCCTCCTCAAAGCCTCGCGTAGCAGGAATCCAACCCTCCTCGACGGCATGAAGCATGATGATTGTTTCGAGAATGCCAGCTGCGCCCATCGTATGTCCATAATATCCCTTCAAACTGAAAGTCGGGACATCTGACAATCCAGCACGATCTATGGCACATGCCTCCATTTCGTCGTTGTAGAGAGTGGCTGTACCATGGGCCGATATGCAAGACAACTTAGCGTCATCGGACAAAACCTGCTGAATGGCTCGCAAACAACCTTCTCCCGTACGCGATGGATTGGAGATATGGATACCATCGTTGCGTACACACCCATCTTCAATCACCCATCCATTAGGGTTAGGGTTAAGGTTATCGTTAAGGTTAAGGTTATCGTTAGGGTTATCGTTCTCCTCCACCAGCACCATACTTGCCACCGCCTCTCCAAGATTCAAACCACAACGATCGCCATCAAAGGGACGACATGGCTCTGGAGACAAAGCCTTGAACGACTGGAACCCACTCACGATGAACTTGCCTTGAATATCCATTCCCGCCACGACTGCAACCTTATAGAATCCGGCACGCAACAATCGCATTGCTATAATTTGTGCCGACAGACCACTGATACAGGCATTCGATACAACAATCGGACGATTCGGATTGCAGAAATGACGAGCCACGTTCTCGGCAGACGCGCCAATGCATTCAAAATCTGCTACGTTTCCTTTCGTACTGGAGATGATAAAGATTACCTCCTCGGAACGAGCATCAACTTTTGTTTGATTCAACGAAGCAGTAATACTCCTGATCAAACCTTGTTCAAAGCTCAACTGAGGTTCTATCAACGAGCCGACAAAACTTTCTGGCATCCCCACCAAATGGTGCTCGCACAAAGCCGATGCTCCATCACGAACAGCCTTCAGGTTTGCCTCTGTCGTCTCGCCCAAAGGCGAAAGGATATTATCTGCTATTATTGTTATCATTGCTTCTTTTTGTATTGCATCAAATGGCTGTCTTCATATCTGCACGAGCAATCTCGACCCCACTGGCATCAACTACGGTTGCAGCAAATGCCACCATACCGAAAGCTTCGGCAATCACCGAGATACGGGTTCGGATCGTTTCGCCTACAGCCGGAAAACGCATCACCTTCATGCCTCTAACAGCCCCGATATACCCCACCTTGACAGGCTGTCGGAGAACATACTTGTAATAGTATCCGATGCGAGCGGCACTTGTTTGTGCAACATTCTCCATCAAACCACTGATGGTCAGAATACCATCTTTAACCATCACATTGTCCTCTTTGATTTCGAACATTGTTTCGGCTCTTTCTGTTTCATATTGCGTCAGACTGTCCACCATTACGAAAGGGGGCTTCTGTGGCAACAATTCCTCAATTGAACATTTTTCCATAAACACAATCTTTTTACCTTAATAACCAAAATATAAAATTACGAATTACTCTCGAATCTTGTAAATTCGAAATAGTTGTACCATTGCGTCGGGTACAAATCGACGATATGCGACATCTGGTCAGCAAAATGCTGTGCCATAACTTGCATCCTTTCTTTCTTTGTCAAAGACTCATCAGGATAGACGATATCCACATGCACACGGTAGGTGTCCCACCGGACCTTCATAATGAAAACCGACACAGCCGGAAGATTCCTTGTGACGGCCATCTGGAATGGGCCAATCGGCAAATCGCATTTTCCTCCCATGAAATCACACGTCAGAGCCTTGGGGGATCCAAACACTCTATCGCCCGGCATACTGACAACATGTCCGTCGCGCAGAGCATTGTTGAGCGTAAAGATATGGCTCATGTCGGGAGAAACAGGGACCATCTCGATATTGTTCTCTGCAAACATCTTCTGACGGTTCATCATCATCGTTTCCGTCTCCCCCATGAAGACCAAGGGAAAGAGTTTCTTAGTATCGGAGCACAACGAGTATCCTGCCATTTCGTAGTTACCCATGTGACTGCTCACCTGAACAAAACCCGCCTCCTGATGCATCAGTTTTTGATAGGCAGCATAATTCTTCTCCTCAAATTCGAACTTAAAGCGCTTTCCACCAAAGGCGGCAAACCGATCGATAACCACCTGTCCGAAACAATAGTGATTCTGGTAAACATGTATAAATGCGCGATACCAGCTTTCTTTTCTTGCCCTACGGTAAAAGTGATACATGGCAATGTAACCCTTATGACCGAACAGCATATAAAAGAGAATCACTATAGCCATCACACCATAAATGAATCGTGGATCAGCCACAGCAAGCCATTTGATCAATGTTCGCTGCATCCAAGGCATTCCGCCTGTCGTTCCCTTCCAATCTTCGTGCTCTAGTGCCAACTCTTTTCTCTTAACATTCAATGCTCACTCACGATTCTCAACACTCAGTTCTCAACTTTGCCACCATGATGCTATGTCCTTGCTGACCAACGCCATCGTGAATAGTTTCGACCTCCATGCCTGCAGCTTCAACACAAGCCGTCATATCTTCGGTGTTATACATCTTGCTATTACCATTGGCGATATCAGTAAAATAGACGCTTGTCATTGTCAAAGCAAGAGTTGCAGGTTCATATTTCTGTCGATCCCACAAGGTCTCCATGATGCATACGCGACTGTTCTTGTCCATAATCTTGGCAGCACGGCTCAAGATACTGGTAATCTCCTCCATACTGAAACAGTCCAAGAACTGACTCATCCAGATAATATCATAATGGCGATCAGCTGGGAAAGCATTGTTCTGATCAAGCAGATTCATACCATAACCAGAGACGCGATCAGCGCCGGGCTTACCCTTAGTCTGTTCGCGCATCATTGCCAACTGTTGTGGCAGATCGACAATAGTCACCTCGACGTTCTGGTCATAGTTGACACACTGCATAGCCCATTTGCCAGTATTTCCACCAACATCCATCAAAGTCTTGGGCTGATAACCGAACACAACCTTCAATGCGTCAGGGAAGGCAGAATCACTGTAGAAATGGTCAAAGCCAAACCAACTTTTCTGTACCTGTTCAGGCAACGAAGAAAGGCCTTCATATACAGTTGGCCAATCTCCGAAATGCTTCAACCCTGCTGGACGGCCTTCGGTCAAAGCCTCTTCCAAATGGAACAATCCTTCGTAGTTCACATCATGATTGAAGTAAACATTGACTCGAGTGGCAGGATCGGTCAGCAAGAACCAACCAGTTTTCGAAATGGTATATTTCTCTGATTCCGGATCTACCAGAATAGTGCCGATACTCAACGAACCTTCGAGCAGGATTTTCATGGCATAATCGCTCAAACCGGTTTTCTCTACAAGTTCTTTTCTGGTCATACCATCGTTGCTATCTCGCAACAAATCGAGGATACCAAATTTGATCATCAAACGGGATACCTGAAAAACCATAGGTCCCCAAGCGATGAACTCAGCCAAACGCTGAGCTTCTCTAGCGGAGAGCTGTTCACGAGTGTAGCGACTCTGTAGTGCAGGTGAAAGATGCATATTGTTCTTAGAAGCTAATTATCATTTTTTGCGCGCAAAGATAACAAATATATTTTTCTTAAGCAAATTATTCTCCCAATTTCTTATCATTCACACTAAATTGAGTTGCATTTGCACTTTTTTGCGCCTTACGACAGAAACTTTTGACTGTTTATTTGGAGTTATTCACAAAACACCCTATCTTTGCATCGTTGGATTAATTAACTGTTCGGCAATCAGTCTAAACAAATTACATTATGAAGAAGCTTTCTTTTATCTTAGGTCTCATGTGTTCAACCCTTTGGGGATATGCACAAAATGTTCAGTTACATTATGATTTCGGTCGTAACATCTACAACAACGAAGAGGCCACCCGACAAAAGGTGACCGTCACATTCGAGCAATTCAAAGCTGATGATATGGGTTCATGGTACTGGTTCATAGACCTCGACATGTACCACGATGGCATGAAAGGTGCCTATACCGAAATTGCACGCGACTTCAAGGTACTTTCGACCTCATCCAACACATTGTTGACAATCCGTACGGAGTATGATGGAGGCATGAACACTTTCAAAGCAGGTGGGGGTATGCGTTTCCAGAATGCTGCTTTAGTGGGTCCAAACTGGAGTGGTCACAACGAAGACTTTACGATCACATGGTCCGTTGCTGCCATGTATAAGCAATTCTTCAAATATGGCTCGGCCGACGCTTACGCTTCGGCACAGATCACTGCAACTTGGGGCACAACATTTGCCGACAAAAAACTGACTTGTTCGGGATTCATTGACTTCTGGCGCGGCGAGAAGGCCAATCATCATGGACAGTTGGTCATGCTCACAGAGCCACAGCTTTGGTATAACGTCAACAGTCGATTATCTGCCGGTGCAGAAGTAGAAATCAGCAACAATTTCATCTTCCCAGAATGCAATACCGACAAATCCTTCTATCTCAATCCTACGGTTGCCGTAAAGTATAATTTCTGACTTTATTCACTTTTTCTGGCCCGATACAACTGATAGGAGTTGATGATATTGTGCCAAACAGAATAGAATCCACCCACAACCGAAGTCACGGGATTAAGGAAGACCTGTCCCATCCAGATAACGAATACGGTATTCTTTTGTCCGAATGCCTGCCCAGCTGTTATCTTCTCCGAAACTCCATAACGAGCGCCTATGCTGCGTCCGATACGGAACTGCAATACGCAACACACACAACTGATAGCTGCCAGTCCCAACAGATATTCTACTCCAACCGAACTGTGCATGATGCTTCGTACTGTAACAGCTATGGCCAAAGAGAGTGACACAGCCCATACATAGAAGGCCAAATCCTTATACTGGAGAAGCCAGCGATGCAAAGGACGGACAAAAAATCTAACTCCCCAAGCCAACATCAATGGACAAATCAGCAAAGGGAACACTTTGCTCAAAATTGTCAAGAATGCCTGTAGAAACGATATCTCTGAGGGTTCGACCAACGGAAGGAACACTGGGGCAACTAGGCTTACCATCAGATTACACATCATCAAGTAGGTCACTACCCCCGATATTGATCCTCCCAATTTACCAGTGATTACAGCCGAAGCTGTAGCCGTTGGACAAATCAAGCTCAACATGGCTCCTTCGCACAATACACGAGACCCTTCATCGGGCATCATCATAGCCAAAAGCGAAAAGCCGACAAACAGGCCAGACTGCACCAACAGCACCCAAAACTGCCACCAATGTGGTCGCATCTCCTTCGGACTCACTTTCAAGAACGACAAAAAGAGCATAAAGAAAAGCAAGATTGGCTGAACGTAGTAGGCGATAGCAGAATAGGTTGCTCTTCGCGTTTCTGCATCGAAGGGCATCGATACAAACACAAAGTATTCCGCAATACCCGCAAGCATTGCTATCGGAAGAGTCCAATTACGTACAAAAGTCCAGAATCTTTTCATTTCGGGGCGCAAATTTACAGATATTTATCATACATTGCAAGAAAAATCTCCATTTTTATTGTATGAATGGAGAATTGTTGCTACCTTTGCACCGCACATAAATCAAAATTCAACTATGGACGAACAATTATCACAAAAAATACTGGCTTCGACCAACTGTACAAAGCCTATTCACAACAAGCAAGAGGCTAAAGCCTTCTTTCGTTTTCTTTGGTACGATCTCAAGGTCAACTTCTCGGCCGATGATGACTTCACTACCTTTGGCCATTTCTCAGAAGAGGCTGCCACTCTGCTCAATGCGCGTATGGACGAATGCTTTGCACTCTTTCATGAACAAACCTACGATCTCCTCATCGCCGTCATGAACGAAAAGGAATCAAAAGACGACATGTAACACTTTTCATTATACGTTCTCCTTGTACAAGTTATCTCCACTTCTCGTTTTCCTGCTCTCCTACCTCGGACTTTGTCTGTTAGGTGGAGATTTTTCGCATAGTTCCATCACACTTGTTGCCTTTCTGCTGGCTTCTGTCTTCGGACTTTCCATTACCCGAGGCAGCAGTCAGGAACGACTCAAACTATTCTCGTCGGGAGCCGGTAATCCGACCGTATTGCTCATGGTCTGGATCTACGTCATGGCTGGCGCTTTTGCCTATTGTGCAAAACAGATGGGATGCATTGAGGCAACTGTAGATTTGACCCTGCATCTGCTTCCTGCCTCCTTCCTGCTTCCTGGAATCTTTCTTGCCGCATGTTTCGTATCGTTGGCCGTAGGCACATCGTGTGGCACCATCGTTCAGTTAGTCCCCATTGCAGTAGGCATTGCGGACAAAACCGACATAAACCTTGCGCTAATGGTAGCAACAGTCGTAGGTGGTGCTTACTTTGGAGATAATCTCTCCTTTATCAGCGACACAACCATCGCTGCCACACAAACACAAGGATGCCGTATGCGCGATAAGTTTCGTGCCAATCTCAAATTGGTGCTTCCTGTGGCATTGATTATGCTCGTACTATATTATTTTCTTGGACGAAACTCTCAGGTCTTACAACCCACTCAGTCAATCGACCTATTGCTCGTATTGCCATATATTGCAGTTATCATAACAGCTGTCTGTGGGTTGGATGTGATGCTTGTACTTGTTATCGGTCTGCTCCTCACAGGTATAATCGGTATGTGGAGAGGTTCGTTCACGCTCTTCTCTTGGATGGACCAACTTGGCTCCGGCATGATCAGCATGGGAGAACTGATCCTGATGGCCATGTTGGCGGCAGGGCTACTCGAACTGATCCGTCACAATGGAGGAATCGACTATCTGTTACACCATGTCACCCGAGGCGTCAACAGTCGTCGCGGAGCAGAACTAAGCATCGCTTCGTTGGTTTGTCTGGTCAACATCTGCACGGCCAACAATACTGTTGCCATTCTCACCACAGGGCCCATTGCACGCAAAATTGCTGAACACTATCAGATTTCGCCTCAACGCAGTGCATCAATTCTCGATACGGTCTCTTGTTTTACCCAGGGGCTTCTCCCCTATAGTGTTCAGTTGCTACTTGCGACCAGTTTGGTTAACCAACTTTCAGATGTTCCATTCAGTCCTGCCAGTGCCATCCCTTACCTCTATTATCCATTAGGTATCGGTTTGGCTGTTTTGATCAGTGCCTTAGTTGGACGCAAAACCGTCATTACACAATGAAGAACAAATCACCATTCTTGCAGGGTATGCGCGACAGCATCCCCATCGGATTGGGTTACTATGCTGTAGCCTTCTCTCTTGGCATCATCGCAGGTGGTTTGGGAATTCCTGCCTCTCTCGGTTTTACTGGCAGTTTGCTGATTCGCGCATCAGCTGGAGAATACGGGGCCTACACTGCTATTGCTGCTCATGCGACGGCGCTTGAAGTGATTGGACTCGCCATTGTAACCAACTTGCGCTATCTGCTTATGAGCACAGCACTGACACAGAAATTCATTCCAGGCCTACCACTTTGGAAACGCATTCTGGCGGGATGTTGCATGACAGACGAGGTCTTTGGTATCTCGATTGCTTACCATGGCCAATTACCCGCATCCTATCCAATAGGGGCAACGGTATTAGCAGGCTCAATGTGGGCTGCAGGAACAGGGTGTGGAATACTGGCAGGCGATATCCTTCCTCTGTCGGTAGTATCTGCGTTAAGTGTTGCCCTCTATGGAATGTTTATTGCAATCATCATTCCTCCAGCCAAAAAGGATCGAGCCGTGGCTCTTGCTGTTATCTTTAGCTTTGTACTAAGTGGTATCTGCACAATCACTCCATGGCTCAGTGAACTGGGCAGTGGCACACGTACCATCATGCTCACCATCTTAATCTCAACGGTTGCAGCAATCATCAAGCCCCACAAAACGAACCAATAATGGAAACGAAAGAACTGATTATCTATTTAGGACTAACAGCATTGACCTGCAATCTGGTCCGCGTGCTTCCAATGCTACTGATTCGTGGTAGGATTCGCAACCAATTTGCACGTAGTTTTCTCTACTACGTCCCCTACGTAACTCTGGCGGTCATGACCTTTCCTGCCATTATCGAAACGACTCAGTCCTTTTGGGCTGGCAGTATTGCCCTTGTGCTCGGCATCATTGCTGCTTGGTATGGTTGGAATCTCTTCTCTGTCTCGATCCTTTGCTGCCTTTCGGTCTTTGCCTTCGAGTTTTTCTTCTAGATCATCCATCGACCATTGCTCCTGCCAAAGCAGAAACGAAAAAAAAGAGTTGAAGATTGTCGCTTGACATCTTCAACTCTTCTAGTGTTATAATGATTGATTTATCAGTCAAAGAAACCTGGCTGAACGTACTTGATACCCAACTCGCGATCGACAGTAGCGATAATGCCCTGAACCTGGCCCAAAGCAAACATACGACCCAGAAGGGTATAGCCAGAGTTGTGGCCATGGTTAGACTCATCGAATACACCACCAGGCTGGTCGGTGAAGGTCATACCATGATCGACACGCATTGGCAGACGACGACCGCTGTTGCACTTGCCTTCGAGTTCTGCCTGTTCAAAAATACGAACCAGCTCAATCAAGTCACCACGGCCACCCAGGTGCGATGCCTCGGTGAAGTTACCGTTCGGGAAAATGTGGCAGCTGCGGAGGTGTACGAAATGGGTACGGTCAGCAAACTGCTTGGCCATAGGTACAACGTCGTTGTGCTCGCCTGCTGAGAAGGAACCGGCGCAGAAGGTCAAGCCGTTGTGCTTGTTTGGCACAGCGTCGAGCATCCACTGGATATCTTCAGTAGTACCGATGATTCGAGGCAAGCCGAATACAGGATAAGGAGGATCGTCTGGGTGTACGCACATGTTGATGTCATACTCCTCGCAAACTGGCATGATAGCCTCAAGCCAATACTTCATGTTCTCCTGAAGTTTCTTCTTGTCGATGCCATCGTAAAGTTTCAGCAGGTCACGGAACTTCTGGACAGGTGCAGCATCGCCCTCGCTGAAGTTACCAGACACGAAGCCCTGTGTCTTAATAATAATATTGTTGACCATCTCGTGATCGAACTCTGGAGTTGCAGTCTCCTTGATCTTATCGGCTTCAGCCACCAAATCACGACCCCACTTGTGGTTCTTCGAGAACTCTGCCCACTCCTGACGTGCCGCTTCGCGCTTCAAAATATAGATGTCGAAGTAAGCAAACATGCCCCAATCCATGTAGAGGTTGGTTGCGCCATTTGGATTATTATGGGCCAAATCGGTACGTGCCCAGTCGAGTACTGGCATAAAGTTGTAGCAGATACACTTGATACCCTCCTCTCCCAAATTGCGGAGCGACTGCTTATAGACCTCTATCTGCTCGTCGCGATCAGGGCCACCATACTTGAGGGTTTCAACTACTGGGAGCGATTCCACAACGCTCCATTTCATGCCATAACTCTCGATATACTCTTTGAGTTCGTGAATCTTCTCACGAGTCCATACTTGTCCCAATGGGACATCGTGCAAGGCAGTTACAATGCCCTCAACACCAATTTGCTTGAGTTGGGCAAGGGTAATCTTATCCTTCTTGCCGAACCAACGCCATGTTCTTTCCATATTTTGTTGATATGTTGTTTTGTTCTTTTGTTGTTTTGTTCTTTTGCTACCCTTATGACGTTGTGTTGATTAACGTGAGGCAACATACTTGTGCAAAGTGGCACGTACTGCACCCTTGCCAGCATAGAGTTCCTTGACCATACCCTCAATCTGAGGACCGAAACCAGCCTCGTAGAGATCAAGGCCAAAGATGTCGGCACGAGAGAAGAGCTTCTTAAGAGGACTCCAATCCTGATCCGGTTTGCCAATCTCAAGAGGTGCAACGATAGCCTGAAGTTCTTCGAGCTTAGGATCTGATGATGGAGTGAATGGGTTCAGATCATCGTCGAGAGCCTTAAGGAAACGAGCATAGCCAGCGAGTGTCAAAGGAATGAGTACAAGGTTGCTCTTGTCGAGGCCACGAGCCACATACTTCTTGAGGGTCTCGCCGAAGCGGATTGGGAGTTTCTGAGAGGTATCGGTAGAGATACGCTGTGGAGCATCTGGCATGAATGGATTTGGCAGACGCTTGTTGATGACAGCACCGATAAACTCGTATGGATTCAGTACACCTGGATCTGTCACTACCGGCATAGCCTCCATGTAACCAATCTTCTGGATGAATGGACGGAGATCCTCGTCGGCCATCTCGGCAGAAATCAAAGTATAACCCAACATCACGCCGTAAATAGACATAGCGGTGTGAAGTGGATTCAGACAGGTGGTTACCTTCATCGTCTCGACCTGATCGACAGTCTCGCGAGTAGTATAGAGTGTACCTCCCAACTCGAGTGGTGGACGACCATTGGTGTAGTTATCTTCGACAACGAGGTACTGGACCTCCTCGGCATTGACAAATGGTGCTGTAAAGGTGTGCTTCTCGGTCTCAAGGAACATATTATCCTCGAAGCCATCAGCCTGCAACATTGCCTGAACCTTCTCGTGTGGACGTGGGGTAATCTTATCGATCATCGACCATGGGAAGGTCACCTTCTTCTCATCCTTGAGATAGGCAAGGAAGGCTGCTGGAGCGATGCCATCAGCTACCCACTTCTCTGCATAAGCCATGACACCAGCCTTAACCTTATCGCCATTGTGCGAGCAGTTATCCATACTCTGGACAGTCAGAGGGAGGGCACCAGCCTTGAAACGCTCAAGCAAAAGGGCACAGACCTTGCCCATAGCGAACATAGCATCCAGCCCACGAGCCAAGTCGGCATCGTTGAAGGTATAACCCTTCTCTGTGATGGTAAAGGTAATCATCTGGAGTGAAGGATTCTGGAAAATCTCGACCAAACGAGCCCAATCCTCGCCAAACTGCTTGTCGGCCTTGAGGGTTTCGGTTACTGAGGCGATGACCTTCTTCTCAATGCTACCATTAGAGCACAGAGAAACAGCCAACGAGAGGTTGTTGTAAGGACGATAAGCCTTGTCGAGAATCTCATAGTCGAAACTCTCGGCCACAATTACACCTCGGTCATACTTGCCGGTATTGAGGGCATCGTTCAAGATCGTTGCTGGGAAGGCACGAAAGATATTGCCTGCACCGAAATGCACCCATGTTGGGTTGTCGTGAGTCTTCTGTGCGACAGCCTTTACATCAAACTTCGGAAGCTCATAACCTTTGGCTTCCCACTCGGCGGCATTGAAGCCGGGAGTTAAAATGTCGGTTAATTTCATATCAGATTATTTGTTTATTACTTTTATTTATTTTCAAAATACATTCAATTCCATTCTCCACTCAAAAAGGACGTGTAAGACCTATAGACTTGGCAGACTCATACCGTAAATCTTTCGGTAGAGGTCGAGTGCATAGACATCGGTCATGCCCGAAATGTAGTCGAGCACTGCCATGATGCGGTCTTCGCAGGTTTCGGCTCGCACATCGTATTGCGATGGAATACGATCCAAAAGGAGTTTGCTGTAAGCTTTCTGCGGATTATTGACCGCATCGAGCAGTTTATCGAGCAATACAGAAATGATCTGATGACCTGCAATTTCGATTTCGACCACATCGTTGGCATTATAAATCTTGCTGAACGCCAAATCAGAACAATGCCGGTAGGCCTCGCGAGGCACATCGCTGATACATTCGATAAGAGGCTTGTCGAACTCTCCACGCAGAATCTCCTCCTCGTGCTGTTGGAAAACCTCGCTGCACTCGCCCACTAATAGACCAATCACTCGACTGCGCAAGTAGGCAATCTGTTCGTTATGATCAGGCAGATGGCTCAAACCTCGTTCAATCTTGGCCCGGAACTCACCTTCGAAGAAAGGCAACAGCAAGTCGAGCGTCTCCTGTTGGGTCAGGAGTTTCAGATGGTGAGCATCCTCGATATCCATGATCTGATAACAGATGTCATCGGCCGCTTCGACCAGGAAAACCAACGGATGACGACAATAGCGCTTATTCTCGGAATCCATGGGCAACAACCCCAGATGATCGGCCACTCGCTGATAGGACTCGGCTTCGGCCTTGAAGAATCCAAACTTAGGTTTCTTGGTTGCCTGGAGCGATGAATAGGGGTACTTGACAATCGAGGCTAGCGTTGAGTATGTTAAAGCAAAGCCACCCTCTCGACGACCTTTGAACTGATGGCTCAGCAGACGGAAAGCGTTGGCATTGCCATCGTAGTGCGTAATATCGGCCCAAACCTGTGGCGACACACGGTCCTTGAATCGCAACCCACTCCCCTCACTGAAATAGGATATGATGGCTCGTTCGCCGCTGTGCCCGAAAGGGGGATTGCCCATATCGTGGGCCAGACAGGCGGTTGCAACGATATCATCCAGACTCATCAGCTTCTGGATCCACTCCTCGCCTGCATACTTCTCCATCAGAAAGGTTGAAGCATTGTTGGCCAACGAACGCCCCACACAACTCACCTCAAGACTGTGGGTGAGACGATTATGCACAAAGATACTTCCTGGCAGAGGGAACACCTGGGTCTTGTTCTGCAAACGACGGAAAGGTGGAGAGAAAATCAGTCGGTCGTAGTCGCGCTGGAACTCAGTGCGTGCATGCTGTCCCTGTGGTAACTGCTCCTGTCCAAAACGAAGGGTGGAGAGCAAGCGATTCCATTGCATCATGGGAGATTAAAGATTTATCGTAGTTTGTGATATTTTAGTATGCGCAAAGATACATGGTTTTGATGACAATGCCAAATAAAACGACAGGAAAAACCCATCATGGGGCAAGATGTTACTAAATAGCACTATTTTTGTTTCATTTCGGCGCACTTTTACACCACTGGCAGATACCACATTCCATACATTTCGGATTTCGAGCCGTACAAACATAACGGCCATGCAATATCAACCAATGATGTGCTACTGGAATATATTCTGCAGGAATATGCCGGGTCAACGTACGCTCGGTTTCAAGCGGAGTGTGACTATTGTTGGTCAATCCGATGCGATTGGCAACGCGAAAGACATGGGTATCGACTGCCATGGTGGGCTTGTCGTAGATGACCGACGAAATGACATTGGCCGTCTTGCGACCGACTCCTGGCAGACTCAGTAAGGCATCGTAATCCTCGGGCACTTCGCCTCCATATTCCTGTACCAAACGCTGAGCCATTCCAACCAGATGCTGCGCCTTGTTGTTGGGATAAGACACGGACTTGATGTATTCGTAGATTTCGTCGGGTGTCTGCTGGGCCATCTTCTGGGCTGTCGGAAATGCATTGAGCAAAGCGGGAGTCACCATATTTACCCGCTTGTCGGTACATTGCGCCGAGAGAATGACAGCCACCAGCAAACTGAACGGATTGGTATAATCCAACTCGGTTGCCGCATTGGGATTGTGTTCGAGGAAATAGGCGATGACGCCCTCGTATCGTTGTTTCTGTGTCATATATAAGATTATCGTTCGATGGCGACGCGACGCAGACGTCCATCCATAAAATCCAACACCTTGCGGTCCGAATAATGCCAGCGCTCAATCATGCCGCCTTTGGTATTGTAGTGCTCGTAGCGTTGTGGACGTCCCAGCGACAATCGGACCTCCTCAAGTGTCATATCAATCTTTACCCGATTGGAACGAATCAGCGACCAAACCTCGGAACTGATGTTTGGATATCGCTGATAGGGATCATCAAGAGCAAAGAACTTCTGCAAGGGTGTTGAGGTTGCATTTTCGCGAGAACCGGGCAACGATGTCAATACAGACCCTTTACCCTGTGGATGCGAAAACCAGACATGCAAAGGTGCTGTCTCATTGCCCACAGTGACAGAATCGACCATAATGGGCACAAACTTTTCCAACAGCAGACTATCCGACGACAGGCAACGCTCATCATTGATTAACAGATAAAAAGTGCGACCTCGAAGACGATGATCACATGCTTCAACAGGAGACAAAGCGATGAGTGCGCCCAATGCCGGATGATAGGTCGTATCGTTCATCTGTTTCATCAGACGTCCTGTTGAAAACCGATATAGTCGCCCTTGTGGACTACGGAACTGGAGCATCATTCGCTGCTGTCCCATCCAATCCTCTTCACTCAATATACCGTCGAAAGTCCATAAGGTACGATAAAAACACAAGGTATCGTAACTGGCATCGGGCATTTGTGGCACTAGGTTGGGCGACAACACCGAATCGAGGCACAAGAACTGTGCTCCCTGGTTCCACATGCAGGGAGATTCAAGTCGGACTCCAGACACCAGACTTTCGACTGTGACAGTTTCTACATTTTTCTTTTTACGCGCATACAAGAATGATGGCGCACACAACAAAAGCAGGAGAATTATCATCAACACCTTGCGACAAACGAAAAGCCTTGTTCCCTTCTCCCTAACAGTTGTTCCAAACAAGTAGCATTCACCGCCATCCTTGATTCCCGAGCGTTTGCGGAACTCATCGGCCGACAAAGGGAAATTGCGTGTTGCAATATTCGCTTGGGGAATAGTCTTCTTCAACGATTTGACAACTTTGCTCGAAAATTCAAACGATTCGTCAACCTGGAACGCACGTCCCGGGAAATCCTCGATTAGGTTGTCGGACACATACAAATGGCTGTTGGACTCAACTTGCATAACATCATAACGAGATTCAAGCAGGCGAAAAGCACCAGCCTTCAGCAATGTCACATCTGGTTCGTACAGGTATTTGAAATCCGATATCTGACGACCAACAGGTTGGCATTCGGCCTCCTCTTTCATCTTATAACAAAATCGAACCATATCTTTGGTTCGAAAATCCACACAATGAATGATCGGATCCTGAGTCTTCGCCTGTTCAGAAAGTTGGGTATGATTGTCAATAACAAGAAGAACCTCTTTACATTCATTCCTAACAGCAACTATATGAATCTCCGAAAGGCCAGGCATCTGTTCTTGAATTCGCTTCAAATCGGCCATGGGCGAAACCTTGATCACCAAACGCTGGCAATGCCGCAACAATTCCTCACGCAAGGCGACAACATTCGGCTCACAATCTGCCAGATCATACACACGACTACCATCAGCAGCACGTCGGGCTGGATCCAGATAGAGCGTATCGACATCGGGTATTCCCAATTCGAAGGCATCTCCTTCTCGCACCTCGATATTCAAGGCACCAAGTTCAACAAAGTTGTGTCGGGCAGCAGCACAAAGATGAGATTGTCGTTCTGTATAAATGGCTCGGTCAAGACCACGGCTCATATAATACAAATCCACCCCCATACCACTCGTCAAGTCACAAAGAGAACTTCCGACCACAAGACTCTGCTTGTAACGGGCGGTCTGTTCCGAACTACACTGTTCTGCCGGGATCCGACCTCCCATCACAAGACGATCGGCCATTGCATACCACTCTGGCAATTTGTTGCGAATTTGCTTACGAGCCTCTATCTGCTCGACAGCCCAACGCACATCAATACCAGGATAACGTGCTGCCGAAAAAAGCAGTCGCGCGGTATCATCATTGGCATGTTCGCTCAAAAAAGAGCGCATTTCTGGGGGTATTTGCATCATTAAAATAAAAAATTCGCACAAAAATAACGATTTTTTCGATTATTTGGACCATCCTATAGAAAAAAAGATTAATTTCGCACCGCGAAAAGATTGTAAACGTCACAAAACAGCCTAAAAACAGTCAAAAAATGATCGAATTCTGGAAGTGCGAATCAGGCTTCAAGCAGTTGCCGGGATGGCAACCTGATTGTTGGGTACAGGTCACCTCTCCTACCAAAGAAGAGTTGGCTGATCTCGAAGAGCGCTTTGACGCCCCAATGGACTTTATACAAGACGTAGAGGATGCCGAAGAGAGGCCTCGTACCGAAAGTGAAAGTGGTTGGTTGATGACGTTGATTCGTGTCCCGAGCAAAGAGGTTGACGAGGATGGCGACGCAATATACAGCACCGTTCCTTTGGCTATTCTGGTACATGGAGAAGTCTTTATTTCCATTTGTCACTACCGCAACGAAATGATCAACGATTTTATTCGTTGGACCAACCGCAAAATGATTGTTGAACGAGAACGTTACGATCTATTGCTTTCTCTCTTCCTTTCGAGTTCCGTATGGTACCTCAAGTACCTCAAACAGATGAACATTCTGATGAAAACCGCAGAAGAGGCACTCGAGGAATCTATGGACAATGACCGACTACAGCAGATGATGCGCATCGAGAAGTTCCTCGTCTATTTCATCACCTCCATTCGAGGCAACGAGGTGGTATTGGTACGACTCAAAAAGCATCTCCGACACCTCCCATACGACGAAGATTTGCTCGATGACGTCGAAGTCGAGCTTCAGCAGGCTTATGTTACTGCCAACATCTACAGCGAGGTGTTGGAACGCCAGCGCAGTTCTTATTCCAGCATCATCAGCAACAACCTGAATGCCATCATGAAGCGATTGACCACAATCACCATTATCCTGATGATTCCGGCAGCTATCTCTGGCTTCTTTGGTATGAACGTACCGAACTTCCTCGAAACGAATCCGTATGCCTTCGTCGGCATCTTGATAGTAACGTGGATCATCATTCATATCAGCTACATTATCTTCAAGAAGAAGAACCTGTTTTAGCAATTTTATGCAAAAATCCAGAATTGTTAGCAATTAGGCAACTATATTAACGAAACGTGCTTTTTTGTAAGCCAACAACTGCAAATTAACATCCTTTTTGACTTTTTTGAGGCCAAAAAGGATGTTTTTTACACATATATGCGCATTATTTCAAAAATAATGGTTAATTTCGCGCAGTTAAATGCTAAAAATAATATCACTAGATGAATAAGAATATACAAAACACAAAGACCATTGTGATGAGAAGCGCTATTATCGCATTGTTCCTCGCTATGTTTGTCGCATTCCAACCTATCAGCGCAGAAACAGCTGTATGGGATGGAACCTTGGTACGTTTGTCTCACGGCTCTGGCACCGAAGATGATCCATACCTCATCTACACCGCAGAAGAGATGGCCTACCTTATCCGTAATTACGACAACAACGAAGGCATCTACTACAAGAAGTATTACAAGTTGATGAACGACTTGGACATGAGTAGTACACAGTGGACCTTCGGTTCTGCAACTTCAGATCGTAAAAGCTTCCGTTCTCACTTTAACGGCAATGGCCACAAGATTTCCAACATCGAGGTTACCCTTGTAGATGCACAAGGCGAGTGTCACTACGGCATGTTTCCTCAGTTAGGTGGTGACGACAATTTCCGTTCCGTCATCGAGAATCTTGAAATCGAAAACATCCACTTTGTACGAAGCACTGGTGATGCAACAGGTACCTACAACTTCCGTATTGGTGGTCTTGTTGGCCAGATGGAGGCAAACTCATGCATTTCCAACTGTCTGGTCCGTGGCTTTGCGGTCAACGACTACGGCAAAGAGATCAACCTTCACCCCGCTTCTAAAATTTCAGCTTGTCCTCTCGTTGGTGAGGTGCTCAATTATTTCGGCACCGACCAGAACTACTACGAGTCTGCACGAATTAATATCGAGCACAGTTATGGACACGGTTCTGCAGATTTGAGTCATTTCCATGGAACCGACCGTCAGCTTTTTGCGCTCGAGACACAAGGACTTAAACAAAAAGAGGGTTACACCTTCAACAAACTCACTTGGCACGAGATCAACGAAAACGAAATGTCATTCTCAAGTATCAGCGTGGCCGTTTCACCAGTAATCGGTGGTGAGCGATTCCAGTACGAAGGCAACTTTACCAAGCGTAAGGGTCATACCTATTCTTACCGTTGGACACTCGATGATCAGCGACTCGGCAACTCTCGTACCGCAGTCGTAACGGTTGAGCCAAAGCCATACATCCAGCGTCTTTCACTCACTGTGCTTGACAATGGTGTCGATGCAGGTTCTTCTGCTGTTTTGATTGAGCCTGACCTCTTCAACCTCAGCATCGTTGACAATCCTAAGCCTAAAGGTAAGAAAGTGAAAGGAGGCCATGCCGTGATGGCTAAAATCGTTTCGCAAAACGATGTACCGATTGCCGAAGGTGACTTCATCTTCTCATGGCAGGACATGACCGATAACTTCAAGGAGGTTGCTAATACATCGACCTTCAACAACGCGCTTGATGGACACTCCTACCTGCTTCTCGCAACCCACAAGGACAACAACAGTGCCCGCTTCTCTGCCATCCAGTCTTATACACGCCCAATCTATGTATGTAATCACGGCATCAATGCACAAGAAGCCAGCACTTATTCTATTAAAGAAGTTCCATACAAAGCAGGCAATGACCGCAATGATGGCTTGACTCCACAAACTGCCGTTCGTACACTTAAACGAGCATACGAGTTGCTTAAAACCAAGAACAATGGTGGTTCTATCGGTAGCAACATCATTGTCATTATGGGAGACTACGCAGACTTCTGTTTTACAGAGTATCTTGATAGTAAATGTACTCGTCCTAATCCAGACTACTTTGTCAAAGACCGTCCAGCAACGATTACTGGCACCTACGGCGATTTCAAGAATGGTCGTATCCTATTCTCTGGATTGAGTATCAAGATGGCAGCTGAAACACGTTTCGAGGCCATCAACTTGAATGGTTCTTCATTCGACAACACCAACATCACCGACCAGACCAAAGTATTTGCTTGTGGCAATGACCTCACAATGGGTTATGGTGTATTCGTATCTGGTTACAAGATGATGGACTACACCCTCGGCCTTGAGGAAGGTGTGCTTGCTCCTGCAGTCACCATCTACGGTGGTATTCTTAACAACAACGATCCAGAATATGTATGGCAAGAGAACACCGTAACTATTCTCTCTGGCAACTATGGTCGTGTCATCGCCGGTGATGGCTATACCCTTCAGATGGAACGTACCGGTAACATCTCGGGGACACCAAAGCATCCTATCCGTACCCATATTGTCTGCAACACCAACAATTACTATAATCCATACCACAACCAATATGACATAGCCCTCCTTATTGGTGGACAGGCCGATGGTACTGTATTTGCCGATACACACATCGACATTACGGGTAACTCGAAAGTCGGACGTATCGTAGGTGGTAATGTCGGTTTCGGTCGTTTGGTTAAAGGTCGTCCTGCCGACTCTTTCTTTGGTCGAACCAACGTAACCGTAACCGGCGGATCAGTTACCGAGGTCTATGGCGCTAACTTGGGCCGATACGGACACATTCTTTATGCATCCGAGACTGATCACGATTCTTGTGTAACTTATTTCTACGGTCAGGCTTACCTAAACCTCCTTGGCGGTACTATTTATAATACTGTATATGGTGGTGGTGCTGCTTGTGTTACCGGATTCAGCTACGACAAGAAACATCATACCTCCGATCCACACATTCCATACATGAAGAATGGCAAGGTTGTGTTCGGCACCTACGAAGAGGCTGTGGGCAAGATGCCAATCGTAAAATTGAGCAACGATGAGACTGTCGATCTTTCGCAGACGGAGCTTCACGTCAACATTGGTGGTAATGTACATGTGATGGGTTCTCTCTATGCGGGTAGTATTTCATTCTCCTCACTCCTACCTACGCACCAGGCTGGTAGCCAGTCCGGCAACATCTATGCCGACACATATATTAATATGGATGGTGGACTGATTGACGGTTATATCTTCGGTGGTTGTCGAAGCAACTTGGCTTATTTCGATAACTCCGACCACTCGAACTACCCAATCTTCAATGGTATTCAAACCGACAAGATGTTCTTCTCGCACATGGCTCAAATGTATGGACACGCTCATGTTACTATGACCGGTGGCGAGATCAAGGGTGTCATCTATGGAGGTGGCGAGGGTCCTTACTATCGAGAAACTTCCGTTACTGACCACACCAATGCCGTTGTAATGTTGGGTGCAACCTATGGTACAACCCAAGTGAACATCGGTGGCGATGCAATCATCAACGACTATGTTTTCGGAGGTGGCAACTATGCACATATCCTTCGTACTGGAGACGAAGACAAGCCTGAAGAATCCGGTAATGTAGAGATCAACATCTCTGGCGGAAAAATCAAAGCTGCTATCTTCGGTGGTGGACATGGTAACAAGGAGACAGAAGATGCTCTTTCTATCTATCCGCGTATTGCTGGCGATGTACGAGTTAACCTGACGGGTGGTGAATTTGTCTACAATCCCAAAAAAGCACGTTACGTCAGTCGTCGTTTCTATGGAGTCTGCGTAGGTGGTATCTCTTCAAGTATTGTGCGTGGAAATACCTATTTAAATATTGAGCACAATCCTTTCACACAAGAGTTGATTGATAACCCTGCAATCCGTCATGATGAAGATCTTGTTCTTTGTGCTGGTGGCTATGCAACAGACTGCACCGTTGTAGGTAAGGCTCACACTATTGTAAACAGCCATAACAGTCGCAAGATCGAACGAATCTACATGGGTGGTATTTTCGGTCCTGTTGGCAGTACAGATGCTCAAGTCTATAGTGGAAGTATCGAACGCTTGTATGGCACTGGAAGATATGCAGTAGTCAACTCTGGCGAAATCGACATTCGCATCGGTACTGTCAATGATATCGACAACATGAACGAAGCTATCAACGTTGACAACATCTTCAGTGGTCCAGATCTTCAGAAGACCAAAATCAAAGTCAATGGTGGTTATGTCATGAACATTCTCCACGCTGAATAATCATAGAATTAAAAAATAACCTGACCGAATTAAAATCGGCAGGTTATTTTTTATTGACAGTTTTAATCAAAGAACAAGATAACAGACAACACAAATCTTACAAACATGAAATGTAAAGCTCTCCTCCTCTGCGCCACCAGCATTTTAATGGCAGCCTGCAATCCGGAAATAAAAAGTTCAACAGTTTTTGGCTGGAATCCAGAACAATTACGTAATGGAGCAACCATCGAGCAACACGCAGACTATAAGGTCTTGAACTTAGGCAGCAACGATGGTTATTATGATTTTGAGAATATCGGAAACAAGATCTCACAACTCAAAGATTTCTCAATCTCTGTATATTTTAACGTAGATTCTGCCAACACACTTGACGGCTACGGACATTTTCTGTTTGCTTTCTCCAAGTTAGCCGAAAATCAGGCAGACGAAGGCCCCTATGTCGCCATGCGTCTAAACGAACTCCGATTCGAAACTTCGACCGGAGGATGGAATCATGAGGAGTTTGTCATGCAGGGAGGAAAACCAGAGCGCAATGTATGGATACACGCACTCTTCCGCCAAAGTGGCAAAACTGGAGAATTATATTTAGACGGAAAACTCATCGGACGAAACGAGAACATGCCAATCATTGCCGAAATCTTCGATGAAGCTCCAACCTGCTGTTGGATAGGCAAAGCTCCATTCAAAGGCGACAAATACCTATGCAACACCCAAATCGCAGGTTTCAGCCTATACGATTACGCAATCTCAGACAAGGAGTTAGAGAAACTGGTTGCCAGCAAGCCCCAAGTAGAATTATAGTGGTCATCTACAAGATTCTATACGGAGAGGGCAAGTCGGCATTAATCCCGCGAATGAAAGTGCGCTATGACCTGTAGAATCTCCTCATCGGTGTCAACCAACTCTAATATGAGATTCTTGTATTGACCGGTTGCGACCATGTGCTGCATGAAAGGGAAGACCGGAGTAGTCTCTGTCCAATGTTTCCTTCCGACAAAGACCATCGGACTTGGATAGCCAAGTGATACATAATGATCCTGAACAGCCTCCTGGAAAATTTCCTGCAATGTACCAGCACCTCCAGGCATATAGATAATGCCTCCGTAGGCTTCGGTCAGGATAGAATCTTCACGAATGCTGTTATTGAAGAATTTGGCAATATGTGTGGCAAATGGTGCTGGAGGCTCATGTCCATATAACCAGGTAGGAATAGAAAGACTCTTGTAATCCTCTATTTGAGGGAAGCGCTTCATGACTTCGAATGATTTGACAAGCCATTCATTGTCCTTAAAACAAGGAGCAAGCGAAAGAATGTCAATGGCTTCAAGCAATTGTGCATCTGGCCGGCCTGCCATCCATGCTCCTAAATGAGTGGCCTCCATTGCCCCAGGACCTCCCCCACTGATCATCAGATAACCCATCTCCGTAAGACGTTTGCTCACGCGAGCTGTTTGCAAATAGGAAAAATCATTACGCAACATAGCATGCCCACCCATTACACCAATAACTCTCCTTTGCTCATATTGATCAAGGAAAGCCCTCATGTGATTGCTGATCATGCAATCGTGCAGGCTTCTGGCGCTGGTTTCCATCGGTTTTGGGGCAACTTTTCCGGTCTCTACCATGTGCCGACAGACGATGGTATCATAGCAAAGTTCAAAAGAAGATGGATCTTCGGGGATGAACCTATCATACAATTGTTCGCTAGTATATAGACCATTAGGTAAGACATTATAGGGCACCACTTGCAGGTACTCGGTATATTGCTGAATCTTTATCTGCTGGGTATTATCTATTTCAAACATATCTGAATGCGTCTATGAATTGGCCAAAGGTATCTTGTATGTTATTCAGTCGCAAAGATACAAAAAAATGTGCACTATAACAAACATATCAGTAGAAATTATATGTTTTGTCCGTATATCCTTTCATTTTGACATCTAAGCCCCCATAAAAATCCAATTACCACTTGTATATGAGCATGAAGAACCGATTCGAATCATTAATACACACGATAGCATTCATCCACAATAACCATTCCGTAGTCTTGAACGATTCCTATTCAAAAGGATTTGAACTCGAATCGAACATCCAGATTCCTACTCAAAAACTTTTGAACTCGAATCGAACATTCAGATTCCTACTCAAAAACTTTTGAACTCAAATCGAACATCCAGATTCCTACTCAAAAAATTTTGAACTCAAATCGAACATCCAGATTCCTACTCAAAAACTTTTGAACTCGAATCGAACAATCAGATTCCTACTCAAAAACTTCTATGTTGCTTTCCAAATAATTGGAATAGTTTAACTTTAATTTAACATTAATATTCAATATCTTGCGATAACTGGTCGCTTTAATATGACTATTGAATAAGCAACAAACATCCACTCAGCACGTGATGC
>JAZRXX010000070.1:0-32445 GCA_045600485.1 Bacteroidales bacterium
GATGCTTCGGGAGTATATTCGCTCGAGTTGATGTTCCGACCTAAGACCTCTAGTTCCGACCAGGATTGGATGACAGCGCATCTGGCGCCGGGTTCGGAATTGCCACTCCTGCAGTTTGGTGGCAAGGAGGAGAGCAAAACCGCGCAGTCGAAGAACGAAGACGTAAAGGTCGAGAATAAGTTGACGATTGTAGCAACGCAGAGTTGCGAAGTGTTGCGTGAGGCAGGTTTGGGCAATCTGGTGTCAACCGTCAGCTTCGACGAGGCTGCAGTCTGCAAGGCCTTAGGCGTCGCTTCTATAAATTCCGATCTGCTCTTCCCGGTCAAACGGTCAACCGGCGAAGTTTTGTCCGAAGGTCATGAATACGCAGGCTGGTTTGATGCCAAGGGTGATCCTATTGCCTATTCAAAGACGAATGAAGCAGTGATGAATGTGTCTGCTCCTAAGGCTGGTATGTTGCGAATACATACGAATCTGGAGGCAGAGCTTCAACCTGGGGATATCAGTCAGGTCAGTTGGGCGTTTGTCAATGGCAATAAGATGGTCCAGCTCAATGTGAAGATCAATATCGTCGAGCCGAAGAAGCCTGCTGAAACCATCGGTCAGGATTATACCCGATATATAGTCAATCCAGACTTTACGGGCAATGACCTTAGTGGTTGGGATGGTCAGCAGTGGTCTCAGTATGAAGGCGACGAGAATGCAGAACATTACGCTGGAATGCCTAACACCTATCAGGAAATAACCGGCTTGCCGAAGGGTATTTATCTGTTGGAGGTCGATGGATTGGATCGCATGGGCTTTTGGGAACAGGCTGTCGAGTGGTACAACAAGCGAGAGATACATGGCAACCGTGCCGTCATCTATGCCAATTCTTCAACGGGTGTATATCAGTGTGCTATGCGTCAGTTGATGGATGGGGCAGGAGAGAATCCACTGAACGCAGGTCGAGAGATTCAGGTGTTTGATTCAGCCGGCAAAACTTGCTATGTGCCCGATAATATGGTGGCAGCAGGAGCCTATTTCCGAGATGGACGCTATCGCAACGGTCTCTATGTCGAGGTGGGCGATGATGGTGTTTTGACGATAGGTGTAACGAATGGTGTCAGCTATCCATATTATCTGGATGGAAACTGGATCTGTGTCGATAACTGGCATTTGACCTATATGGGCGAGGACTATAAGGAGCATTATCCTGGCGAGACTATCTATTCGACACGAGGCCCAGAGATTGTCAATCCTAATTATGATGGAAACGATGTCTATTCCGGGTGGTTAGGTTTCCTGTTCCCATATTGGGCGAGTCCAGTGGCAGCGTATGAAAAGATATATGATTACTGTTTAGATAATTATCAGTATCTTTCAGGTTTAACTCCTGGCAAGTATCTGCTTGAGGTCGATGGTCTGTTTACCTTCTGGTGTTGGGAAGAGGATGGGCGTATGTATTGGCATGATGTCAGAAACGAGTCCAACCTGTGTCATCTGTATGCACAATCTTCCTTCGGAGATTTCCAGGTGCCTATTACCAGAACATGTTATGGCGTCAAGGATGAACCATCTTATGCAGATGAATACCGTGAGTCTGAGTGGTATTCCGGTTGGCTGCCCAACCATGTTACACAGCATATTCCGCATGTATCAGAAGATTGTTATCATAATGGCATGTATGTTGAAGTAGGAGAGGATGGAGAACTGAAGATCGGTCTTCGTGAATCAGTCATCGAAGATATTCCTTTCCCCAATCGTATGGCGTTTGATAACTGGAAACTGACCTATCTGGGTAAGTCGCATCCTGCCCCTTCGGGTGCAGACCTTTATGGTTTCCGCAAGCAGTTTGATACGCACAAGCAGTATCTGGCTTTCCAGCAGCAATTGGATGACTTCCTTGCCACTTCTGTGGGCAGTGAGATGTTGGATATGACCTCTTTGCTCCGTTTCCCAAAGTTTGACAGCGATGATGCCTATCTGTATTACTGGTGGAAGAATGATCCGGTATTGAGCAGTGGGTGTGCTGAGAAATGGAACTGTAATTTTGATATCTACCAGCAGACATCTCCATTGCCCGAAGGTTATTATGAACTCCGTTGTCAAGGATTCTATCGCTACAATGATAGTGATGCAAATACCAATGCGGTTGCTCTTGCGGCAAATCTCGACGGAACCGAGCACTTGAATGCCTATCTGTATGCCAATGGTTATTCTGTTCCGTTGCAGAGCATCGTAGCTGATATGCGTGCCTTGCGCAATGATCCTGAAACTTCGGCTGTTGTCAGCAAGGAGTTCGAGTCGGGTCTGCCTTTCTCGATGTCCCATTCTCGACTGGCCTTCGATGCCGGCTTGTACGATGATAATGTGGTTCGTTTTTACCTCAATGGCTACGAGCCTCTTCGTTTTGGTGTCCGTAAGTCGGAACATCATGGTGCCGATTGGACCATCTTCGACAATTTCCGACTCTATTATTATGGGAAGAATAAACCCGCAGAATTCGAAGTCGGAATCGAGTCTTTGTCACGAGAACCTGCACCTCGACCTCATGGCATTTATGACCTCTATGGCCGTAAGGTACAGTCTTTGCAGAGGGGACTGAATATCATGAATGGTCGAATCGTGAATTGCCGTTCAGGAAAATAATGATTGTTTGAATCACCTCCGGTTGATGGGGTGAATTTTTAGACTAAATACAAATCATAATGGATTGGAAAGATATATTGGCCGCCTCGGTCTCGCAAGAAGATCTGGCCAAAGGTGCCGCCGAAAATGCGGCTGATGCTGCTGCACAGGCAGAAGTGGATAAGGAGAAAGGCCGACTTGGCACCCTCCGTATAGAGTTCGACAAGAAAGGGCGCAAGGGCAAGCCATGTACCATCATTAGCGAGTTCCAGGGGGAAGAGGATGAATTGATCCGCCTCAAGAAACTACTCCAGTCACGTTTGGCTACAGGTGGTAGCCATTGTTTCAATAGCGAACCTCCATTCGATGGACAGATTCTCTTGCAAGGTAACTGCCTCGATAAGGCCAAAGAGCTTCTTCGTGCCGAGGGCTACAAATGCAAAGGGTAAAAATGTAAAATGCTGACGATTGCCAGATTCTGTCATTTGCCGCGAAAACAGCAATTGGGGAAGAGGGCTTTTGTTGTTCGTCGAAATTTTCGTGTCGTTCGTCGATTTTTTTTGGTGGGGTTCAATAATTCGCCTTATCTTTGCACCGTCATTACGACAAAAATGGATCCTTTTTTTTGTCGGATGAAAGACTAGTCGTCCATCCTATTGTTTAACCCCAAAATTTACCACTATGGAAATCAAGAAAGAACCGAAAGTCAATCTCGAGTCCCGCAAGACAACCTATGTCATGACAGGTCTCGTCGGCGTCCTTGCTCTCTTGTTCGTAGCTCTCGAGTGGTCCACCACAAGTCGTCGCAACAAAAAACTGGTTGCTCGCGCCATGATGGAAGATACCGAGACAGAAATGATCATAACCGTGCAACAGCCAACCCCACCACCGCCACCACCACCGTTGCCCGACGTCATAGAGCAGATTAATGTCGTCGAAGAGGACGTATTGATCGAAGAGGTCGATATACAATCGTACGAAGACAACGAAGATATCCTTGTCCAGGTCATTGACCTAAAAGGGAACAACGAGCCTTCGGACGAAGAGGATGTCGATGATTCAACACCCTTCGTGATTGTTGAGCAGCAGCCGGAATTTCCCGGCGGACAGTCTGCCCTGATGGCATATCTCAGCAAGAGTATCAAGTATCCGCCGTTTGCTGCCGAAAATGGCATTCAAGGCCGAACAACCCTCTCGTTTACTGTCGAAAAAGATGGATCGATTTCGAATATCGAGGTGATGCGTTCTCCTGCCGAAGAACTGTCGAAAGAGGCTGTCCGTGTTGTACAGGCAATGCCTAAGTGGAAACCTGGCAAGCAGCGTGGTAAAGCTGTACGCGTCAAGTATGTGTTGCCGGTCACTTTCAGACTGAGTTAAAAGTTAGGGAATAAATGCTGCCATAATGGTGCATTTATTCCCTTCTTTGTAACAAACAGGTCCAAAAGACGGCACCCTTGCTTATTCTTCCATCTCCTCTTCGTACTTTTGGAACAGGAAGTCATTGTATGGGAAGCGCTGAGTGTGGATCTCCTTGACCATTTCGTATAGTTTGGTCTTGAGTTCATCGATACCCAGACCTTCGCGGGCCGAAATGAAGACACAGTTGGCATCCATGCGGGCCATCCAGGTCTGTTTCATTTCTTCGAGCGAGATGTTCTCGCGGGTAGCTGGTGTCAGGTCATCTTCGTCCTTCGGGATGAACTTATAGTTATCAACCTTGTTGAAGACCAGAAGCAACGGTTTGTTGTGGCCCTGATCCTTCAGGTTTCGTTCAAACTGTTTCTTGTCCTTGCGGTTATAGCCGTTGCGGTCGTCTTTCTTGTCGTCGCGCACGGTCATATCCCGACAGACGTCATTGAGTGTTTGTTCCACCACACGGATCTGGTCTTCGAATGTCGGGTGGGAGATATCGACCACATGAACCAGAAGATCAGCCTCGCGAACCTCATCGAGGGTACTCTTGAACGATTCGACCAAATGAGTCGGGAGTTTGCGTATAAAGCCGACCGTGTCTGACATCAGGAAAGGCAGATTGTCGATGATCACCTTGCGAACTGTTGTATCGAGGGTAGCAAACAGTTTGTTCTCGGCAAAGACATCGCTCTTGGCAAGCAAGTTCAGGAGGGTGGATTTGCCGACGTTCGTGTAACCCACAAGAGCTACGCGGACCAGTTTGCCACGGTTCTTGCGTTGCGTGGCTTTCTGTCGGTCAATCTGTTCCAGCCACTTCTTGCAGAGCGATATGCGATCGAGTACGATACGGCGGTCGGTTTCGATCTGTGTCTCACCCGGGCCACGCATACCGATACCACCCTTCTGTCGTTCGAGGTGCGTCCACAGACCTGTCAGTCGTGGTAAGAGGTATTGGTACTGCGCCAACTCGACTTGCGTCTTGGCTGTGTCTGTTTGTGCACGGCTGGCAAAGATGTCGAGGATAAGGGAGGTTCGATCCAGGATCTTGCAGCCGAGTTCCTTCTCCAGAATCTGCAACTGCTTGGGTCCCAGGTCATCGTCGAAGATAACCATACCGATACGTGGATCGGGTGGGAGGGGAATGTCCTGCATCTCTTTCTTGTTGCGAGCATTGGCCAATTCCTCCTTGTATTCTTTGAGATACTCTTCGTATTCGTCGTTGCGTCGTTCGCAGTATTCTTTGATCTCCTGTAACTTGCCCGGGCCGACATAGGTCGCATTGTTGGGAGATTCCAGTTTCTGGACAAATCGTTTCACCGGAACTGCGCCTGCAGTTTCGGCCAGGAATGCCAATTCGTCCAGATATTCGTTGGTCTTCTGTTCGTTCTGCTGTTTGGTGATCAAACCCACAAGAACGGCGTTTTCGCTTTTGCTTTGACTTAAAATAAACTCTTTCATGGGCGCAAAGATACTCTCATTTTCAAAAATAGACAAATAATTTTGGCAAAATCATCTTTTCTTATTATCTTTGTGCCCGAAAATAGATACAAAATGACAAAGCCAGATATATTTAACACCAATATCGTCGGTCCGATACACAGTCGAAGACTGGGAATTTCGTTGGGCGTGAATCTGTTGCCCAAAGACGGAAAGATTTGCTCGTTCGACTGCCTTTACTGCGAATGTGGTTGGAACAAGGATCATCGTGGTGGCAAGTTCCCTGAGGCCAGCGAAGTGATGCAGCAGCTGGAGGAAAAACTACTGCAGATGCAGCAGGCAGGCGAAGGTCTGGATGTGATTACCTTTGCAGGCAATGGCGAACCGACCTTGCATCCAGACTTCGATACGGTTATTGATCGTACCATTGAACTTCGTAATCAGTATTTTCCAACGGCAAAGGTCAGCGTGTTGAGCAATGCCACCCAGATGACCAAACCTCAGGTGCATCGCGCCTTGCTGAAGGTCGATAATAATATCCTCAAGATTGATGGAGCCTTCGATGATACCATTCGCCTTATCGATCAGCCTGCCGATAGCCAGTACAGTGTCCGGAAGGTTGTCGAAGGAATGAAGTTCTTCGGCGGGCAGTTGATTGTCCAGACCATGTTTGTGCGTGGTGAACATGACGGAAAGGTGGTCGATAATACTACACCCGAAGAGTTGTCTGCTTGGCGCGATCTGATGCGTGAAATCCGTCCGCATCAGATTATGGTCTATTCGCTCGATCGTCCGACTCCCGAACCCAATCTGGTGCGTGTGAGCAAGGAGGAGATGACTGCCTTTGTTGCTCCGTTGGTGGACGAAGGATTTAATGTTTCGATAGCATGAAGAAACTCCTGATATTCTGTCTCGTATTCCTGCCGCTGGTGGCTTGGGCTCGAAAGAAAGCGCAAGCTCCGGTAACTGCACCCCAGCAGGTGAGCTTGACTGCCGACCAGCGAATCCTGTTCGATTCGCTCTATTTCGAAGCTTTGTCGCTCAATCTGCAGAGCAAGCCCGGCGAAGCTTTGGATTGGGTTATCGAGGCATTGAAGGTCGATAGTCTTTCGGCGCCTGCGCTGTATCTGCGTGGTAAGTTGTATAGCGCCGGACGAAATCCTAACGGACTGCGAGATGTCGAAATGGCTTCGCAGATTGATACGACCAACTATTGGTACACGAGCACTTTGGGCGAACTTTATCTCGAACGTGGCCGTTTCGATCTGGCCATTCCCTGCTATGAGCGTCTTGCCCGTCTGTATCCCGACAAGAGCGATCCCTATTATCATCTGGCAGAACTCTATATCCGAATAGATAGTCTGAACCATTGCCTGACAATGTTGGACAAGATCGAAGAGTTGGACGGTGTCAATCCGAACCTGACGCTCCAGAAGTTCTATATCTTGCGTGAACAAGGCAAGGTCGAGGAGGCTTTCGATGAATATGGCAAACTGATTCGTCGTTATCCCTTCGATATTACCTATCGTCTGCAGTTGGGGGACTTGCAAATGAAGTCTGGCATGATTCCTGCAGCGCGTCAGACTTACGAAGATGCTGCCAAAATCGATCCCGACAATGCCTACCTCTGGATTGCCCAGTCAAACTATTACAGTATTACCGGCAACCAGCGAGCTGCCGATTCGCTGGTACACAATGCGCTGTTGAATGTCAATCTGGATATTGCTACCAAGATCAATATCCTGACCGAATATCTGAAGACCACTCTTCGCAAGGTTGCACTGGAGAAACAGTCTGCTAAGGATACGACCGATATCGATCTGCCTGGGGTAGATTCACTTTTCCAAACAATCGCTGTTATGCACCCTACCGCCTCCGAGGTCTATGACTTGCATTCCGATTATCTGTCGGCTATCTCTCGCGATAGCTTGGCTATGATCCAGATGCGTTTTGCCGTCGATCTGAAGCCTTCGGAACCTAAGTATTGGACCAAACTGCTCAATTACGCTGCCCAGGCAAGCCAATTGGACGAAGTGCTCCGTCTGGCGGATGAGGCCAAGCGTCTGCATCCGACTTTGCTCGATATCTATTTGACCAAAGCATTTGTCTTCGCCCGTCGCAGTCAGAATGACAGCATATTGACTGCCTACAAGGAGGCTTTGGCCGTCATTCCGTCGAACGAGTCGAATACCATTTCTCGCATTTATGGTTACATGGGCGATGTCTATCATGAGATTGACGATAAAGCTAAATGCTATGAGTGCTACGATATGGCACTGAAGTACAACGATCGGAACTATACGGTTTTGAACAATTATGCCTATTTTATCTGTCTGGATGGAGGCGATTTGAACAAGGCAGAAAGTATGGCCGCTAAGGTCGTCCAGCAGTATCCCGACGAACCAACCTATATCGATACCTATGCTTGGATTTATTATCTGCAAGGCAATTATACGTTGGCCAAATTCTATCAGCAACGAGCGATCGATAAGGCAGGTGAAAATGCCTCATCGGAACTCCTTATGCACTATAACGCAATCTTAAAAGCATTGAACGAATGAAAAGAATAATACGATTTTTAACCTTAACCATAACCCTAACCATAACCCTAACCATCACTGGTTGCCGTTCGTCGAAAAATGTTATGCCAGGCATGAGCAAGGAGGATTTGGCAGCCGCCAAAGATCGCTACGAAGCTGTCATTGCCCGAAACTTCAAGTACGATAATTTGTCGGCTAAAATGAAATACTCGTTGGGTGGTGGCAAGTCATTGAGCGGTAAACTGAACATCGAACACGGCAAGCGTTTGAGTATGACAGTAACCGTATTGGGTATCGAGGTGGCTCGCATCGAGGCTAATCAGGAGTTTGTTACCATTGTCGAAAAAGTCGATAAGATTTATGCCTGTGTGCCGATTGCTGAGGCTGCTGCCCGATTGGGCTTGGAGGATGAAGCTCGTCTTGACGCGCTCGAGGCATTGCTGCTGGGCAGAATCTTTGTGCCGGGCAAAGGTGTGGCTGAACCCGGAGACTTTGGCAAACTGACTTGGTATCCAATGGAGAATACCGAATTGCAGGGCGATTATCTGACCGATAAGTACCAGCTTTCGTATGTCATGAACGATAAGAACTACTTGGTTGCTACTCAGGTGAAGGTTAACGCTAACTCTAACGCTAACCTTAACCATAACCCTAACGCAAACGCAAATACGATTGTGTGGGAATATGCCGCACCTGTAGAGATGGACGGAGGCTCAATGCCGACCGAAGAGACATTGACTGTGATGGGTGCCAAGAACCTGTCGGCTACTCTGTCAATCAATTCTCCATCGACCAGCAAGAAGAGCTGGAGTTCATTCTCACCAAGCTCTAATTATCGCGAGGTTACCTTGTCTGAACTGTTTGAGACTATCAAGAACCTGAAGAACTGATGAAAAGACTGTTTCGTGTACTGCTCCTGATCTTGTTTGCAGCTGCGCCGATGGTGCAGATTGCCGTCGATGCGCAAACCAAGAAGCCGACTACCACAACGGCCAAGAAGGGCACGAAAACAGCCACCAAGAAACCCTCATCAACGTCTGCTAAAAAGCCAGCAACCAAGTCTTCTACTCCTGCCAAACCACAGAAGAAGTTGAGCCGTTCGGAGTACGAAAAGCAACAGAAAGAGTTGCAGAAGCAGATTGCTGCGACCGAGCAGATGATTTCGGACAACGACAAGTCTGTGCTGAGCCAGAGCCGTGATATCAAACTCCGCGAGGACGAGATTTCGAAACGTAAGGCTTTGCTCACTTCGATGCAGGATGAGATTGAGAGCATCCGTCAAGATGAGGATTCGCTCCGCCAAGTCATTGCCCGTCTCAAACAGCAGTATCAGGGCAAACAGGAGAAATATGCAGCAGCTGTTCAGCACATCTACAAGTGGCGCAGTGGTTACGATGAGTGGCTGTTTGTCTTGTCGGCTTCGGATGTGACCGAGAGTATGCGACGCATTCGTTATCTGCGTCAGTACAGCCGTTGGCGTGAACAGGAGGCTCATTCCCTGCAACGTCAGCGCCTGGCAACCGAATCTGTTCAGGAGAAACTCACGCTGGTCCGTCAGGATAGGGAGGCTGTGATGAGCAACCTCCAGAAGGAGCGCGATGCTTTGGCCAAGAAACAGGCCAAACAGCAGTCGGCGCTCAATAAACTCAAATCCAAGCAACGTGAACTGAAGCAGGCTTTGGCTCGTGACCAGAAGAAACAGAAGGAGATCCAGAAGATGATCACCAAACTGATCGAGGAGGAGCGTAAGAAGTCCAATGGTCAGCAGACGGGCGGACAAAAGGGATCATCGACCAAGAAGACTGGCCCGGCAATCTATACGCCTGCAGAGATCGAACAGTTGACCGGTTCTTTCCGTCAGAACAAGGGCAAGATGCCTTATCCGGTTGATTCTCCTTATTCCATTCTGACGCATTACACCAAGGACGGAAACTATAGTATCACACTTTCTTCGACCGTGGGTGCTCAGGCTTGTGCAATCTTCGAAGGTACGGTTCAGCGTGTTGTGAAGTCGTCGGAGGATTATACTGTGATTGTCTGCCATGGCGAATATATGAGTGTTTATAGTAACCTTTCTGTCTGTCACGTCAAGGAGGGCGACAAACTCAAGATGCGCCAGAGTATCGGCAAGATCAAGGAGGACATCGATGGTCATTGCGTCGAATTGATGTTCTGGATCTTCGGCAAGAGCGAGGCTGAGAATCCGGAGCAATGGCTGAAAAAATAAAAACAATGAAAATAGACGATTGCAAGATAATTGAACTTCCCAAGGAAGAGGATCCAAGAGGTAGCTTGACTTATATATACAATGAGGTGCAAGTGCCTTTTGTCATCAATCGTGTCTTCTACATTTACGATGTGCCTGCTGGCAAGGACCGTGGTGCACATGCTCATCGCGAATGCTGGCAGTTCATCATTGCTGCTTCGGGTGCTTTGAAGGTTTATCTGAACGATGGCCGGGAGGAGAGGGAGGTAACCCTTGACCGACCATTCAAGGGTTTGCTCGTGCCACCTGGCATCTGGGCCCACGAACATTCGTTTACTTCGGGTGCGCTTTGTCTGGTATTGGCCAGCCATCCGTTTGACGAGAATGACTATATCCGTAACTACGATGAATATAAAGAGATATACGGCCAATGATGCTCCTCTGTGGGATGCTTTCGTCAGGGAGTCCCGTAATGGGACTTTTCTTTTCGAACGCGCCTATATGGATTATCATAGCGACAGGTTCACCGATCATTCGCTGATCTTTACCGACGACAAACAACGTATTGTTGCACTGCTGCCGGCCAATGAACGTGGTGCCGATATTTTCTCTCATCAAGGACTGACTTATGGCGGATTTATTCTTTCGCCGAAGACCACGTCTGCCGATGTGTTCGAACTGTTTGACTCTTTGCTTGCTTATCTGCGTGACTGTGGGTTCAAGCATCTGTACTACAAAGCAATGCCCACCATCTACCATCGGCAGCCTACCCAAGAGGATGAGTACGTGTTGTGGCGATTGGGTGCAGAAGTGGAGAGTTGCTTGATTTCAACTACAATTGACCTGCAGGAATCTGCCCCTCTTGGCAAAGCCCAGTATTGTCGCCGAAACATGCAGACACGGCTTCTCCGTGAAGGATATACTATAGATTGGGAGGCTCCTTTGTGCGAGTTCTGGCCTATCTTGGTCGAAAACCTTCATCAGAAGTATGATGCGAGACCGGTTCATAGCCTGGAGGAGATGGAACGTCTGCAGAATGCTTTTCCAGATCAGATTCTCTGTTGCGTGGTTCGTAACCCCGAGGGGATGGCAATGGGTGGTGTCGTGCTTTTCGAAAGCCAACAGGTCGCTCATACCCAGTATAGCAGTGCAAGCCCTGCGGGTAAGAAAGCCGGCGTGTTGGATTTTCTCTATATGTGCATCATCGATAATTACCGTATGCAGCAGGATATCCGTTTTTTTGATTTCGGTACTTCGAACGAAGATGCCGGCCATGTGCTGAATGAATCGCTTATTCAGTTCAAGGAATCTTTCGGCGGGCATGGCGTTGTTTACAAAAACTACAAAATTTCTTTATGATCGACTATCTGAGCTTAAAAAAGATCAACGAGCCGTATGAATCGGCCATCCGGGAGGCTATGCTGAGGGTAGTCGATTCTGGCTGGTATCTGTTCGGTCAGGAGGTCGAACACTTCGAACGGCTTTGGTCTCAGTATTGCGGCTCATCGGGTTGTGTGGCTTGTGCTAATGGCTTGGACGCTCTGCGCTTGGCGTTGCGTGCTTGGATTGAACAAGGAAAGATGTATCCGGGCGACGAAGTCATTGTGCCTGCCAATACCTATATTGCCTCTATTCTGGCAGTGAGCGACAATGGTCTGGTGCCTGTACCTGTCGAGCCAGATTCTGAATCCTTCTTGATCAATCCTTCACTCATCGAACAAGCCATTACCCCCCGAACCAAAGCAATCCTTCCAGTTCACCTTTATGGCCAGTTGTGCGATATGAAGCAAATCATGTCGCTGGCTCATAAGCATGGATTGCTGGTGCTTGAGGACTGTGCCCAATGTCACGGCGTAGCTCAATCTTATCTTGGCGATGCACAGGCTTGGAGCTTCTATCCTGGCAAGAATTTAGGTGCATTGGGTGATGCTGGCGCTGTAACCTCCAACGATTCGGACCTTCTTGAAATGGTACGAAAGTTGGGTTTTTACGGAAGTTCGCAGAAATATGTTCACGACCGCAAGGGGGTGAATTCCCGTATGGATGAACTGCAAGCTGCTGTGCTCGGTTGTAAGGTGGCTGATCTGGATCGTTGCAATCAGCGTCGTGTGGAGATCGCCCGTCGGTTTAATCGGGAGATTGAGAATCCTTGGGTTTCTTTGCCAGCCGAGAGGTCCTCGCATGTTTGGCACATCTACCCCTTGTTGAGTGAATATCGTGATGTTCTTCGGGAGCATCTGTTGTTACATGGTATTCAGACGCAGATTCATTATCCAATCCCGCCACACCGGCAAAGAGCTTATTTCGAGTGGCGTTTCCGTTCGTTTCCAATTACTGAGCGCATCGCCCGTCAGGAACTGTCTCTTCCATGCAATCAGTCTATGACCGATGCCGAAGTTGAGCAAATCATTCAAGCCATCAATGCCTTCCATCCTAATTGATAATCCGTATTACAAACCGATTTTTTTACTATTTCAAAATGAAAAAGAATTTCTTATTTGCAACAACAGTGCTCGCTATGAGCCTCGCATCTTGTACTTCGAACAATAACAACAGCAGCGAAAGCGCTGCCCAGTCCCTCGATATCAATGGCGAGTGGAAGGTGGTGTCCATTGGTGGCGATACTGTGCCAGAAACGATGCAGGAGGCAATTCTTGCCTTCGATAGCAATGCCAATACCTATCATGGTGTGACGGGCGTGAACACCATCAACGGTTCTTATCAGCTGAGTGATTGTGCCTTCTCTTTGGGCGAAGGTGCCATGACCAGAATGATGGGTGACTCTGTTTCGATGGATGTCGAGATGAAGTTCGTCAATGCCATCAGCGCAGTCAAGGCTGTTGCTGCACAAGAGGCTGCTCTGCTCCTTCAGGATGCTGAAGGCAATGTACTTATGACCTTGGTCAAAAAATAACGGCAGTTTCCTGCCTCTTCATAATACTATCCCCAAGCGAAAGTTTTGAGAACCTTCGCTTGGGGATAGTTTTGAGTAGGGATCCAGTCGTTATATTCGAACTCAAAAGCACTTGACCATAGTGGATATGGATTCTCCACCATTCTAAATCATTCCTCTTTATCCAATGCCATTTTATTCTATGGACTAGTGTGGTATCTCGACGAAATTAAATAATAACTAAAGTTTCCCACACCCGATATAGTAGAGTGTAGCTAATATAAGAGCCTAAGCCTCCCTTCGTAGGAGGCAGGCCTATGATCTTTGAAATACTTGAAAAAAAATCTGAGGAAAATAACAGATTTTCAAAGAAACACTAAAGCCTAACGATCACAGAATAAAGAATAATTGAATTTGTGATTTTTAATATAACAATGAGGCTCATAACTAAACCAATATCGTCTTCTATAATATATCAATATTTATTATTGCTGTCCGGGGAATATTTTACTCCATGAATCGAAATCAAAAGAATTCAATCTATTGTTGTAGCAAAGTCTTTGAATGTAAATACCGCTCATCTGCGAGGTACGATTGCGCTCCTGACTGGGACTTCGCTCTCGGATATGATTTTGGCATGGCGTCTATTGCAAGCGAAGCATCTGCTGCTGACTACCGAGCAATCTGTTGCCTCTGTGTCTCGTCAATGTGGCTATAGGAACTCTATCTCTTTGATTTTAGCTTCCGAAAAAGCGTTCGGAAAGACTCCTGTCGAAATTCGAAAGGGTGTGGGAGGTCGTGGTTGGAAGCAAAATTCTTTGTAAGTAGCTTCCGAATCGTTCGAATATACAAGTACGTTAGCAGTTTGTATATTCCGAATCGTTCGAATATACAAGTACGTTAGCAGTTTGTATATTCCGAAGGTCTGGAATATACAAGTATGTTAGCAGTTTGTATATTCCGAAGGTCTGGAATATACAAGTATGTTAGCAGTTTGTATATTTTGAAGGCCTGGAATATACAAGTACGTTGACAGTTTGTATATTCCAAAGCTTGGGTCGCCACATTTTGTGTTTTGGAAGTCTAATCCTAAGGTTGGGATGCTGTCTTCATCGGTCAATTAATACATATAATATCTTTAGAAATCATGTCAATCTTGAATTTCTCACGTTCAGTACAGCCAATTGACAAAGCAGGTTTTACGATTCTTATTACAGAATGATCTTCAGATTGAGAACTTCCACCTTGAACCGTTTCGACACGATGATATTTATATACCTCGTTGCTGATGTAATCACTCAGATCGGAAATGTTCCCCTTGTTGGCACCAAAGTTCAGGATATTGAGCCAAGAACGGGACGAAGACTCAATCTTAACTTGGCAACTGTCCGTCCCTGTTGCCACCACCTTCATCTTGACTTTCTCTGTAAACGGAGACAACCATGCCCCATGACGCGCTTCAACGATGAACAAATCATCGTTGAAGTCCACACCCGAAAACTGAGTCCTTTTGGTCTCAAAGAGATTCCGAATAGCGCAATATACCGGACGCGAAGCAAGTTTAAACTGCAAAGTTGATGTTTCCATAATAATCGAATTATAAGAATATATACTCTTTCTGTGAAAAGTGCATCTTGTTATTCCGTCTCTGTTGTGTCATATCCTTCCATTGCAGAGATTATACTATCCATAGAGTGGCTCAATATGGTTGCGTCGCTGGTTTTCAAGTATAATCTTTCCCCTTGCGTAGATGGAACGATCAGCTTTGTTACATCAAACTCATTTGCCAGGTCCTGAATGAGGTTGAGAATATCATTGTCGGCCAAGAACACATCTACCAGATTTGACTCATTTGCAGACGAAGTATCTATTTTGCTTTTTGCTTTGGTTTCATCACTTAGTCCTGCTGGGTTAAAGACTATTGCTCTTTGATGTGTTGCTAATGCATTATTGATAGCAATACCACCACCCAACGAATGTCCAACAAAAATCAATGTACCACCGCTCTTACTAATACGATCGCTCAACTGCCGGGCATTTTGAAGGGCTAACTGATACTGAAACGAATCTCCACAAATCTGATAGAAATTGTTCTGCCAATCTCGAGGGCTAATAGCATCTGTACCAGCTGTTGCATAGATGTACTCTTTAGTTCCTTGGGTGCTCCTGCTATAGAGAGCCGAGACAAGCCCCGTGTCATTTGCGTCACAATACAACAGATTGGGAAATTCTGTAGATCTTTTCCAGCCTCCTCTTAATTCCAACGACCCTTTGCGATAAACATCTTTGGCAATGATGGCAGCTTCTTCAAACAGGCTATTTGTTGTTAACTTTTTGCGGATTTCAGGATATTGCTTTTTGGCCTTTTCCTTGTTCTTTTTCAATAGCTTTGTCGCTAACTGAAGCGCTTCGGAAGGGGAAAGTTTGTTATTTTGATTGAGGAGCTGTGCCAGAACCATTGGATTACTTACACATTTTTTGACAAGCATTTTTATGAATGCTGTAAATATCCCAACGAAATCCAACCATTCATACTCATCCTCCTTGCTGTACATAGCAACCTCCGATATCTCTGTTTTTAGAAGAGGTGTCGAATGTCGTTGTTCTGGTACTCGAAAATCTTTTTCCATGCTATAACTAATATACCCCCATGTCGCGCTTCAACGATGAACACAAAAGTCATCATTGAAGCGCATACCCGAGAAATGAGTTCTTTGGGTCACGACGAGATGCTTAATGGCAGTGTATGTTATTCGAACGTTAGCGGGAATTCAAGAGTTGATGTCTGCATTTCTTTTCAAACATGCATCTTTCAATCGCAATTCATCAATAAACAACTCCTCACCTTTACTTCTACAGAAGTTTTGAATATCTGATAAATAGCGAATTGGAGTACCCTCTATCTGTAAAATAGATTCCGGATTTGTACCATTTGTTCTTATAACATAACTTCCATTTGCATACTCTGCGTTGTCATTACGAAGAAAACCTATGGCTTCAAGAACATCCTCATTTAAAGGAATTGGAAATGCTACTTTAGCACAAGTGGTACTTGGGACAGATCCTATTAATACAGAGCCATTAGTTTGGTATTTTACCAACTGATTATTTGTGTTGTTCCACAAATAATCATTATCTTCAATTACTACACTATATTGTATCATGAAACGAGCAATTTGTATTTTAATATTTGTTCATTCGCTGCATGATTGATTGCAGAGATAACTTTCTCTTTATAAACCGTTAGATTATTCTTTATTTCACTCATATTTCTAGACCTATTCATCATAGAAGAAAACTCTGAAATACTAATATCAATAACCACATAGATGATAACTTTAGAAGACATAGAGTCCTTTTCGCTATCACTAAAAGAGGACGAAGAAATGGCTGATTGAACTTCTCTTTGCTTGAGTTCCATAAACTCGTCCCATTCTTGTGTTATCTTCTTTACGGCATCCAAAACTTTAGAAGCAACTTCATTCTTCAAGGAACTAACATTGATATTTGAGGACTGAGTTGAAACTGTATTACTTTTTGTACGCTTTGACAATTTATATCCACCAAAAGCACTTGCTGCCGCTACGCCAAAACACAAAACCTTTGAGTCAGACGCTAATGTTCCAACAGCCGACAAACCTGCTATTCCATATAATATATAGGCAATTGGTGGAACGTTTCCGCTATTAGCAGTAACGTCTCGCTGCTGAAGGGCACTATTTGAAGGAATAATAATAGAAGCAAAGTGTCTTTCTGCCTTCTCCATCAAACGATTTCTCTTCTCGTCAATCGATTGGTTTATTTGATTAATTATTTCTTTCATCTTATTTCTGATATAAAGTTGATAATTCAGAGATGCATGATATAATGTTTTCAATTTTCTTTAGAACAACAGCCTTTTCAGCCATATCCTTTTCAAGGCCAGCCAAATATGCATCACCTTCTTTCTTCAAATTATCAGCAAATGAAGTTTTCATCCCATCAATAACAGATACTGCGTTCTGGAGATTTTTGTTTATCTCACGCTTGACATCCTCCTTGATAGAGTCGGAAAGTATTCTAAATCGGTTGATAAGATTAGAATTGTGCTCACGAAGACATCTCGAAAGATAGGAATTTACTTGTTCTTCCTTCAATTCGTCTGTACCACAAGGATAGAACTGGTCATTAGCAATATCATCTCCTTGCCTCTGGTATTCGGAAATAATATCACCGATAGCCAATTCTTTATCATCACGCAAGTCATCCAAAGCTCTGTCTATCAAATCACGATAATAAGCATCCTTGAAAGAAGTACTCATAACCTGCTTCTCGAAATCGCTGATAGCAGTATTTAATTTCTCAGACATTTCCTTTCGAGCATTGTCAAACAGTTTCTGCCATTCATCATTCCATGATTTGCCATATTGCTCGACAGCGCTTTCTATCAGAGAACACAACTCATAAGTATTGACGTGCTCAATGGTCATTTCATTCGTGTTATGTCCCCATAACCATCCTTTGCATGTGATTGCTTCTGTTGCAGGCTCTGTAGGAATAGTCCTTATCTCATTGAAACGAATATTATTAGCTATATGCTTAACTTCATTCTGGATATTTCTACTGAAATTATTAAATATGCTTGCAAATGTTGTTTTGAGTCCGTCAAACAGTTTACCTTGCATTTCTTTCTGTTTCTGAATTTCGGCAATGGTAGTCTCATTCAATTGTTCCTGCCTGTTTTTGAACTCATTTAGGATGTGATCGATCGTATTAGAAATCTCTTGTCGATTCTTCTCAAAGAACTCTTTAACTTTCTCTGAGATAATAGTGTCCTTGTTATCCATGAATACACCATCAAGATATTTCTCCCTTATGTCTCCAATGTTTGCAAGACCTTCGAAGGATTCTTTCACATCGGTATCTGTTGAGAAATAATCGGGATAGTAACGTTTCATTTGTTGAACCGCCTGTCTTTCTCCATTATCCCACTTCTCAGCTGACTTATGGGCAATAGAATAACCAATACCCGCAGTAGTATCTAATTTTATACGTCCACGCAACTTCTCGTCGATAGTGTCCGACAGTTCACGCAATCTGCGCTTAAACTTTTTAGTCTGCATCTCTGCGGTATCAACTAAATCTCCACGTTCTTCGTGCTTCATCTCTCGTTCTGCACCTATATCTTGAAGAACAGAATCAAATTTACTTGCAAGAAGAACGACTGCACCAATGCCAGATCCTCCTATTCGAGAATTGAGGAAACTGACATCTCCGCTACCCAAAAAGTCTGTTGAAGCACTTAAAAGAAAAACTCCATGACATGAATGCAAGAAAGTTCTAGTTCTGTTCTCACGAGAAACAACAGGATCATTAACACCGGGAGTATCAACAATTCTAAGACCATCAAGTCGTTCATCGTTCATTTTGATGTAAAGACTTTTTACAACAGATGTATATTCACCATTTGCACCCACATACTGTTCAAGAACATTTTGGAGGTCATCTATATCATAAAACTCCTTAGCATCATTTTTCTGGCCAATTTTCTGTTTTGCCTTAGAGCTACACATAGACACCATTTCATGGGCAGAACGAATTTTCTCAGAAGTGCGGTTTTCTATTTCCTTTTTGATTGTACTTTCTGCCGCTCCAGGGTTTTGTTCGCGAACTTCCTTTTCGCGTTTTTTATAATCTTCATCCTGATTAACAAAAATATCCCAGTCCTTTTCAGTAAAATATTCAACCTCAAAAGTGTTCTTATCTGCATACTCGATGATTGTTAGACCAGCGGTCATAGGAGTAGATGCTTTAGGTAACACACTTTCACCATTAAAGAATAGTGAATTTAAGAAGGATGATTTGCCAGCTTTAACTTGTCCTACAATACCTATTTGAAGAACATTGTCTTTAGAAAGTAGAGCCTCTCCACCTTCTTTAAATTCATTGAATACACTTTCAAGTTCAGTAATCTTTTCCTTAAGACCATCATAATCGATGGTCTTAAGGTATTCTAATTTGGACTCTGAATTCTGAATAAGTTTTAGAAGCTGTTCTTTATCCATATTATAAAGCGTTATTAATTTCGTTTTCAATCCATTTTGTGAAAGTTTGCTTCTTTGCAAGTTCCTCTACCGATTCTCCAGAAGCTGTCTGTGTTTCAATCAAATCTGGATCAATATCCAAAAGAATCTTACAAATATCACGGTACTGATTCTCAACGGCAGTGTGGAATGCGTTATAGCCTCTTTTGTCTTTTATTGCTGGATCTGCATCGTGATCAAGCATAAACTGGACCATCATATTGTTGCCAGTTTGTACTGCAAGAGTAAGTGGATTGAAGCCATCCGCATTACAAACTGACAAATCTACACCATCCTCAAAACTATGTAAGAAGAGTTTATAATCATCTTTCTTAATACAATCAAAGACGTTCGGCACCCTATACTCATCTTTGTGGACTGTTGTCGCTTTATTCTGTTGTTGATAAGATTTAATACCAAGGTCAAGAGCACTCATAAATATACTACGATATTCCTGCATGTCCTTAATCATAATTTGCTCTCTATTTTTGCCTTCCAATGCGTTTTCACAATCCTTGCGAGCGTCTTCGTACCAATCCTTCAAACGACTAACCACGAAATCTTCTTCTTCGTTAACACGCCTTATGACATCTTGTCGATATTCCTCTTTGTACCATGTATAATCGATTGAATTATGAGTTTTACATAAATCGTCATGTTTATTATTATAGCGATTAAGTATTGGAATGAGCGTATTGTCCCAGCATTCATGGTCAGTTCGATCCCAATCATACATTTCATTAATAAACTCACCCATAGTATTGCAAGCGTTGCAGCTACTGTCAGAGTATTTGCTAGCTCCACTTAGAACCTCATTATAATTTTTGATTAAAAGTTCTCGCAGTTCTCCAACTATTGAGTCTTGGTAGTCTTTTGCATTTCTATAATAATCTTGCGACTTATTTTTCCAATCAAGTTTTTCTTTGTAATTTTCTTCAATATTCTTGATTGTATTCTGACTTGCAATAATTTCATCGTCAAATAGCATGCCTATCAGTTCCTTTAACGAATTCTGTTCACTAACGCCATTACCAGATTTTTTTGCCTCGCTGATAATTGCATTCAGTGACATATTGTTTTTAGAACAATAAATTTTGTTTTCGAGAGTAGAATATGCAATTATATCAATTATCTCTTCTTTAGGAAACTCTTTGTTAAGAGTACGTGCCGCATCGTCAACAATCTTTTGACATTCTTGAAATCCTTTTTTATCGGCTTTATTGAATATGAACACTTTCTTGCCGTTAAATTGTTTAATCATCTCAATGTCATTAGAAACAATTGTACCTCGTTCACAATCAACCAGCCAGAATAGCACATTACCTTCTCCTAATGCTTCAATAGCAGTCTCTCGATCTGTTTTTCCATTTGATTGATTGGCTTTATCTGAATTATTATAACCTGGAGTATCTATGAAAACGAGACCGTCAAGTTCTTGCGATGGAATCTCTACAAAGAGCTTGTCGAGTACAGAAGCCAAGAATATATTTGACTTCTTGGCATGTTGTATTGCTTGTAACACACCTGGATTCAGATTTACAAGTACATTCTTCTGGTTTACACCCTTTACCGAAATCGAACGATTGTTACGAGAACAATATAAGTAAGTCTTTACTACAGAGACAGGTTCTACGCCAGTAGGGAGAAGGTTCGTACTATTGGTAAGGCGATTAAGGAAAGAAGACTTACCTGAAGAAAAGCCACCCGCAACAACAATCTGAGTATGTTCTGTGTTTTCACGAGCTGATAAATTCCAAGATAGTTGTCTGCAAAAGTTATTCAAGTCATGTTCGAAATCGCCATTTAGCAAATTACCTCTATTGTCTTTTAAGTATTGATTAAGGGATTTCCCCCTAACTTCTTTGTTGTAGGCGTCGCTAATGATATCCCAGTATATGTCTGTATCAGCATTTGGAACAGCAGAACATATACTTGCCATAAGTTCCAACACATTATCTGGATTCTCATACGGGTTCACCTTAATAATTTGCTTTTTAGGTGTCGTAGGAGTAGATGATGGACTAGATTTTCTAACTAAAGCCATAATGAATTGTATAAATATGGAGTGTGCAACGTGACTACACACTCCATGGTTTGTTACTATATTTCTGAAAGGACAGAATTCAAGTGAGAGATAGCAGAATTGAGTTTGGATATTTCGGTCTCAACTTCCTCTTTCGACTTGTTTGCATCAGCCATTTTTTCACGAAGTCCCTCCTTTACCTTCTCCATCTTAGAGACGAGTTCTGCCTGAATCTTTTCTTTGATTCGTTTCTGATTATCAACAGTAATCTTAAATATGGTAGGTTGAATTCCTGTTGTAACCTGATTTACGCATTTACTCATGAACTTAGCACGTACCTCCTCAAGCACTTCTTCATCACTCTTTCCGAAAAGCCAATTAAGCACATCTGGCAAGAATGGTAATAGGAATTTAGCCAACATACCCCAAATTCCTCCGAGGGAGAGCAGTGTTTCAATATACCCGTTAAGAACTTCGAAGATCTCAGAGAAATCATTCATAAAGTCTGAGTCAACTTCAATGGTGGCTAAATCAGCGACAGATTCTTGAACAGCAGTTCCAAGAGCTGTTGAATATTGCTCACTTTCTTCTTTCAAGGAAGCAATTATTTCAGTACGCACAGTACTTACAATGACAGCCTTAATAGATTCATGATCCTCTTTGTTTACAATCATTTGAGCAATATCCATCGATTTAGCCTCAAGTGCAGAACGGACATTGTCGAGAATATCTTGCGTTGACTTTTCTGGAGTATCAGCATTACTATTGATAGAAGGTAACTCTGCTTTAACGTTTGAGATTTCTTCATCAATCTTTTTGATTTTCTCATCAACATTGGCAATATCTTTTGTTCTAAGATCAACACGAACTTTGATTTGGTCTATAATAGAGTTGATAATAATCTTTAGTTTCTTGTTTAATTTTTCTGCTACTAGAGCCTCTGGATTGAGCGAATCAAGATAATTGTTGAATCCTTCAAGGTTATTGTTTACAGAACATACAGTGCCGACAAATGGAGTAGAATTGCCGAGTCGAGTCATTTGATATTGTACATATTCTACAATATCTTTTACATCATTTTCTGGTTTCTTGTCTATTTTTGAAACAAGTACTGCTGGATGCATATTGTATTGGCTCAACTCATGCATAAAAGCAAGAGTACTTCCACGAAGCGAGCCTTGTTCTGCATCTACAATTAAGACAAATGCAGTACCGCTATTTATATAATTGAATATTGCTGCATCATGTCGTTCTATACCAGAACCAATGCCCGGCATATCAACAAGGATTATTCCTTTCTGCTGTAAATCCTTGATAGGTTCGCTTGTGCAATAAACCTTTGCAATGTCGCCTGGTTTTGTTTCTAGTTGCTTTATGTCCGGAAGCGGCTTAGAATCTATCTTGCTTCCATTTCGATATAATTCTACACATTCGGTTTGTGAATAGTATAATTCATATGCAACAGCAGTTTCTGGCATTGTGTCGACAGGTAACATGCCTGGTTTTTGTGTAAAGACATTAAGCAAAGAACTTTTACCAGCGCTAAAAACACCAACAAGAGGAACTTTGATATATTGAGAGTCTTGAACTTCATTCATAAACTCTTCGGATTTCTCCTTTAATTCTACTTGTGCCTCTCCAATAAGTATAGGAGAAACTTCAGATACTTTATCTAAAGCTATCTGATACTTCATTAAATTGTTCATACGATTTAGAATAAAATTAAAACTTTGATTAGATAATTTTCACTAATTAATTTCTACATTATAATAATCTATCACCGACAAAGTTTTGCTAAGGAAGGACTTTGGTCGAATTGATTTGTAAAAAGAAGAACCCTGTATTCCAATCTATTGTAGTCATATAAGTAAATTGCATGATTGTTTTAAATTCAAAAGATAATTTCCCACTCAACGTTCAGTTCCAATTTCTTCTGTGTCGTAATTTTTGTATCTGAATTGAGTTTGAAGAATGAAACCGTATTTAGAGTGAATGCGATATCCATTGCCTTATTAAGAGCCGACGAAATTTCTACATTTACAGTTTGTCGAGTCATTGGTGCACCCAGACTAGGATCTCGAGCATCAATGAGACTACGAATATCACTTGACATCATCAAGCCCCTCTCTTCAGCAATGGATTTAGCATTGTTAAATTGTTCGATTGTATATTTTTGTTTTGGGAATTCTCGCGTCATTGATATTTTATTCAATAGTTTTTGCTCTTGCGAAGTTTTTAAGGACAAATTGGCATCAATAGCCTTGTATTTCAAACTATTATTACTATCAATCTCACGCTTAAACTCTGCAATATTGCATTTTTTATATGTAATTTTTGTAGCCCCTAAACATCTTGCAATCAGAAAAATCCCCTCAGCTGCAGCTTTTAAGTATTCATCTTCCGCATCAGTTGCTTGAATATATCCTTGATTGTAAGGATGTCTAATCAGCACTTCTCCTGGAGTCAAATCGTAAGGCAAATTAAAATTACTTTGACCTTCTCCTAAGGCGTGAATCTGTGAAGGCTCTAAAACAGCAACATTTCTGTTGAGTCCATTAGATCTAGAATCCCATTTGTAGTTTACAGCTTGCTCTGGAGATTCGGCAATATATATAACAGGAGCAAGATGATTGTGGCTATTATTGTCCATAATACATATGATTTAATGTTTAGTTTTCTCTTTGTTTGGAATTTATAATTCCTGATAACTTCTAAATCTTCTTGATGTGGTGTAACCTCAAGTAATGATGAGTATTCTTTGAGAATTTCAACAATTTTTAAAGGATCACTTTCACTAGTCATAAAGATATAGACCAATTTTCTCCCCGCGAAATCAGTTTCTTCAAAATTACCTTCAATAAAACGGAAATTGGAAGATTTGATTTTTGAAAAACTATATCGAAAACTTGGGGAAAGGTTCTCCTTATAATCGTTGCTACAGATTTCCTTGTATTTGGGAACATCTGCTAATAGTTTCATTATTCTATCTTGTTGTTCTGTTCCTGCATATTCACTAGTCTTTCCATCAATAACGTATCGACTAGCATCTGTCGGTTTCTTCCACTGAACAAATAAACAATGTTTCATTTGATTATCTCTTTAATTCATCATGTATAGTTTCAACACACTCTTTCTTCGTTGTATCTACATATACTATGTGATCAAGTACACTTTGGTAAGATTTCCCAGCGAATAATCTTTCAATATCGGCTTTATAATTGCCAGATAACTTATCTATGTGAGTGCCAACAATAAGGACTTTTTGTGATGAATTAACATTTCGATGAATCATATCAATACGTGCATTTGCATCTGCTCTATACAATTCATCCTTGATATATTCCGAAGTATCAAAGAAAAATAGTATGTAGTCATGAGCCTTGATATATTCATTAAATTTCGACTTAAGCCATGATGTATCTCCACTAAAATCAGTAACTTCATCTAACATTGCATCTTCGACCTTATAACTTCGAGGAGCACCAGAAGGGCCATCAGGAATTTCATCTTTTGAGATATGTTGAACAAAAGTTGTTTTGCCCGATGAAATTGGACCTGTAATTAAAGTTTTCTTACCAGACAGAAAGTCAATTAGGCTTTTAACAGCGTAACCTGCAGCAAGCAAAATTAATACGATTGGAATAATTGGGAACATATATAATATATGATTGAGTCCCCTTGAAAAAGTCCTATTTTTTAGAAAACGTCAACTTGTGATGATTTTATCAATTTTGTAAAATTTTGAAAATCAGCAATATCAACAAATGGAAAAGTGTTGATAACTTTGGCTTCGGACTTTTTAAAGTGGACTCATGATTACATTAGTTTTACAACAAATTCTAGAAATCACTTACTGGGAATAATACTTTTCAAAGTTTTGGGGCTATTGCGCCTTCAAACATACTTTGACAAATTTATCCAATTCTTTCACAACTCAAATACATGGTATTGAGAGCACCAGCTCGTTTAAGATCGATTTCATACACACGCATGAAAGCAGCAGCGACAGCGCTGCCTCCATCGGCGAAGACTGGGAGACTCTTGGAAACGACCTTGACAAACATGCCGGGTTCGACTAAGATGCCGTGGGTGTTGGTTCGGCACTTGGTAGTGATGCGATAAAGAGGGATAGTTTTTAAGATGTTAAAACTGTGGCTTAACCACATGCCAGCATTTGAACTGATTTTCAAACCAGTCCCTTCTTGGCTTTCTAAAAAAGACATCTCAACGTCGATCTTAGAAAAAACGTTTCTTATTGAAGCTCGCAGATGTGAGATTCTGCTTTCTTGTATAATTCGTCTAAGTCTTTATTCATGTTTATAATTCGTACGCTACTGTATTAATGAGACGACGATCTTAATCAAAGTCTTTTTTACAGTTTTTACATGTATATTTTTTTGTATTAGGCCCACCTACTAGCATTCCTCCTATTTTTGGGTGTCCAAATATACTTAATCCGAAACCAGCAGCAGTTCTAAATACGGTTTCTGCAACACGTGTGCCAGTGTTTGACTCTGTATAACAACTGCCACAATAAGGACATCTTTTTGCCATAATTATAATTATTATTTTTTTTGATTTATAATAGTTTATCCAATTCTTTCACAACTCAAATACATGGTATTGAGGGCACCAGCGCGTTTAAGATCGATTCCATACACACGCATGAAAGCAGCAGCGACAGCGCTGCCGCCATCGGCGAGGACTGGATTACTGAGACTCTTGGAAACGACCTCGACAGACATGCCGGGTTCGACTAAGATGCCGTTGGTGTTGGTGCGGCACTTGGTAGTGATGCGATAAAGTGGCATAGTTTTTAAGATGTTAATAGTTTATATATTTGCTTTGTCGTTGCAAATATAGTATAAGAATAGACTTTAAATAGAAGGGTGGGAAATGTTTTTCGGGAATGAATACTTAGATTGTTTGCGATTTGTATAGTATTACAATATGCGGTACTATTTATTCTTCCGAGATGCGACGATATAAGTCTTGGGGGAGTGTTCCTGTTCCTTCTATGACTATTGGCTCTCGGATAGTCTCTCTTTTATTATATTAAGGTAAACCATAGACACAAAAAAAGCGTGGAGCCAGTCTTGTCACTCGTCCCACGTTCTAAAGGCCTTCGCATTGCCCTGTTTGTCGAAACGAGCAACGCTGAAAGCCCCACGCTGATGCATATAATAAATCCACATGACACAATGTATTTGGTACATTGAGCAATGAGGATGCATATAATACATCCCATGAAGCGTTCCCGTTGCTTTGTTTTTTGACAAACATTTGTAGAAGTTGCGAAGTTCTTAGAACGTCAAAAATCAAAGCGCAAAGATACGCCTTTTTATGTATATGTGTCTTGCCCTCGCCTCAATCCCCCTTGGGGCTTTCAGCGAATTAAAGACGTGGCAAATGTACGTATTATTTATAAACCGACCAAAAAAAATGTAAAAAAAGTTGTTGCGTTTCTCTTTTTTTTGTCAAAAAGACTGCAAAAAAGACAAAAAACGCACAAAAGTTGTGCGTTTTTCTGTCGCAGAATGGGTGCGGCCATTCAGCAGCATCGATGATATTGGCTGTGTGTTCAGATGGAGAACCCTTCGCTTACATAATTATAGATGCTTTGGCAAACATGGGCTGAATAGCGTTGGCCGATGTTGACAATCTGCAGCCATGTCTCTTGGGGGAGGGTGGGGATCATGGACTTGGTAATGCTGTGGCTGAAGATGCCGCATAGGAAACCGGCATTGAAGTTGTCGCCCGCTCCGATGGTGCTGACGGTTTGGATGGGGCTGACGGGAATCTGGAGCGTAAATTCGGGTGTGAAGACCCAGGCAGGGCGTCCGCCGTCGGTGCAGATGAAGATAGGGCAGAGGTGCTTGATGTGCCGTTCGTAGATTTCCTGCGGATTGGTTGTGCCAAACAGGTAGCCGAAGTCTTCGGCCGAACCTCTGACTACGGTGCTCAAACGGCAGTTTTCTTCGATGTTCCCTATGGTGTCGGGAATATCGGCGATGTGGCTGGCGCGGAAGTTGATGTCGTAGTAGAGGATAGCGCCTGCTTGGTGTGCCTGGGTGAGGAGCATACGAGTGTAGTCCCTCAGTTTAGGGTTGATGGCAAAGAAGGAGCCGAACAGGACCAGATCGTTGGCATCGAATTGGATGCCTGCGACCTGCTCGCTGTTCAAGCTGGCATTCTTGTGGTCTTTGTAGAATTCGTATTGGGCATCGTTCTGGTCGTTGAGAAATGCCATCGAAATGTGACTCTGTGTACCGGCATTGCGGGTGACTGCATCGGCTGAGACATGGTTGTCGATCATAAAGTTGACAATGATGTCGCCGATGTGGTCATCGCCTGTTTCGGTCACCATGAGAATGGGAGTTTCTGGGTGTTCGACACCAATGGTTCGGCCTATGGAAATCATTGCATTGAACGTGGAGCCGCCTGGCACAGCGGCTGTGGGTTGGTCATTCTTGAAGATGACATCGAGGACGGTTTCTCCGATACCGATTATTTTACGCATAGGATGATTGTTTTGTTTTAAGAACGAGATTTCGCCTTGTTTATTTTCTGTGTTATGCTTTTATTGGGTACATTATGGGTGAAATTTTCGAAAATTGGTTAAGATTCTTGTTTGGCGTGAAAAAAAACAGTATATTTGCGCCACAAAAGATTATGCTATGAAATATAATCGTGTCCTTACAATTGCAGGTAGTGATTCTGGAGGTGGTGCTGGTGTTCAAGCAGATATAAAGACTATTTCTGCTTGTGGATGTTATGCCGCTTCGGCTATAACTGCGATAACGGTTCAGAATACTTTGGGCGTGACTGCTGTGCATCCGGTGCCTGTCGATATTATTGAACAGCAGATTGAGGCAGTAATTGACGATATTGGAGTGGATGCTGTAAAGATTGGTATGCTCCATTCGTCGGAAGTAATAGATGGTGTCCGCAAGATGCTTGAACGTTTTGACGTGAAGAATGTTGTGCTGGATCCTGTGATGGTTTCTACATCCGGTCATCGTCTGATAGAGGAGAGCGCGGTGACTTCGCTTATAACTGACCTATTGCCTTTGGCGCGTGTTATTACTCCTAACATTCCAGAGGCTGAAATCCTTCTGGGTGGCGTGAAACTTGAGCATCAGTCGCAATTACCGGAAGCAGCACGTGCATTGGCGGAAAAGATCGGAAGTTCTGTGCTTCTGAAGGCTGGTCATCTGACCGACGATCGTTTGGTCGATATCTTCTTCGATGCGGAGAACAAACAGATGTATGAATTGCCTTCGGTTCGTGTTTACACTCGCAATACCCATGGTACTGGATGCACGATGTCGTCGGCTTTGGCAAGCATGCTGGCTAAGGGTTTGCCTCTTCCGGAAGCGGCAGCAGCTGCCAAGCAATATATCAATGATGCGATTGTTTCTGGTGCGAACTATGAGATTGGTCATGGCTTCGGTCCTGTAGATCATTTCTTCGCCTATAAGAAATAATTATTAATTCACACGCGCGCGTTCATTATATATTATATACGCGTAATAATAGATATTTAGATGAAACTTCCTGTTGAATGTATAGAGAGTGAACTTCTTCTGTTTAGAGAGACTTTCGAACAAACGCTACGTACTCGAGTTCCTTTGGCCGATAATGTTATTCACTACTTCTTGGATCGTAGAGGAAAACAACTTCGCCCGATTTTGACTTTGCTTTCTGCTAAAATGTTGGCTGGAAAGGTGACTCAAGCGACTATGTATGGCGCTGTCGCTGTTGAATTGCTTCATAATGCTTCGCTGATGCATGATGATGTGATCGATAAAAGTGATGAAAGACGTGGTGCTGCGACTGTAAATAACTTGTGGGATAATCGAGTTGCGGTTTTGATGGGGGACTTCTTCCTGGCAAAGTGTCTGACATGTAGTAGCGAAACTGGTTCTTTGGATATTATTCGTACTTTGACTGGAATGTCGGAGTCGTTGACTGAAGGTGAACTCGAACAATTGTCGAACGCTCGATCGCATTTGTTGAGTGAGGACGCTTATTTTAGTGTGATCAATGGAAAGACTGCTTCGCTGTTCCGCGCTTGTCTTCGGATCGGAGCTCTTTCTGTTGACGCGACTCCGGATGTGGTAGAGCGATTGGCCGAGGTTGGCTCTAAGATCGGTTTGATTTTCCAGATACGTGACGATATCTTTGATTATTTCCCATCGAACGATGCTGTAGGAAAACCAACAGGGCATGATATTATGGAAGGAAAGGTGACTTTACCTCTTTTATATGCTTTGCAGAATGGTCCAACAGAGCAAAGCCAACGTATGAAAGATATGCTTTTGGTGAATAGAGACCTGTCGGAAGCTGAAGTTTCGATGCTTGTCGAGTATGCAAAACAGATGGGAGGCATTGAATATGCCCAAGCCAGGATGAAAAATATAGCTTTTGAGGCTAAACAATTGCTCCTTTCTTTCCCAGAAAATGACTGTAGAACCGCTTTGGAGCATTTGGTGGACTTCTTTATTGACCGAAAGAACTAAAAATGACATCTTCAGTTTGAATATTGAGTAGATTTTGGGGTCAAAAAGGCTCAGAAATGGCCTTTTTTGAAGTTTTTTGAAAAAAAGTCATAAAAAAATTTGGAGGGCTCGAAAAAATGCTCTATCTTTGCACCCGCAAAACGAAAGGAACGAGATCTTAAAGCTCTACGGAACTTCAAAAGCTCTTCCAATCGCCGAGCACAAGTTCGGGGTGTAGCGCAGTCCGGTTAGCGCACCTGCTTTGGGAGCAGGGGGTCCCAGGTTCGAATCCTGGTACCCCGACAAACAAAAGAGGAGTCCTCCTCGACAACGATCTTTGATAGACATTGCGAAATGAACAATGGCACCCTAGCTCAACAGAATAGAGCATCTGAGTACGGATCAGAAGGTTACAGGTTTGAATCCTGTGGGAGTCACTTTATATGAGATTCCCGCAATGCTGAAACAACAGTGCGGGAATCTTTTTGCTCCAATAGCTCAGTTGGTTAGAGCACATGACTGTTAATCATGGGGTCGTTGGTTCAAGCCCATCTTGGAGCGCTTCGCCTCTTTAGCTCAGTTGGCCAGAGCACGTGATTTGTAATCTCGGGGTCGTTGGTTCGAATCCGACAAGAGGCTCTAAATTGAGCCCTTTGGAAGGACAGTCGTCAAGCTAAGGGAAACAATTCGGCTTGGGAGTATTCCAGAGTGGCCAAATGGGGCAGACTGTAAATCTGCTGTCTACGACTTCGGTGGTTCGAATCCATCTGCTCCCACATTTAATCAGAGAAATCTGGTTCGCAAATGTTCTTTGAAATATTGAAGGAAATATCTGTAAGAAAGTAATATGACTCTTGGAGATAGGATCTGTTTTCAAGGTCGATAATGACTCCGTAGCTCAGTTGGTAGAGCAACTGACTCTTAATCAGTGGGTCGAGAGTTCGAGCCTCTCCGGGGTCACTTATTCATGATGATGGCGAGATAGCTCAGATGGTTAGAGCGTCGGATTCATAATCCGAAGGTCAAGGGTTCAATTCCCTTTCTCGCTACGGATTTTTTTACAAAACTTCTCTTGGAGAGATGGCTGAGTGGTCGATAGCACCGGTCTTGAAAACCGGCGTACTGCAAGGTACCGGGGGTTCGAATCCCTCTCTCTCCGCTAACACGCTGTTGCGTGTCCTGCTTGTCAGGTGGAAGTTTTGGTGCGTTAGTTCAGTTGGTTAGAATATCGCCCTGTCACGGCGGAGGTCACGGGTTCGAGTCCCGTACGCACCGCAGATATCGCGGAGTGGAGCAGTGGTAGCTCGCCAGGCTCATAACCTGGAGGTCAGTGGTTCGATCCCGCTCTCCGCAACAAGTTAGTGAACCACTAACCTGCGGATGAACGATCCCGCTCTCCGCAACTAGTTAGTGTACTACTAACGTGCGGACTGGGCGGTTCTGCTCACCGAAACTAATCTTTGAATGCGGAAATAGCTCAGTTGGTAGAGCACAACCTTGCCAAGGTTGGGGTCGCGAGTTCGAGTCTCGTTTTCCGCTCATACAACCTGCGGAGGTGGTGAAATTGGTAGACACGCTACTTTGAGGGGGTAGTGGCCGTTCGGCTGTGTGAGTTCGAGTCTCATCCTCCGTACTTTGATCCGCTAGCTCAGCAGGTAGAGCACAACACTTTTAATGTTGGGGTCTTGGGTTCGAGCCCCAAGCGGATCACGCTAATAATCGAATCTTTTAGATTGGTCGGTTGGATGAGCGGTTTAGTCTCTGGTCTGCAAAACCAGCTAGAGCGGTTCGACTCCGCTACCGACCTCTTATGGTGCCATAGCTCAGTTGGTAGAGCAAAGGACTGAAAATCCTTGTGTCACTGGTTCGATTCCCGTTGGCACCACACTCTTTTCTTATTGGTCGCTTAGCTCAGTTGGTTCAGAGCGGCTGCCTTACAAGCAGCGGGTCGGCGGTTCGAATCCGTCAGCGACCACAGCTTTCGAAATAATTCCTTCAATATTGATTTAATTGGAGAAAATACCTAAGAAAAATGCCAAAGTAGTCTACTTTGACATATTTTTTAGCCCTTTTCGAAAAATAATTTGCAAAAAGTTTTGAGAATTTAATTTTTCTCTTTATCTTTGCACTCCCTTTCGTTTCAAATGAAGGGTACGATCTTTGAAGAAATGAAACTTGAGAATAACAAGTAGTACAAAGCCTGACTGGAAACAGTCAATAAAAGGTAGAGCGAGTGCGAACACATTATATAATATATAGTGAGTTGAAAAGCTTTACCGTCAATAGTAGCAGACTCAAGAGCCACAAGCGCTTCATAAACAAGTCAAAGTTCTTCGAGGGTAACTTCGAAGCGCAAAGATATTTTACAACGAAGAGTTTGATCCTGGCTCAGGATGAACGCTAGCGACAGGCCTAACACATGCAAGTCGAGGGAGAAGTTCTTTCGGGGACGGAAACCGGCGCACGGGTGAGTAACGCGTATGTAACCTGCCCTCAAGTGGGGAATAGCCCAGTGAAAACTGGATTAATACCGCATAACACCAATTGATGACATCTGAAATTGGTTAAAGATTTATTGCTTGAGGATGGACATGCGTCTGATTAGCTAGTTGGCGGGGTAACGGCCCACCAAGGCGACGATCAGTAGGGGTTCTGAGAGGAAGGTCCCCCACATTGGTACTGAGACACGGACCAAACTCCTACGGGAGGCAGCAGTGAGGAATATTGGTCAATGGGCGGAAGCCTGAACCAGCCAAGTCG
>JAZRXX010000071.1:0-3481 GCA_045600485.1 Bacteroidales bacterium
TGATGGGAAGTTTGAGGATGGTAGAAACAAAGGGTTTCGAGAAATGCACAACTTGCATTTGTTGGGAGCTAGGATGGCTGTTTACAATTATTAACGATAGCTCGGAAGGTAAGGGTGGCATTTAGATGCGGTTGCCCTGACAAAATCCTTGCTTTCACCCTCGTCAATCTTCTCGGCGAACAAATCAGGGAACCATGTCACCATCTGTCCTGCAAACTTCGTGTCGCCCATGCTTGAAGAAGCCATGCCCGACTCACGAATGCCCTTCATAATATAGTACCACTCATTCTGAGCCGAAGGGTTGATCTGCTCCACATCCGAAGCCACGCCATCCTGCTTGATGAAACGCATGATAACATCACGCACCTGTCGGTAGTGTTCCTCAGTTGTCAGAATGCGAGGGTTGAAGATGACATTGCTTTCGGCAAGGCAAGAGTCATCATTTTGCCCTTGCCCAGCGTCAGCTTGTTCTGCTCCATTCGGAGAAGAAGGAGTATCACTTATGCCCACCATCGTCTGAAACGTAGCACCGCGCTGGTCGCACCCGATGTTATTCAATCCGTATGCAATGATCACCTGCGCCTGAGCTTGTATGTTTTTATTATCTTCCATCGTATGCTACCTTTCTGTTAGACTTTTCTGTTCGTTCTTCTGACTGCCAAGTTGCCCTTGCACCTCGCTGGCTGGAGGCAAGAAGGTCGGGAATGTTGAGTTTCGTTGGTCACAACCTATGTTCGTGGTGCTGTCCGCTTGGGGATAGACAAGGTTCTGCGTCGTTGGACGTGCGGCTATTTCCCTCATTGCCTCAGCTGCATTGCAGATGGCTTGCGTCTGCTGCTGGAGGGCATTATCTCTTCGGGTCAACGCATCAGCCGCCTTGCAATGTGAGTGCGCGTATTCATCGCGCAGCCAGTTGGCGAGCATCTGGACGGTGGAACGCTGAAGGGGCAGTTCGCATTGTGTCTGACCATAATGCAACACCTGTCCAATGGTCACAGGCATCAGTTCCATGTCCTGTATCACGTCGTCGCTCAAATAGTCTTCTGTAGTCAATGGCTCAGGTGCGATGCCGAGTTGCTCGCACGTCAGTTCGCGGATCAGCATCAGCGTGAGGATGCTGTAGTAAGCCATGCGTGGCACCTTCATGTAGTACAGTCGCGAGAGGAAACGGCTGAGGACACCGATGTCATCATACACCTCACCGGGCAAAACTCGCAGCATATCGTCTATCATACGCAGGTTCTGCCAATAGCGCCTTTTGCATCTCAGTTGCCACTTCTGCCAGAGGTCATGCAGTTCGCTCGAAGATTTCAGCATCTGCCACCATGCGCCTGTCCGTTCCGTCATCATACGCCTGCCACAGATGGCATTGCGCTGGTGCTTCACCCCTTCGGCCAAAGCACGCACCTCGGCATCGGAAGAAGCTTCCAGCAGTTCGATGTAGCGGCTTCGGCTTTCGCGTGCTTCACAGCTCAGATCATTCACACTGCCACGGAGCCATAAGTCAAGGTTGAACGAAAGCAGAGGCAACGACTCCTTGGTGAAGGAGATCGTTTCGAGCATCACCTCTGCCTCTGTCTGACAAAACTCTGCCTCGCTGGTGGGCAACAGTGGCACATCCACGATCCACCTCGACCAATCCACTTCGGGCAGTACTGGCTCCTGAGCCGATGCCATCACTTCGGGCAACGCTACATACAGATAGCCATGCTCATACACCACTACCTCTGTGATGTCGGCCAAGAGTGGTCTTCCTCCGTTCTTCTGCAATGCCCGATGCACCACCTCCAGATTGTCATCGCTCACATACCCGACACTCATACCCATGTAGCGAGCCAGGATGGCGTTCGGGTTGTGACGGTTCGAGGGTTCTGGAATGAGCATCACCATGCCTCCTGTGGACTGTATCCGTTTCAACAGGGCGATGGTACGCGCATCCCGTTCCGCCTCTGTCTGAGGAGCGATGCTTTTCGGATTGGCGGCATATTGTACCCCAACAATCGGTATTATGGTGGTCGGTCTTTGCATAGAATTAGTAATGTACCCAAAAGTGTCTATGTTCGGTGCAAAGATACTAATTTTTTCGATATGTTAGTCAGTTCGGGTGTAAATTTTTACAAAAAGTATGTATCTTTTTGGTATGATTTCTCTTTTCTTTACGATTGTCAATTTCGTTTCCTTATCCAACTTCATTGCCTGTAGGTTTCGCTGCAACTTCTCCCAAGCCTCAAAGAGGTCTTCGGGGTAGAACTCTGGCGGTTAACAAAGCCAAGCACCTTCATTCCTTCGGCAACAATGAGGTTACGGTAATCGTTCACATTCGGGAAATTCTGCTCGTTGGCTCTACCAAACAATCCTCCGTGATTCTCTATCTCGATGCGGTCCTCGTACTGATAGAACTGGACAGGGCCATTCGACTCGTAATCGCGATGACAGATGGCATTCATCTAAAACCGACAAATGCGATCAGAGTCCCAAAGAAACAACTCTTATCTTGGTCCTAAGAACTTGTCACCATTCAAGTGAATCATGTGGTCAGGCATTTCTGCTATCCATACTTCAGTTTCCCATGCAAGCTGCTCTGAGAACTTCTTGTATGTTTTGAAATCAAGGAATGCCGTTACAAAAATCATTCCTGCAGTTACATTTTCTGTCATCGACTTGATTTCTACAATACGTTTTGGATCCATAGGGCCTACGGAGGTTACCGACTCCACAAAGTAAATCCAGTTCTTGTCTTCGCAATAGAGTACTACGTCAGGCATTTTGTCGTGAAGAGTGATTGCAAAGCCAAGTTCAGACAAACGCTCAACATTCTTAACCAAATCCTTCTCAGTTGTGTCGCCAACGTATAAACACTCGCAGTTGGGAGCGAATCGAGGCGCAAACTGTTCAATAATAGCTTTCTGTAATTCGTTATGTTTGCCAGTGCTGAAGGTAAAATCTATGCCGTTAATCTTGACGGGCATCATTTCCATACGTTTCTTTGAGGCATAAACATCTATCAAGCGTTCGTGCTTGCTATTAAATTCGGCAATAGATGATGCTGTTGCATTTGCTTGAAGCACCGAAAGAAATTCATCCGTCAAGCGCCAACGATAATTAGGACTATTGGTCGCCAAACCGTTGTCCTCAACAATGGCTGCTGTACGAAAATGGTGAAGTGCTTGTTTGCGGAATGTCTCGCGTGAATTCTCTGCATACTTAGTTCCGTAGTTCTTATTAACGAATGCTATTATGTCGTGAATCCTTATCCACTCATTTGTTGCAGCATTCCATGCTGATGATTTCTTTATCCCAGCAAGGGCAAGAAGAGATAGAGCACAAAGATCTGCTTGCTGACGATCAGGCAAGCCTATCGCTTTGAGAATATGTTTTGCTTTGGTTATCTTATCCATTGTTCTATAATCTGATTACAATTCGTTTCTGTTAGTTCTTTATGCATGAGTGCTCGTCCCATTTCTTCGATAACACTACGTTC